>PCCI01000025.1 GCA_002731655.1 Methanobacteriota archaeon | reverse complement strand
ACAACGAGATCTTTGTGATGAACCTCGACGGTGGACACGTGGTGTCGCTTGGTCAGCAGGGTATTCCCAGTAGTTGGGGTGGATGATCGTGATGAGTCTGTTGGGATGATCCCGTTAACTGGGGGTGTTCAAGTCCCCCCTCCGACACAAGCGTTAGTACACGTGGTAGGCCCGGGTGGACTCGCTTTGGTGGCGAGTGGGGCCGAGGTGGGCCTACCTGGGTGTCAGTCGAGGTTCAGTCGCTCGACTGGCTGGCCGGTGACCTCGTAGCCGATCGGCATCAAGAGCTCCTCGCAGGTCTCATGTGACGTTGTGAACGTGTTCTGGCGGTCCCTACAGCTGTCGGATCCGCCCTTGCCGAAGAGCCGGTCGCGCAGTCCCGACCCGCCCTCGAGGATGTCCGCACCGCCGCCGCCGATTATCCGGTCGTTGCCTTGGTTGCCGAACAGGGTGTCGGCTTGACCGTCGCCCTTGACGATGTCGTTCTTCTTGCCGCCCAGGAGCACATCGGACCCTGGCCCGCCGAAGAGACGATCGCTCCCGTTGTCGCCGCACATGATGTCGTCGCCACCGAAGCCGCGCAGCACATCGTTGCCGCCGAGTCCGGCNATCACGTCGGGACCTTCCGTCCCCAGCAAGACATCCCGCTTCTCGGTGCCGACGATGGTCGCCACCTCTCCATTGCAAAGCACTGTCTCCTGTCCCACAGCCGGTGCACTCCGCACCGCAAGCACAACGGCAAGCAGCGCGATGATCACGATCCCTCGCCGAGCAGCCATTTTGGTCTCCAAACTTCACCCATTCATCAACGTGCGATCAGCATAAGGGCAGCGTTGTACGCGGGCTGGGACGTCGTGTTCCCTTCGGCGGATCCCGACCCGCCCACCGACTCTGAATCTCGGTGGTGTCCCACCAATCGATCCCCGTACCGCACAGCTAGTGGTACGTGCGTTATTCGTCGAGTGGAAGAGAGGTCAGATGCTGGAGCTGTTTGCCCAGACACCGAACTGCTGGTCCGCGCCATCTACGCGGCCGCCGACGGCGACGCACTGATCGCCCCGACGGTCACCGCCCCATGGCTGAGCCGAGAGGGCCGATGATGGTTCGATCAGTGTCCGTGGACTGTGGTGGGTTGATTTGGCGTTGCGGACTTGGATTTCGTGTCGGAGGGCGAGGATCAGGGATACAGCCGGTGGACTGTACCCATCGATTCAGCGTGTCGAAATCGTTGAGTAAACAGCGCGGAGGANTATTCGGCAACCTCAAGCAGAGCCATGCGGGACCTGAGCTGTTCGAGGAAGCACGCCACGGTGTTCGATTTGACTGGCGCGTAAGTAAGTTCTAGGCTGGCGCTGTCNGGCGCCAACAGGCGNCTCGGGGATGACACTGGTGATCTTGACTGTCCGACATCCGGTCAGTGGCGATCGTGGAACAAAAGGAGACATTCCAAATGACGAAGCNAATAGTCCGACTGCTAGCGCTGNTGGCGATCTTCAGCCTTNTCGCTGTCGCGTGCGGCGACGACGNTGGTGACAGCANCGCGGNCCCCGNCACTGCNGCCCCCGCCACTGCGGCCCCCGCCACTGCGGCCGAGCCGGAATGTGTCCTGGGTCAAGGCGTAACCGACACCTCGATCAAGTTTGGTTCATCCCAGCCACTGACCGGAAACCTGGCTGCTCTCGGTGAACAGGCATCCCTTGCACTCAACGCCACCGCAAAGAGAATCAACGACGGAGGGGGCATCGATGGCCGCATGATTGAGGTCGTCATCCAAGACGACGGATTCGACACCGAGAAGGCAGTCGTCAACGCCGACTTCTTTGTCAACCGTGAAGAGGTCTTTGCGGTCTGGGCCAGCATTGGCTCGGCTCCGACCGTGGCGGTCCTGCCGATTCACAACGAGGCCGGTGTGATGACACTGTTCCCGTGGGCCCAGGACTCGAGCNTCTACGATCGCGAGGCCAACCCATACTTCTTCTCGCTCAACCCATCTGGCTACGCACAGGCCTTCGCGTACTCCGAATACTTCGGAAACGAGTTCGACCTCGGTGGCGAAGAAGCAAAGGTGGCGGTGCTGTCGCTGAGCACCCCCGACGGGCAAGAGGCCGTTCAGGGATTCAGAGATGGCGCCGCGGGCCAGTGGGAGACAGCATCACAGACGTGGGAGCGTGACNCGACTACCTATCAGCCTCAGCTGCTCGCCATGGCTGATGCGGGTGTGACCGATGTCTACNCCGTCGTAGGCGACACCCAGTTCGCGCAGATCATTAATGAAGCCAACCAGGTTGGTCTCGAAGCTCGTTTCTGGGGCACCAACGCGGTGGTCACCACCAACATCACCGACCTTGCCGGCGAACTGGCCGAGGGGGCTCTCGGTGTGACGGTGATGGCCGGTCTCAACGAGGATTCGCCTGGCATCAACCTGTTCAAGGAAGAGATGACCGCGGTTGGGGCCGAAGAAGCCGACCTGAGCTCGGCCAGCCTTCTCGCCTATTCCGGTGGCCTCGCCCTGGAGGAAGGTCTGCGCGTTGCAGGCGACTGCCTCAATGCTGATTCTCTTGCTGAGGCATTCATCAGCCTGAGCGACTTTGACACCGGCGGGATTATGGCTCCGATCAATTTCGACCCCGCGACTGGGCTCGGGAACCAGGGTGCGATCGTTCAAGAAATCATTGACGGTGTGTGGACCCGCATCAACTGATCAGCCTGCACTGAAAGAGTCAGCGAGCGACCGGGGCTGTTACCCCGGTCGCTCGCCGNCGGCCCTTGTGGTTGGACCTCTGTCNCTAATTNAGTCACAGTGGCGCAGGCNGCTGGCNCGGAGGTTGGGAATNCAATGACCGAAATCATCCAGCTTGCGTGGGCCGGGCTCGTCAGCGGCTTTGCCTATGCAATGGTAGGCCTGTCATTGGTGCTTATCTTCAAGACAGCGCGGGTCTTGAACTTCGCCGCCGGCACCATGGCTGGATTTTCCGGGTGGCTCGCCCACTGGTGGGCGTCGTCAAAGGGAATGCCCTTTGGCGTAGCGGTCACACTGTCCTTGGTGATGGTGGCCATCGCGATTTTGGGTATCGAGCGTCTGACGATACGGCCCCTGATCAACGAGAACTTCCTGGCAATCGTGACGNTCACGCTGGGGCTCGAGTTGGTCATCGCGAATGTTGCGCTCCGCTGGTTCGGTGGCGCCGCCCAGCGATTCAGGGTGCCAGGCGACATCGACCGAGACAACTTCACCATAGGTGAGGTGCGGTTCAACTGGTGGCATGTCGTCATCGCGATCACCACCTTCATCGTTCTCGGCATCGTCGGCTACATCGTCAACCGCACCGAGCTCGGACTGGCGATGCGCGCATTTGCCGAAGACAAGGACGCTGCTCGGCTGATGGGTGTGAAAGAGGCCACAGTGTCAAAGGTCATCTGGGTGATGTCGGCCACCGTCGGTGGGATAACGGGGATCATGTTCGCGCCGGTTCTGTTCCTTCAGCAGGACTATATGAACATCATTTTCATCAAAGGGTTCGTGGCCGCGATCCTCGGCGGCTTCACAAGCCTTGCCGGCGGCGTGTTCGGTGGTCTCCTCCTCGGCTTGCTCGAGGCGACCGCGATCAAGTACGCGCCTGAGCAGTTTGCCGCGGCATTGCCTGTCGTGATTGTTTTCATCATTCTGCTCGTCAGGCCCAGGGGCTTGTTCACGCGCTCCAAGTCACACGAGAGGGTCTGATCACCGATGCCACAGTCGGAGATCCACGGCCCTTCATCGACGGCCATGGAACGGGCGGGCATCAGGCGACCACGATTCGTGGGTACCAACCAGGTCATTGGACTGGGGGCATTCGCGGTTGTGTTTCTGGCGCTGCCGCTGCTCGCGGACTACAGCGCCGTCGTCGGAATCACCATTGTGTATGCCATGGTCGGCGCAAGCCTGGTACTTGCGTTTGGCTTCGCGGGCCAGTTCACTCTCGGCCACGCAATCTTCCTCGGTGTCGGCGCCTTCCTCTCGGCCAACATCACGGCGGAATGGCACCGCGGCCTGGAGACGGAAATTCCCATAGTGATCCTCGTCGCGTTCGTGTTCGGTCTCCTCGTCGGGGTGCCGAGTCTGCGTGTGTCCGAGCTCTACTTGGCCCTGGCTACGTTCGCGATCGCGTTCGTCGGACAGCAATTGTTGTTCAACTGGANNCAGTTCAGCGGCGGTGCGTCGGGGAAGCCTGNCGGCTCACTTCAGCTCTTCGGTCAGGAGATCGCACGTGGCATCCCATTTCTGAGGGTGAGTCTGGTTTTGCTCGTGCTCGTGTTCTGGCTAACCGGAAATCTCCTCGACGGCAAGACCGGTCGGGCCATGAACGGACTCCGTACCAGCGAGACTGCAGTGAAGGCCGTTGGTGTCAATGTCGCCTGGCTCAAGATCCTCGCCTTCGGTATCAGTGGAGCTATCAGCGGGCTCGCGGGAGTTGTCTACATTCACACGCTGCGGTNCGCCGGCCCCGAGAGCTTCGGCGTGAACTTCTCCATCCGGTTGATCCTGACCCTGATCATTGGTGGTCGGCGTCGGCTGTCCGGAGCGGTGCTTGGGTCGATATTCGTCCTGTGGCTGCCGGAGTTGATTCGTAGCTTGCAGGATTGGGAGGGAGTCATCTACGGGAGCACCCTGGTGGCACTGACGCTTTTTTCTCCTGGTGGTCTTTTCGGCATGGGCGAAGCGGCGTTTTCTTCCATGAAGAGCAGAGCCAAGTCCGCTAGCGGGCCTCGCGAGGCTCCTGCGGCTGGGCCTGAAGGCGACACCGGCTCGCGGCCCAACTTCGCTCCCGCGGGAGCGGCGAACGATCGCGGACACATGATCGTCGAAGATGTTGTGGTGACATTTGGCGGTGTTCGCGCTGTCGCGCATGTCTCGTTCGAAGTCGAGGCCGGCGCAGTCACCGGCATGATCGGGTCCAACGGTGCCGGAAAGACGACGTGCTTCAATGCCATAACCGGGCACGTGAACGAGGCGCACGGCCGATTCGTGCTCGATGGAGTCGAGCTCTCCTCGAGTCCGGTTTACGAACGGGCCCGCCGCGGTATAGGTCGGACGTTTCAGAATCTCAACCTGCACGGCGATTTGCGGGTCATAGACCACGCCCTGTTGGGCCTCGATCAGAACCTGGGCTACAGCCGGATCAGCGAAAGTCTGCGGTTACCGCACGTCCTTCGTCACGAGCGCGCTGCCCACATCGAGGCCGCCGAGTTGCTGGATCACATGCGGCTATTGGAGTACTGGAATGCACCGGTGGACGATCTGCCATACGGCCTCCAGAAACGCGTCGACGTCGTCCGGGCCCTTGCCACCAACCCCGCGATACTGCTGCTCGATGAACCCGCCGCCGGACTGCCTACCGCCGAGGCGACTGAGATGATGGCTCATGTCGTCGAGTACGGGCGGCACATCGGTGCCGGAATCTTGGTAATCGAGCACAACGTGGAGTTGGTGGCCGATGTTTGCGACCGGGTGATTGTGATGGACTCTGGTGAGATACTCGCCGACGGCACTGCGGAATCCGTGATGGGCGACGAGCGTGTCATCGCCGCATACCTGGGGTCCTGACATGGACGGACTAAATATCAGCGGGTTGCGAGTCGGTTACAAACGCAATGAGGTCATCCATGGCCTCGACCTACAGGTCGGCCATGGCGAACGTGTCGCCCTGCTCGGTGCCAACGGCGCCGGCAAATCAACCATCCTCAAGACGATCTCAGGACTGCTGACGCCCACCAGCGGCTCGATCGCCTTCGGCGGGGTCGAGCTCGGTGGCCTGAGTGCGTCGGCGATCGTCGGCGAGGGCGTAATCCACGTCCCGGAAGGCCGCCGCGTGTTCCCTGCTCTCGATGTGGAAGAGAACCTCCGGGTGGCTAACTATCGGCGGGGCCCCCAGAGTCTGGCGAGGGGTCTAGAGGCAGCGTATGACGCTTTCCCAATACTCAAGGAACGCCGCCGTCAACCAGCCGGCCTGTTGAGTGGCGGACAGCAGCAGATGTTGTCGCTCGCCCGAGCGATCATGGCCAGCCCGAGCTTGCTGCTTATCGATGAGATGTCGCTGGGGTTGGCGCCGGTTCTCGTCAAAGAGTTCTACCAGCGACTGGACGAACTGTTCAGCGGCGATGTCACGATGCTGCTGGTTGAACAAAATGCGCCAATTGCGCTGGCTTATTGTTCGCGCATCTACGTGATCCGGAACGGCGAACTCGCTCTCGAGGGTCGGGCTGACGAGTTCCGGGACAACGTCGGTGCGCTTCAGTCGGCCTATTTGGGAATATGACCGAATCTCACCTCAGCGCCTTTACTAGACTGCTCAGGGCTTCTATAATTTACTGTCACGTAAGTAGATTACTGTTGGGGGTCCGCCAACGGAATCGCAAGGATTCGGAATGGGGACGTCGGCGCCGCGATGATGAAGGCCAGCAAGTGCGGCGAGCGACACCGACCTATACATATGCACCCGAGTCAGAGGACTAAGACCGTGGCAATTTCCAAGGAAACAAAGACCAGGCCGGCCTCCGATGGTGCTGAGTTCCTCCGCCCTAGTGAGCAGCTCACAGACGACCAGCTCGTCGACCTCTACCGCGACATTCACCTCATCCGTCGGTTCAGCGAGCGGCAGGTCGAGGAGTTCGAGAGCGGCAGGATGCCCGGCGGCCTGCACCCCGGCCATGGCCACGAGGCCATCTCGGCCGCTGTGCCCCGTGCGGTGAGACCCAGCGACTACCTCAACGGCACGCATCGGTCCCAAAACGGGATATTGGCGCTCCGGGGCGTCTCGTTCCGGAGACTGTGGGCCGAGGTCTTCGGCCGTGAGACCGGGATAAACGGTGGTCGGCGTGGCGTCGATCTCATGGGCACGTTCGAGGACGACATACGGGTCTGGGCGCACAACCCGGTGCTGGGCCACAACGCCGGTATCGCCACGGGAGCGGCGCTGGCGCTCCAGCTCGACGAGCGCGACGAGGTGATCGTGTGCCTTATCGGAGACGGTGCCTCGGTCTGTGGGACGGTGTGGGAGGCCTGCTTCTTCGCCGGGATCAGGAAGCTGCCTATCGTCTACGCCGTCGAGAACAACATGGTCGCCTACACAACGCGTTTCGAGGACATGAGTCCGATCGAGAACATCAGTGACCGGGCCTCCGCGTTCGGATTTCCGGGACAGCTCGTGGACGGCAACGACGCACTCGCGGTCCTCGACGCGGTCCACACGGCTGCGGAGCGGGCCCGACGCGGTGAGGGACCGACACTCCTTGAACTGAAGACCTACCGGTTCGTCGGACACTTCATCGGAGACCCGCAGGTGTACCGAACCCGCGAGGAAGTGAGCGAAGCGCGCAAGAGCGATCCACTTCACCTGTTCGAAGCCCTCCTTCGCGACCGAGGGCTCCTCGACGATGCCGCGGTCACCAACATCCACCACGAAAACCTCGAGCGCATCGATGCCGGGCTTGCCGAGGCGATGCTGGACCCGTTCCCGAATCCGGCCGACGCCCTGTCACGCACCTACCGCAGCGGCACCTACCCGATGGGGTACTCGTCATGAGCCAAGAGCACCAGACTGAGGTTGAGCGCACGATGGCGGAGCTGAACTTCTTTGACGCGGTCAAGCGCGCCTTGCGCGAGGAGATGGCGAACGATGATCGGGTCATGTGCATCGGCGAGGACATCCGGTCCCACGGTGGTCCATACGGCACGACTAAGGGCTTGATGGAGCTGTACGGCGAGAAGCGGGTCATCGACACCCCGATCATCGAATCGGCGTTCTTCGACGCGGCAGTGGGGTTGTCACTGATGGGTTGGCGCCCGGTAGTCGATCTGATGGCTGCTGACTTCATCACCCTGTGTGTCGATCAGGTCATTCACGGGGCCAGCCACTATCCATTCATGTTCGACGTCCAGATACCGCTCACCATTCGTGGGCCGATCGGCGGGGGGTTGCGCTTCACGGCCTCGCAGGAAAAGAGCCTCGAGGCGATGATCGCGAACTTTCCCGGGCTCATCATCGTGTATCCGTCGAGCGCTCTGGACGCCTACGGCTTGCTGAAATCCGCGATCCGTTCCAATGATCCATGCATCGTTTTCGAGCACAAGCTTCTGTACTTCTATTCGGTGAGCGACGAGTTCCCCGAGGACGAGTTCACCATTCCCCTCGGTGAGGCCGCCGTGAAGCGTACGGGGACAGACCTGACGATCGTCTCTTGGGGTTGGCCCGTACGCGAGTCCGTCAAGGCTGCCGAGGTGCTGTCCGAGACTGAAGGGATCGAGGTCGAGGTGGTGGATCTTCGGACCCTGCGCCCCATGGATCGAGCAACGATCCTCGAGTCGGTGAAGAAGACGAATCGGGCGATGGTTGTCACCGAGGCGCACCGATTTGGGAGCATGGGTGCCGAGGTCGCCGCCACCATCCAGGAGTTCGGGTTCGACGACCTCGATGCTCCGGTTGCTCGACTCGGTGCGCCGGAGTACCCCATCCCGTTCAGTGCGCCCATCCAGGACGCGTACTTGATGACCGCTGACAAGATCCTCCAGACCATCAAGGAACTGCTCGTCTGAGCAGGGAGAACGACTCGCACGGACAAGGAGTTCTGTTGTGGCGACCGCTATCAAAATGCCGAAGCTCGGTCTGAGTATGGTCGAGGGGACCGTTGTTCAATGGCTGAAGCTCGAAGGAGACTCGGTCGAGGAAGGCGACCCGCTCGTTGTCATCGAGACCGACAAGATAGTGAACGAAGTGGACGCGTCGCAGCCCGGCATCCTTCGCCACATTCTCGTCCAGGACGGTGACGTCGCTCCCGTATCCGGGACCATCGGCATTATGGGTGCAGCCGACGAGGACATCGACGTCGCCGAGTTCGCGAAGGAGGTCACCGTTCCCGAGGCGGCCCTGCCCGCCGGCTTCGACCCCAAGACGACGCGCCTGGGGCGTGAGGGTCGAGGGAGTTTCGGTGGCACAGCCGACGCCGAGGCGGGCCCTCCGGCGGATGCGCCCGCACCGGCTCTCGCCCAGACTCCCGAGATGTCCGGAATTGATCAGTCCGGGGGTGGTCGGATCAAGGTCTCGCCGGTTGCGCGAACGGTCGCCTCTGACAAGGGGGTCGACCTGAGGTCGCTTCGCGGAAGCGGGCCCGGCGGACGCATCGTGAAGTCTGATGTCGAAGAAGCGGCGGCGAACAGGTCGCGGCGTAGTCGCCCGCAGCCGACCGCGTTCGCCGGCGCAGCTGCGCCGGATTTCAGCTACCCCACCCCCCACTACGGACTTATGCGCAGGGCGCCCGATCGTCGTCCGCTCGCCGGCTCGATGCGACGCGTCATCGCCGAGAACATGCGTCGGTCCAAGAACGTCGCGGCCCACGCCACCATGAGCCTGCTCGCCGACGTGAGCAAACTCGTCGCGCTGCGCGGCGTCCTCGTCAACGAATTCAGCGAGAAGCACGGGGTTCGAATCACCTACACCGATCTCGTCGTCAAGGCCTGTGCGCGCCTCTTGATCTCCAGTCCCGGGTTGCGCACGGTCATCGACGGCGACGAGCTGGTGACGCTCAACGACATCGACATAGCGGTTGCCGTCCACTTGGGCGAGTCAGGCCTCGTCGTGCCGGTCATTCGAGACTGTGACACGCTCTCACTCATCGAGATAGCGCGGGAGCGCACGCGTTTGATCGAGGATGCACGCGTGGGAAGTCTTGATCTCGACGACGTGTTAGGAGGCTGCTTCACCATCACCAACATGGGCGCGGTCTACGACATCGACATGGGCACGCCGGTCATGAACCTTCCTCAAAGTGCCATCTTGGGTACCAGCAGTATCAAGGATCGAGTGATAGCGGTAGATGGTGAGGCGGTGGTCCGACCCACGATGAACCTCTTCCTGTCCATCGATCACTGCTTGGTCGACGGTGAACCCGCGGTCCGTTTCCTGAACGAGCTGCGTGACATCCTCGAAAACCCCGAGATCCGGTTCGCGATCCACTGATCGATACCCGTCAGCCCGTCGAGCCGGGCTCGGGCGTGAGCGACATCACCGAGCGCAACTTCTAGACACGAGAGGCACCGAATGACCAAGACAGTGAGAGATCTTGTGGTCATCGGTGGTGGGCCCGGCGGGTACGGGGGAGCGATCCGCGCCGCGCAGCTGGGCATGGATGTGGTTCTTGTCGAGAAGGACGATCGGCTGGGTGGAACCTGCCTTCTCCGAGGATGTATCCCGACGAAGGCGCTATTGCACTCGGCCGGGTTGTTTCGCCAAATGCAGGGGGCCGCAGACCATGGGATCAAGGCTGCCGAGGTGGAGGTGGACTATCCCGGTGTGTTGACTCACAAGGACCGGGTCGTCGAAGCTTCCGTGGCGGGACTCAGGTATCTGATGGACAAGAACGAGATCGAGGTCCGAAACGGGACCGGCCGCATCGTGGCCGCGGACGAGGTCGAGGTGACGGCTGACGACGGCTCTGTCTCGCGGGTGGCGTGCAGAAATATTCTTGTGGCCACGGGTTCGTCACCGTGCCAGCTGGATGGCGTCGAGATCGACGGTGTTCGCGTCGTCACCTCCGACGAGCTGCTCGGCATGCGGCAGATTCCCGAGAGTCTGATCGTTCTCGGCGGAGGAAGTGTCGGCGTGGAGTTCGCGTCTGTCTTTGCGCAATTCGGCTCGCGCGTGAGCATCATCGAGCTCCTGCCGCGCTTGTTGCCGAACGAGGACGAGGAGATCTCCGACCAGCTTGGTGCCGCGTTCCGAAGGAGGGGGATCGCATGCCTGACGGATGCGAGGGTCGACGAAGTCGTCACGACCGGCGACGGCGTCGAGTGCACGGCGATCGATCACCGGTCCGAGCGGACTTCTCTATCCGCATCTGTTTTGCTCGTGGCTGTCGGACGTACTCCCTTCGTGAAGGGGCTCGGGTTGGATGACGTGGCCGTCAGGCGCGAACAGGGATTCGTCAGCGTCGACAAGTACATGCAGACCAGTGTCTCCGGCGTCTATGCGGTCGGTGACGTGCTTCAAACGCCACAGCTAGCACACGTGGCCGCCGCCGAGGCCCGAGTCGCGGCAGAACACATGGCCGGGGTGCCGACTCGTCCGATAGATTACCTGACCACACCGAGTTGCACCTACTCCGATCCCGAGGTGGCCTCGGTAGGGTTGACCGAGAAGGCTGCACGGGAGGCCGGCTACGACGTGGCCGTCGGTCGGTTCCCGTTCACTGCCAGCGGGAAGGCACGGATCTTGGACCAGGTCGACGGGCTGGTCAAGGTCGTGGCCGACCGGGAGTACGACGAGGTTCTGGGTGTGCACATCATTGGTGCGAGCGCGACCGAACTCATCGCCGAGGCCGGGATGATGCGACAGGCCGAAGTGACGACGGAAGATGTAGTCCGCCTGATGCACCCCCATCCCACACTCTCTGAAGCAATTCAGGAGGCGATGCACGACGTCCACGGCACCCCCGTCCATTTCTGACCACTATTTCGACTGTGAGGACATGTCAATGACAAAAATGAGGGCGTCGAGGGTGGTCGAAGTCGGCCGCATCATCTACGAAGAAGTCGATGTGTTGCCCGTTGCCGAGGGGCAATTGCTGGTGGAGACACGCCACGCCTCCATCTGCGGTAGCGATCTGCATGTCGTATTCGGCGGCACGAGCCTCACTCCGCCGCCGCAGCCCCCAGGCTTTCCGGGCCACGAAGGCGTGGGAGAAGTGCTCGAGAGTCGCGATGGGCGATTCGAGCCCGGCGATCTGGTACTGACCTGCCCGTGGCCCACCGATGCCGGTTGCTTCGCCGATTTTCAGACGATTACCGCCCGGTATTGCCTCAAGCTGCCGAAATACGATGGACCAACCGAGGACTTGATGATGGCCCAGCAGTTGGGCGCGGTGCTCTTCGCGTTTCGCCGCAACAAGCTGGACCTGCATGGAAAGACAGTGATGGTGATGGGGCTCGGCTCGTCCGGACAGTTCTTTTCATATCTGGCAAAGCGTGCAGGGGCGGCGCAGGTGATTGGCTCGGACAAATCCACGGCCCGGCTCGCGGCGTCGTCGGCTTTCGGGGTGGACGTAGCTGTCATGGCTGAGGGCGACGACGTCGTGCAGGCGGTGAATGATCACACCGGGGGCGAGGGCGCGGACCTGCTGATTGAGGCTGTGGGTAGCCAAGAGGCGCTTCTGCAGAGCGTGGATCTGGTAAGGCCGTCGGGAGATATGCTGCTGTTCGGCGTCCCCGACACGCTCGAAAATGTTCCGTTCAATTTCAACACTTTCTTCCGCAAGAAACTGACTGCGTATACCGAGTATGGAGCGCAGCACGAGCCCGACCTGGTTTCATTCGCCCAAGGGTTGAACCTGATCTCCTCTGGGGAGATCGACGTATCAAAGATGGTCAGTCACACGCTGCCGATAGAGCAGATAGATGAGGCACTGCACCTGGCCCATGAGCGGGACGACGACGCGCTCAAGGTCTCGCTTTCATTTCCGTAGACGACTAGGAGAAGATGTGGTCTCAGCGCTCGACGGTCGGGTCACTGTGATAACCGGAGGGGCGAGCGGCATCGGTGAGGCCACCGTCCGACGGTTTGTCGATGAGGGCGCCCTCGTTGTGATGGGCGACATCCAGGACGACGCCGGTGAAAGGTTGGCCGCAGAGTTGGGCGACGCGGTTTCATATCAGCGATGCGATGTGACGGTAGAAGCCCACGTAGCCGCGTTGGTCGACCGTGCGATCGACTTGCACGGGCAAGTCGACGTGATGATGAACAACGCTGGGATTCTGGGCGCGCGGGCGCCGATCGACCAGCTCGATCTCGAGGAATTCAAGGTCACGACCGACGTTCTGCTGAACGGAACCTTTCTCGGCCTCAAACATGCAGCGAGGGTGATGAAGCCCAAGGAAGCCGGATCTATCATCAATCTGTCCAGCACAGCCGGCGTCAGTGGCGGGTTCGGCCCTCATGCTTACTGCGCGGCCAAGCATGCCATCGTGGGACTCACCAAGAACGTGGCCGCCGAACTGTGCAGGTTCGGGATACGAGTGAATTGCATTGCCCCGTCTGGTGTGGTCACACCACTCGCCGCCCACGCGTATCTGGACGATCATGAAGCCATGGACACGCTCCGCGAACGTCTGGCCGAAAGCTCCCCGTTGATGGGCCGCCCCGGACTCGCATCGGATGTGGCCAATGCGGCGATGTTCTTGGCCAGCGACCAGTCCGGCTACACAAACGGGCACTGCCTTGCCGTGGATGCCGGCGCCACAACCGGGTCGAAGGCGGGGCGACCGCCTCACTCCGACAATGTACCGTTCATGCGAGAGGCCGGACGGACGGGCCTTTGACCGGCATGGACTCCCGCGCGTCGCCACTCCCGAAGGCTGCGAGTCAGAAACTCGATACGAAACTGCCTGGTTCGCACGGCTTCTCGACAGGTCCGGGTTTCAACCGCGTGGCACCATCACGTCGTCACGATCGGCGACCCACCAGAGGAGATGACAGTGAATGAAATCCCCCGGACAGTTGCCGAGGCCTACGTCCGAACCACCCGCCGTCTGCCCGAGAAGGAGGCAATCGTAGGCGATGATGGCCGGCGCTACACCTATCGGCAGGTCCAGGAGGAGGTCGAACGACTGGCCACCGCACTTCACATGCTTGATTGCAGGCCAGGTGCCCGCGTGGCGGTGTGGTTGCCCAACTGTCCGGAGTGGGTTTTTGCGGAGTTTGCCTGTGCCGTACTCGGCGTGCTTCTGGTACCGATCAACGCCCGGTTTCGCGCCGATGAAGCGGCGTACGCGCTGAGAGAATCGCGGGCCACGGTGCTGATCACCCGGTCGAGGTTTCTCACCAACAATTACCTGGATCGGTTGAACGAGATCGCCAAGGGGGAGATCGGGCGCGGCGAGCACGCGGAGATCGAAGGGCTTCCCGAGCTTGGTTCGGTCGTCTTGGTCGACGGCGGCGCGGTGCCGGGCACGGTCAGCTTGTCCGATGTCCTCGCTCGTGCAGATGAAACGGCTTCGGATCTTGACTTCGAAGCGCTCGCGGCGGAACGTACGCCTGAAGAACCAGCTTGGATCTTCTGGACCTCGGGAACTACCGGCCATCCCAAAGGGGCGGTACTACCCAACCACTGTATCAGCAATGTCTGGAATTGGACGTCTCTCGCCGCCGGAATAGATGAGAATGACCGCATCCTCACTTCGTTTCCAGTGTTCTATATCGGAGGGAACTTCTGGTGCATTCTTGCCGCGATGGTGCACGGTGCGACGCTCGTCATTTCAGCAACATTTGAGGCGGAATCTGTCGTCGAGCGGTGTCAAACCGAGAGGGTCACGGTCCTTTCTGGTATTCCTTTCATGTTGAAGGAGATTGTTCACGATCCGCAGTTCGATCCGGCCGCTTTCGCCTCGGTACGGGTGGGGTTCTTTGGTGGCGCGAGCATGCCTCACGACGACATCGTGACACTGGTGGAGCGCATCGGGTATGAGCACTTCATTCAGATCTACGGAATGACGGAACTTCATGGAATCGCGGTGACCTCCAGATCCACCGATTCTCGAGAGATTCAACTGACGACCTGTGGCACACCCCTGCCAGGGTTTGACATGAAGCTGGTTGACCCTGCTACCGGGCTAGAGGTTGAGAGCGTCGGGACCGGTGAGGCTTGGTTCAAGGGGCGCACGCATTTGAGGTACGAGGGCCTGACCGAGGAAGAACGAGCGCAGTTCTACTCTCCGGACGGATACTTCAAGACCGGGGATGTACTTCATCGCCGCGCTGATGGTCGGTATGAGTTCGTCACTCGCGTCAAGGACCTGATCAAGGTGGGTGGGGAGAACGTGGCGGCGGCTGAGATCGAGAGGGTTCTGAAGGAACACCCGAAGATCTTCAACATTCAGGTCGTGGGAGTTGTCGATGATCGACGGGGCGAAGTCCCGGCCGCGTTCATCGAACTCCAGCCGGGCGAATCGGAGCTGACCCTGGACGAACTCCGGCAGTGGGCACGTCCCAGACTCGCACCGTTCAAGGTGCCTCGCCATCTGAAGCTCATGGGTTTCGAGGATTGGCCGCGNACCTCATCGGCCAAGATCGCCCGCTTCGAGTTGGCACCGTTGTTGGGTATTGACCGGGGCTTCGACACGGCGGAACGTCCATGTCTCGACGCGACGAGTGTCACGGCAGGGGAGTAGGTTCGGCTCCATGACCAACCCCACCGACACCGGTGGGGAAAACCCCACGATCCGGGACGTCAGTCCCCCCTCCGACACCGCTGTAGCGCCCTCGGCAGGCCCTGCTTGCTGTTTCCTTACGTCGTCTTCTCCCACACGGAGATGTGCGACGGACTGGTCGAGGTGAACGGCTCACGCGTCCAAGTTGCCCAACGCTCCCTCAGCGTCATGCCGGCGTGTCGGGCCATGAGATCCAGTTCGGAGGGCCACACATACCTGTGAGGGGTCGACAAGACTTCGAGTTGGCCTTCGACCACCCGGTAGTGGTGCGAGACCAGGGTCTGGTTCGCGAGGTCGTATTCGTCGAAGTCGAGCCGGGTGGGGGTCACCTGGATTGGTACCACCTCTTCGCCCGGCTGGAGCCGGTGGAGTGCCGGGATGAAGTTCTCGATCACAAACCGTCCGCCTGGTTCTAGGTGTTGGGCGACGTTGGCGAAGCACTCGACCTGGGCATCCTCGGTGGTGAGGTTCGTGATCGTGTTGAAAACGAGATAGGCCAAGAAGAAGTCACCCTCGACTCTTGTGGTGGCGAAGTCGCCGATAGTGACCTCAACGGCATCGCCGCCTGGCTTTGCCTGCAGTCGCTCAACCATTGCTGGTGAGAGATCGATTCCGTGAACCGAAATTCCCCTCGCGACGAGAGGAAGGGCGACGCGACCGGTACCGATTCCTAACTCAAGGGCAGGTCCGTTTCCGGCGAGTTCAGCGAGGAAGTCGACGGTGGGGTCGAGGACGTCGGGTCGAAACATGTCCTGCAAAGACTCGTCGTACTTCCCGGCGACTCGTTCGCCGAAGTGATCGTCTGGCACGACCGAACGGTAGTCCTCGGTGTCCTGACCGGTCTGGCCGAACCAGTTCCTTCAGACCGTCCGCAGGCAGCCACGGGGGTGACACACCCTGACAGCGGCCTGGAGGCCCTTCTGGCTGTCCTACTGCGCTGGCGTGAGTCGGCCGTTGGATCTAGAATCGAGGCGTGCGCATTCTCGTCTCTCTGGTGGCAACCCTCACCTTGGCAGTGTTCTCGCTGTCGGTGGGCGGCGTGTCGGCCCTCAGCGAAGACCCAACCGATGCTCCGATCGAGGCACCCGCCGATCCAGCCGGGGAAGATCGCGCATTCGAGGATGGGGAGATGGGGAAGATCGACGGTTGCGAAGGCGAGATCTACTCGACTCATGAAGCAGCGGCAGAGGCGGCCGAAGCCAAGGGAACCGGTTTCCACGAGCACCAGGAAGCAGGAACGACCTACTACATGCTTAGTTGAGCGGCAACCGAATGAGCGGGTGAACTTGTACGGCAAAGGCAAGACCGACTGACCTGGGGCCTAAATGGCGTTGACTGGGGGCGTTCAAGTCCCCCCTCCAAGACCGCCAAAGAGAAGCGACAGGCAAAGAGGGACAAGAAGGCAGCGATATAGCGACGAACCCCCTCCAGTCCGACCTACGAGGCTCGGACCTTCCTAACGACCTGCTCACCGGTCAGCACGGCGACGACGCCCAGGAGGGCGGCGACCTGTTCACCGGAGAGAGGGAGGAAGGCGGCAACGAGAGCCATGAGGGCCTCGGCGGCTGCCATGAGCCTGGCGGGATGGATGTTCTTCATAAGGGGTAACTCCTTTTGGAGAGTCGATAGACGAGGCGGTCGAGCCGCCTGTGGAGGTCGTTGAGGGTCCCGTTGTTGGGGATCGAGATGTCAGCGGTGATGGCGGCCGACTCGGTCTCTGACGTGTGGGCCATGACGGCGTGGTCAGAAGTGGTGCCTGGTCGGCGGAGGTGGATGAGGGTGCCGTGGCAGCGTCGGAGGGCTGCGGCCTCGTTGCCGAACCGGACGTCGGTGATGACGACCGGCATGTCAGGGGGCAGCGAGTTGATCTTGTCGAAGGCGTGGGTGATCCAGACGTGGGGGCCGTGGATGTGGCGGCCTGCTTCGGTGCCGAGCGCCTGGAGGATGCGCCTGACCTCGGGCCAGTCACGCTTGGTCTGCTCCCAGCCATGGGCGCCGACGATTTCAGAGAGCCGGACGCCTGGCCCGATGAACGGGTCGAGGCCCAGGGCCGCCAGCCTGATGGGGTCAGCGAAGGCGACACGGGTGAAGCCGTGCTCGGCTACGAGGTGGTCGGCGGCGGCGTCCTTGCCACAACCGGGTGGGCCGTTGAAACCGAGCAGGAGTCTCATGAGAGTTACATGTCTCTGGAGTGCCAGTTATTGCACCGGAATCCTGGAGTGGATGGTTGTGGAATGATTGGCACCGCACCACCAACCCACCCAGAGGACGAGTGACCCATGAGTATCGAAGAGGACCCGCCTGAGTACGACCCACCCGAAGAGGACCCGCCCGAGTACGACCCGCCCGAGGAGGACCCAATCGAGGAGGACCCACCTGAAGAGGACCCACCCGAGGAGGACCCGCCTGAAGAGGAAGAGGAGGAGACTGATTGGGCGGCAGTAAACGAAGGGATTGCGGCGGGGCCAGTGGCTCAGGAAAACCCGCTCAAAAAGTTCTTCACCAAGTTCAAGATGTCGTAGGGCCCAACCTTCAGAGGGATTACTACCGGGGCGTTCTGGCCTTCCTGTCGTGGTAGGCCTGATGTCCCTCCTGCCACTCGGTGATGTCGTCGAGTTGTTCGTCGATGCTCTCGATGCCGCCGACAATCTCGTCCAACTTCTCCGAGGTCTCCTTGTGGGCCCCATTGTTCTCACGGCGAAGCCTCTGGAACAGGCCGGTGATGATGGCGGCGAGGATTACGGCCAGGGCGCCGATCAACTCGGCGGTCATGCGCCGAGCGCCTTGATGGTCTTGGGCCCGGCGATGCCGTCAGGGACGAGGCCGACGACCCGTTGGTACTTCTTGAGGTGCCGCCGGGTCTTGGGTCCAAAGATCCCGTCGACGGTGACCTTGTAGGCGCGGCGCTGGAGTTGCCACTGGAGCCACTTGACGCCGTCGCCACGGCGGCCGATGCGAAGCGTCCACCATGGGCGCTCGTAGGGAGCGGCAGGGCTGGTCGACAACGGAGGAGGCGAGGCGAAGGTGCCCTCGAAGGCTCCCGAGTCGAGCAGGGCCCGAACGTGGGGGCCAGGACATGAGGTCGCCTTGAGATCTGAGTGGCCGACGATGGCGGTGGCCTTGGGCTTGAAGTTTCGGACAACGGCGATGCGGGACCTCGTCGCTTCGATCATCGCCTCGCTGGGAGCCTGGTCGTCACCGATCATGAGCCCGATGGCGATGTAGTCCCGGTTGGTTCGATACGAGCCGTTGGCGCCTGTCCGGCTGAGGAAGCCCCGCCCCTCGAACACGGTGCCGTCGAGGTCCACGAGTTCGTTGTACGCCAGGTCCCACCATCCTCTAGGAGGTGCCATATGAGTGCGCTGGATCGAGCGGATGAGCCTGGTGGTGTCGCCGCCGATATGGAACCCCATGTAGTGCAGGGCGACTCCCTTGAGGTTCTTGGCGATGGGGCGAGAGGTAGTCGGGCGAGTGGCGCCCCACTGGGCGCGGGTGATGTAGTCGTAGGCCATAGGCCCTCCAGGTAGGGGCCTCAGTTGTTGCTGAGGTGGGCTAGGTCCCAAAGGGAAAAGCACAACGTTCCGTCGTCTAACTCTGGGTCATCAATCCACGTTTCGCTGTCATCGTCAGCAATAACAGCCCGTCCGCCGTCCCAGCGGACGATTTCTCCGTAGATCTCTTGATCGATTACCTTGACTCGGTCGCCGATGTTGTAAACGGCCCAGCCCTTGGCCTCACGGTCGGCTCGCCACTGGGCGTGCTCGGCCCTGAACAGGCGGGCGGACTTGGCTGTNNCTCGGGGACTCATGAGGCCTTCTTCACCTTGCGGCTGACGTGCTTGCCGAGGATGCGCTCGGAGCGGTTGGCCAGGTCGATGACGTTGGACTCGGTGGCGAACTCGACGGTGGTGCGCCCGACGATGTCGTGGCGGTCGTCGGAGCGGGTGATGGTCACCTGGTCGACGAGGACCCGGATGATCTCCCGGCGCTCATGGTCGGGGAGGTTCGCCCACGCCGAGCCTGGACCCACGATGTCATCGGTGTCAGACGACTGGACCAGGTCGAACAGGGCCGACAGGTCAGCCTGGGGCGTTGGCGTGTCGCGCAACTCATCGCGGAGGTCAGCGATGTCCCCGGCCAACTTCCGGTCGAGGCGCTCGAACACGTCGGTGTCCATCGTGCCCCGCTCGTAGTAGTTGGCCTGGAGTTCCCGGTGGCGATCCTCTAGGGCGTCGATCTCGTCGCGGAGTTCGCCGTGGCGGTTGACCTGGTCCGGGGTGAACCTGGCCAGCCAGCGTCGGCCTACTTCCTCGACGATGGGGGACTCGGGGTCCAGTGACGCCAGGAACAGGAGGGCGGACCTGGTGACGTGCTGGTCTAGGAGGCAGAGGTCGATGGTGGTCTTGTCGCAAGACCGGCACCGGTAGTACCCATACGCCCGTACCTCGCCAGTCGAGATGGTCTTGTAGTAGGTGTTCCCCTCGAACGTCGTCTGGCAGGAGCCGCACCTGGTGATTCCCCCGAGGAGGCTGGCGTGCCGCTTGACCGAACTCTGTCCCCGTTGGGAGTTGCCCGTCACCCTGGCCCGCGCAGCGACGGCTTTGTCGACCCGTCGGAAGGTGGCCTCGTTGATGATGGGCTCGTGGACCACGAGGCGGTTGCCGTCGTCGTCCACGGCGTAGATGTCCTGGGCCTTGTAGTAGCGGTGGCCGAGCATGTGTGGCGACCGGACCACCCGGCGGAGAGTGGTGGCAGTCCAGGACGCTCCGGTCGACGTGCGGTGGCCGTCAGCGTTGAGGGCCACACAGGTCTTGGTGAGAGATGAGCCAGCGATGAGCATGTCGACGGCCCGGCGGAGAACCTCGGCGGCCTCCTGGTCGACGGACACGCCGTACTCGGCGTCCTTGTCGCGGATCAGGCCGTACTGGACGGCTCCGCCCAGGTACTCGCCCCGGCGGCGTTGCTCGTCCTTGCCACGGTTGACCCTGGTTGACAACTTGGTCATCTCGTCGCGGGCCATCTCGGCCCGAATGGCGAGCATGAGCCGGGCGGTGGGATCGTCGGTGTCGACGCCGTCGGTGACCGAGACCATGCGGCCTCCGGCCTTCTCGATGGTCTCCAACATGGAGCCAGCCTCGGCCATGCCCTTGCGGGTCGCCCGGTCGAACGCCCAGACGATGAGCGTGTGGTAACTGGTGCCGATGTCAGCCAGCGCCCGCTCCATCTCGGGGCGGCGGTTGGTCTTGAGGTGGCTGGCCGAGGTGCCGGTCTTGTCCCGGTAGACCTCGGTGACCGTTAGGCCCTGGTGTTCAGCCCAGGCCAGGCACTCCCTCTCCTGAGCGGCGAGGCTCCTGGAGAAGGCGTCGGCCTCGGTGTTGTCAGCGTCGAAGGCGGAGCGCCTGACGTAGATGGCGGCGGTGTTCNGTGTAGTTCCCATGTCTCTGTCATGTTCCTGNGTCGGCGGATGTTGCGCCGNNANATGAGACTTCTGGGCTTTTCCATTCGGGGTTTATGGGTACGCCCCCCGGGACTCGAACCCGGAACCTGCGGATTGCAGTTCTCAAATTATTGCCCCTAGGGCATTTCTCTGGACTGTCTTTGGCATG
>PCCI01000024.1 GCA_002731655.1 Methanobacteriota archaeon | reverse complement strand
CTGGACCGACGGCGACCGCTACGACTCCAACCAGGCGTAAGCGAAACCCTAAACCCACCCGGCACTGCAACCCCGATGCGCCCACGGCCGTTCCTGCTGCTGCTTGTTGGTGTCGCGCTGGCGCTGATGGTCGGGGTTAATTTGCAGAGAAAAATGCTGGATTATTCCCAAAAACAAGCTGGGGTTACTGGTATTAGTGAAAAAAGGGCCCCATATGCGAGATTCGTATGAGCTTCGCGCCGGCGCACCTGAGCCTGCTGTTCCACATCCACCCCGACGACGACCCCCTACTGCACGGCTCGACCGGCCTCGGCATCTGCCTGCCGCAGGGCGCCTATGCCGCGCTCGAGCGGCAGCCGGCGAAGCGCACCAGTATCGCATTCTACGAAGGCAAACGCAAGGTGAAGGACCCGGTCACGCGCCGCGCGGTCGAGCTGGCGCTGGACGGGCCCGAGAAGCTCACTTTCTGGCTGCGGCGCGAGATGCCGCTCGGCGCCGGGATGGGAATGTCGGGCGCGACCGCGCTCGCCGCCTGCCTCGAACTGGGCGTCGGCCTCGAGCGAGCGATGCGCGCCGCGCACCAGTCGGAAATCGAGCACTCGACGGGGCTCGGCGACGTGATGGCGCAGGCGGCGGCGTTGCGCGACGGCTCCGGCGCGCGGCTGGTGCAGCGCCGCAGCCCGGGCGTGGGCGGCGACGTCGTGACGTCGCCGCTCGACAGCGCACTGGCGCTCTGCCTCTGCGGCGAAGGGCGCAACACCAGTGACGTGCTCAAGGATGACGGCTGGCACGAAATCATCAACGGCGCCGCGACCGCCCACCCGCTGCCACCACTGACGCTGCGCGCCTTTCTCAAGGCGGGGCGGCTCTTCAGCGAGTTATCGGGGCTGATGCCGCCAGAAGCGGCCGCGGCGCTGGCGGAGCTGCCGATGGGCGCGGTCGGAACGGTTGCGCACCTCGGGACTGCGGTGATCGTGACCGACGAAGATATTGAGCCCATCGCGGCCGAGCTGGAGCAGTTCGGCGAAGTGCGGCGCTTCTAGGCTGCACTCGGCAAAGTGCCCGGCAGTTTGCCGGGCAGGAAGCGCGCCAGCGCCAGCTTCTCCAGAAGGCCTTCCTTACTGGGGCCGGCGATGAGAATATTGTCGAGCACATCCTTGAGTGTCGCGACCGGGACCACCTCGATTTTGTCGCGGTAGTGCGACTCGAGCAGCACGTCCTGCATATTGGCCTCGGGGATGAGCACCTTGCGGATGCCCACCTCGGCGGCGGCCTCAATCTTGGCAGTGACGCCGCCCACTGGCAGCACCTGCCCGCGCACCGAGAGCGACCCCGTGAGCGCGATTGACTGGTCCACCTCCGCCTCTTCCAGCGCGGAAATCACAGCGGCGGCGATGCTCACCGACGCGCTGTCGCCCTCGACGCCCTCGTAGGCGCCGACGAACTGGACGTGGATATCGTATTTCGAAATGTCCTCGCCAGTGTATTTCTTGACTAGTGCCGAGACGTTCTGCACCGCCTCCATAGCGATTTCCCCCAGCTTGCCGGTCGCGACGGTACGCCCCTCGGAGCGCGACGCGGCCGGCGTCACCTCCGCCACGATGGGCATCAGGATGCCAGACATCTCCGAGAGCCCCGAGTCGGCGCCCATCACTGCCAGCCCGTTGACCATTCCCACATGCGCCCCTTCAGTGATGTAGGTCTTGTAGTCCCGGCGCCGCTCGACATAGCGGTCGACGACCTGCTGCTCCAGCGGTCGCGCAATCTGCTTGGCGCGCATGACGTGCTCCGCCGTTACCGGCTTGGCGTCCAGCTCGCGCGCGATATCGCCCGCGACGCGCACCAGCCCACCCAGCTCGCGCAGCCGCAGTGAGAGATGCTTCTGCCGGCCGGCGCGTCGCTGCGCCTCGACCAGCACTTCGCCAATCGCCTCGCGGGAAAAGTGGGGAATCTTCTTGTCCTTGGCGACTTCCTGCGCGATGAAGCGGACGTATTTCTCGCGGTTCTCCTGCGTGTCAGGAATCGTCGAGTGCATGAACACCTCGTAGCCGTAGCCGCGGATGCGGCTGCGCAGCGCCGGGTGCATGCCCTTGATTGCGTCGAGATTACCGGCGGCGACCAGCACGAAGTCGCACGGCACCGGCTCCGTTTTCGTCATCGCACCGGCGGAGCGCTCCGACTGACCGGTGATGGGAAACTCCTTCTCCTGAATGGCGGTCAGCAGCGACTGCTGTGACTCCATCCGCAGCAAATTGATTTCATCGCAAAAGAGCACGCCGCGGTGCGCGCGGTGAATCCCACCCGCCTCGACGCGGTCGTGCGCCGGCGTCTCGAGACCGCCCGACTGGAACGGGTCGTGCCGCACGTCACCCAGCAGCGCTCCGGCGTGCGAGGCGGTCGCGTCGACAAAGGGGGCACCGTCGTCGCGGTCGTGGAGCACCAGGCCCTTGGGAACGAGCGCACTCTCCTGCCGCTGGTTAGTGTAGCGCAGCGCCATGAAGATGAAGGCGGCGGCGATGAGTGAGTAGAATATTACCATCGGCTCACGGAAGCCGGTCGTCGCGAACCACAATATTCCGAAGGCGACTATCGTGAAGACAATCAGCATCTGCGACTTCGACTTGCGTTCACGCTCGAGCAGCGCCTGCGCCTTCTGGACGTCGACGATTTCCTTGCCCTTGCCCGACGGGACTACCCGCACGCGCGGCTCGTTGTTGTCCTCGGGGTTGTGGTAGACCAGTACGTCCTGCAATTCTTCGGGCGGCAGCAGCTCGGCCATCGCGTTGCCGAGCATCGACTTGCCGGTGCCGGGGTCGCCGATGAGCATCACGTGGCGCCGCTGTTCGGCCGCCTTGCGGATGATATCGACCGCCGGCTCCTGCCCGATGACCTGGTCGACCATCTGCTTCGGCACCGCGATGTCGCTCGTGTCCTCCAGGTCGAGTGTCTCGACCCACTTGCGCGGGTCTTCCAGCGGCTTCGCCTTCTTCGCCATCTACCCCGGTGCACTGTCGAGTGATATATAGGTTTCGAGTCGCGGCGGCACGTTTTTATCCGGGGCAGTGAGCGGGCGGCCATGATGGCGCGCCTGCGGCTGCTGCTGCTCTTCACGCTGCTGACACTGCTGATGATGGGAGTCGGCCTCGTTGCGGGAGCATATTACGGCACCTCACCGACAGGAGCGATGGCGCTGTTTTTCATAATTGCAGTGCTAATCAATATCGGCAGTTACTTCTGGTCCGACAAACTGGTGCTGCGCGCCTACCGCGCGCGCATCATCGACGAGCACGAGGCGCCACAGCTCTTCGGCGTCGTGAAGAAGGTGGCGCAAATGAACGGCCTGCCGATGCCGCGCGTCGCCATTGTGCCGTCGCAGACACCGAACGCCTTCGCAACCGGTCGCTCGCCGCAGCACGCCGTTGTGGCTGCTACCGAAGGGCTGCTGCGGGTGCTCGACCGCGACGAGCTGGAAGGCGTGATGGCGCACGAGATGGGCCACGTCAAGAACCGCGACACGCTGCTTATGGCTGTCGCGGCGACGATTGCGGGCGCGATTGCCTTCGCGGCGCGGATGCTCTGGTGGAACTCGCTCTTCGGCCGCGGCCGCAACGTCCACCCGGCGCTGCTGATTCTGGTCATCATTACCGCTCCATTGGCGGCGTTTCTGTTGCAGGCGGCGGTCTCGCGGCAGCGCGAGTTCAAGGCGGACGCGACCGCTGCCGCGCTGACCAACAAGCCGTGGGCGCTGGTCAACGCCCTGCGCAAGCTGGAGCATGGCAACGCCCGCCGGCCGATGGAGGTCGGCTCGCCAACCCATGCGGCGCTCTGCATCGCCAACCCGCTGCGCGGCGGCGACCTGCTCTCGAGCATGTTCTCGACGCACCCCCCCATGGAAGCGCGCATCGCTGCGCTCGAGGCGCTGTAAGGATGGAACGGCTCACAGGCGCTGATTTTGATGGTACAAAGCTATCCCGCGACGGCACGCTGGCGGTCACTTTCTCTGCCAAATGGTGCCCCTACTGCCGCGATTTCATGGCCGAGTTCAAGACTGCGGAGCTTTCAGTGGAGAAGGCAATGGGCGACGTAACCGACGAGGAGAGCGCGCTCTGGGGCGATTTCAAGCTCAATGTTGTACCGACGATGGTACTGTTCCGCGACGGCGAGGCTGTATGGCGTCGTGACGGCACACGTCACGTGGGCCTTAACGGAGCAGATATCGATGCTCTGCGGGCGGCGCTTTAACACCCCCCTGCCTGCCGGCGCGTGCTGTTGACTCGGGGGCGGCTGCTGGTCGTGGCCGCGGCGGTCTGCTGGAGCCTCTCCGGCTTCTTCCTCAAGGCACCAGCCATCCAGGCCATCGACCCAGAGGCGCGCGGACTGCTGGTGGCGTGCTGGCGGTCATTCTTCGCCGCGGGCGGGATAGCGCTCTTCGTCGACTGGAAACAGGTACGCTGGCGGCCGGGGCTGTTGCCGCTGGTCGGATTCTTCGCTGCGATGAACCTCCTGTACGTGCAGGCGATGACCTCGTCGACCGATGCGGGCAACGTCATCTTCCTGCAATATCTGGCACCCTTCTGGGTGCTGCTTGGCTCTGCGTTCTGGCTGCATGAGCGGCTTGAACGCGAAAACGTCGCGGGCATAGCGTGCGGACTGGCGGGAGTCGCCGTGATTGGCTCTGCCGTCATCGGCAACTCCCAAGCGACCGGGGCGCTGCTGGCAGTTGGGGCGGGTGTGACCTATGCTGGCGTAATCATCTGCCTGCGCTACCTGCGAGAGGAAGATCCTGGCTGGCTTGTGTTCCTCTGCTTCGTCTGCAGCGGACTAGTGCTGCTGCCGTTCGTACTGACACAGGAGAGGCAGCTGGCGGGCGAAGAGTGGGTCTGGGTTGGGGCGCTCGGAACGGTACAGATGGCGCTCGCCTACGGGCTGTTCGCCAACGGCGTGCGCCACATCAAGGCGCAGGAAGGATCGCTGATTTCGCTCATCGAGCCGGTGCTGAATCCAATCTGGGTACTGCTGGCTGCCCGGACTATTGATGCTTCGTGGGGTGCTGACATCGACCAGCGTACCATCGTCGGCGGTGGACTCATCCTGCTGGGGCTGGTGGTTCGCTACGCACGCGCCGAGGGGACACCGTGCTCCAACATCGATGACACGGGCGTACGGAGACGCGAGCGACTCGGATGGGGACTGGTGGCATTCTCCGCCGTCGGGGCGGTATTGATGGTCCAGTCCGGTGCGCCAGAAGCATGGAGCTGGGGGCTGTTCCTGCCACTGGCGGGCGGGTGGCTCTGCATTTTCGAGGCGTGGGACCGCACCTGCGTCTTCCACGCCGCCTTTTCAACGAGCGAGGTTGCCGGTGCCGTCTGTCCCATTGACGAACCGCAGACGGCGGCGCAGGCGAAGTTGCAGGCGTGGTTGCTGACGCTACGTGCAGTCGCGGTCGCCGCTGCCATCATTGCGGTCTTCGACCTGATGGTTGGAACTTGAGAGACCCCACGCGCAGGGAACTGTTCTTTGTATTGTGTTACTTGGGACATACGTATCCTGGATTACGAGACTTGAAGACCCCTATTATCGCCGCATTCTTCTAGTTCCCCAGTCATTTTGTATTTTACTAGTACTCTACGCGATTTATGATCCTACCAGCGTTCTCAGATTCATGACAAATATGTTGGCAAAAGCGGTCATGGCAGAAAAGGACAGTGATGGTGACGGGGAGCTGTCGAAAGAGAAATACGATACGATGGTCGAACAGGCCAAATCGGACGGGGGATGGCCCGGCGACTTTTACACTTGACGTACGCAGCCGTGGCGTCGCNATGACCTACGACAACATCCTNGAGACCATCGAGAAGAAGGTGGCAGGCCAGATGGCCGAGAAGGCGCTGAACNAGATACTTGCGGACAAGGAGCTGCAGGAGCTGGGCAACGCCCTTCAACCGGACGAGGCACTGAAGGAAGAACTGGGCCTCACGTAACCAGTTTAGCCTAACCTCTTACTGCCAACAACATCTCCAGTATTATCGAACTTGACATCAAGGTACCAGTCGTCGTCAGCGGGACCATTCGACGATATTCTTGGTGCTCGCGCTGGCCTGGAAATTGTAGACCGGCGTCGCGAATATGATTCCCTCAGCTGCCGCAACCGACGCACGCAGCGACTTCGTCGTCGGCTCGTCATAGCACTCGCCACCATCACAGAGCGGCAGCCCCGCTTCACGCAGGTCCAGGTATTCCACTTCATGACCGGCGCCCTCGAGCTCGGTCCGTAGCGCTTCTGCCATTACTCGTGAACGGGAACCGTCGCGTAAGCTGCAGCTGAACAGGAGGTANCTCANTCGTAGAGTGGTGGGAACAGGTACCCCGGNANCCGGTCANCGTCGTATTGCACGACGTAGANNCCGCTCACCATNTCNGAGATNNNGATGTANCCGCGCGGGTCNAACTGCAGNCCCCAGTTGAANGGAATNATNCATGACGCCCAGCAGTCNGCNANGTCGTANNCCAGCTCNNTGNCCGGGTCGTCAATCCANTCNGGNCCNTGCGANAGNTAGTANGCNCGCGAGTGGGTNGTACCGAGGCTGGTGATNGCCTGCCANCCANGNTCCGGNTCNGGNNTGCCGTTCTCCCACTNNATCGAGCTCCAGATNCCNCCNTGGTCGGTNACCCANGCNCCGNCGTGGTAGTGNGNCCAGTAGACNNTNCCGCCAAGNCCNGTNTCGCCGTTNTGCGGGCTGAAGATGTAGCCGCNNGGNATGTANTGCTGNGGNTGCGTNGTGACNTTGCCGTTCTCNTCNACTTTNANGCTNGTNCCGGGNAGCCTCCACTTTGAGACCAGGAACGGCTTGGCGGGGTCGGTCGTGTCAATCGTCCAGACCCANCCAGTGTGGTTGGCGTTGCTGCCATACTCTGGGGCAATGAGGGTGTAGTGGCGCCAGTTGATTCCGTAGTTCGGGTCCTGATAGCCGGTACCACACTTGGAAGGCCATGGTTCCGGGCTGCCAGCGTAGATACCTTCGCAGACCAGGTGGTCGTAGGGAATAACATAGTGGATGTTGCCGTTTCCGTTAGGTGGGTTGACCCACTCCTCAGCGCTCATCCCGGCATGGCCGCCACCCTCGGGGCCGTACCATCCATCGCTTGCTGACGAGCAGCCCATCCATCGTCCCACCTCATTGTTCTGTGGCCAGCTTACACCGTACGGATCCGGGATCGAGGGAGGGGAACTCACGTCCACAATTCGAAGACCGGCATCCCAGTATGCTGCATAGAGCAGGATCTGGTCGGTGATTGGATGGCGGTGGATGACGTTGTCNTGATTGAAAACCGTCCCGCCACACGTCGTTCCAGGTTCCGGGGAATATCCCCCATGACGCTCGATTAGTCGGGCAGACTCGTTCTCGCCCGTACCGGGAATGATGCTCCCAAAGTCAGAAGCCCAGAAAATCTGCGTGCCCTTGTAATTACCGCCCCCACCAATTTCCGGGTAGGGATCTGCTCCAAACAGGAAGACATGGCATTCATCCTGCTGTGATGGTGGCGCGTTGGACCAGTCGCAGTAGACATGGACGTCCTGGTTATGGAAGCCTGCGGGCGGGTTGTTCCATTCGGCCCGCTTGACAGGGTAGTTCTTGTTGCTGACATCAATCAGGTCGAGTCGGTTCATACCGGAATTAGCCTCGCTTCCGCTGGGGATAGGGTCTAGTTCGCTGTTGGTCAGCTCGTGATTGATGAGCACCCAGTTGTTGTCCTGCGTCACCTTGATATCGATTATGCGTGCGACATCTGCGTAATATGTTGAGAGTTGTTGGACATTGTTCGGTTCACGGATATCCAGGATGTGGAACTGGTTGTATGCCGCTACATATGCGTAACAGCCTTCAACGCAGTCCGGGAAATCTCCCTCGATTATTACCTCTGAATTGTCACCCGGTGTTGGTTTAGTGTTCTTGGACTCACTGTCACAGGGACGGCCCACCCAGGCATTTTCCGGGTCAGGGGGAGGAGTCAACTCCCCGTCACAGTTGAGGTTGTGGTAGTCAATCAGGGTCATGTTGTCGGTCGCCAGGAAATGCTCGGACAGGTTGGTGTGGTTGTGGTTTCCCGGACCGGTAATCTCCGTGACCGGGTCAGTCCAGTTTAATGACCAGTGGTTGCTGTCCTTGCCATCGTCGGCATCGAGACAGCCAGAGACAAGCGATAACGTCAGCAGACCCACCATTGCAATCGCTGCTATACGCTGCTGCTCCCGAGTCAGTTCCATGCCGCGGGCCACNATACCGGTGATTAAAGACTTAGTCCTGCCGCAACGCCCACGGCATGCTCGCATTGGAGATTCCGACGCCCTCNCCCTCGGAGAGCGCAATCAGCCCGATTTCCACGTCGGCGGGATAGAGCGCGACGCCCCACGCGAGCGCCTCGGCGAGCGAAAGGCCGTTGGCCATCTTCTGCGCGACGCGGAAGCAGAGCAGCCGNCGCGAAATCGCCTCGCCGATNCCGGTCGCCGCAATCCCGATTCCCGCGTCGGTCCAGAGCCCGCCACCCCAGTGCGGCGTATCGCCGACGCGCCCCACCGGGCGGCCGCTGACGCCGCCGGTCGAAGAGGCGACCGCGAAGACGCCTTCGGCGTCGAGCGCGACAGCGCCGACTGTGTCGGTCGCCGATTTCCTCTGCGAGCCGGTGACCGGCGCCGGCGTGATACCNTGNGTCTGCGCGTACGCTCGCGCGCCACTGCCGGCGAGCGTNTCGAACTCCTCGTCCATNACCAGCCGCGCGACGCGGACTGGGTTGGCGATATCGTCGACAGCGGCGATCGTCCCCAGCCGGCCGTCACTGCACGCCACCGCCGCGTCAACCTGCACCGAGCCGTCGGCGCGCAGGCAGGAGCCGGTGCCGGCGTTGAAGCGCGGGTCGTCCTCGAGCGCANCGACCGCGGCGACCGCGGCGCTGACCGCGTCAGCGCCGCCTGCGAGCAGCTCCCAGCCAATATCGGCAGCAGCGTCAACACCATCCTGCTCTTCCACCGAATGGCCGGCGCCGCCGTGGACTACGATGCGCATGCGCGGCGCAGGAGGGGGCGCTATTTGCCGGCACGGTTCGGCTTTAAGCACCGCGCCGTTCGCCGCCCATGAGCGACGGAGAGGGAGAGGGGCAGCCGGTAATCCGCGTGCTGATGATGCCCAAGGACACCAACGCCTTCGGCACCATTTTCGGCGGGGTAATCNTGAGCCAGATTGACCAGACCGCCGCTATCGAGGCGCACAAGCACCACGTAGGAATGGTNGTGACGGTCGCGATGGACTCGGTCGAGTTCAAGCAGCCGGTCCTCGTCGGCGACCTCGTCTCATACTACTGCACCACCCACCGCGTCGGGAAGAGCTCGGTCACCCTCGACGTGAACGTCATGGCGCAGCGGCAGTTCGCCGAGAGTGGCAAGTTCATCCCCGTAACCGAGGCNCGCGTCACGATGGTCGCCATCGGCGACGACTGCAAGCCAATCCCGCTCAGCCGCCCGCAGGTATGACGCGGCCGCTGATTGGCATCACCGGCTCGCACGACCGCGCCACCTGGGATATCTGGGTGGACNACGTAGTCCTCGTCCCGGCCGCCTACACCGAAGCGGTCGAGCGGGTCGGCGGCCAGCCGGTCGTGATACCGCCCGGCGACTGTGACATCTCGCTGGTCGAGAAGCTGGACGGGCTGGTGGTCGCCGGAGGGGCGGACCTGAATCCCGACACCTACGGCGAGGCTCCCGTACCGGAAACCGCCGACTGGCGCGACCGGCAGGACGCGTCAGAGCGGGGGCTGGTCGCCGCGGTGCTCGAGCGGGACCTGCCACTGTTGGGAATCTGCCGCGGGCTGCAACTGCTGGCGGTGATGCACGGGGGGCGNCTGCACCAGCACCTGCCAGGAACCGCCGGGCACGAAGAGCACGGCGGCACGGGCGGGACCTGGACCAACCACGAAGTGTCGCTGGAACCGGGCTCGCGCATCGCCAGCATCCTGGGCGAGAGCGTTACCGGAAATTCCGGCCACCACCAGGGCGTCGCCGACGCCGGCACCCTGCGAGTCACCGGACGGACGCTGGACGGCCTTATCGAGGCGGCGGAGCACCCTGACCGGAGATTCTGCATAGCGGTCCAGTGGCACCCGGAGATGGTGCGCCATGACGCGCTCTTCGCGGCGCTGGTCACGGCAGCGCGCTAACCGCGCCG
>PCCI01000023.1 GCA_002731655.1 Methanobacteriota archaeon | reverse complement strand
GCTTTAGGAGGGAAAAATGGCAAAACAGATGGTATATGGAGAAGATGCACGACGCAAGCTACTGAGCGGTATCAACACCGCTACAGACGCAATCAAGGTTACGCTGGGACCGAAGGCGCGCACAGTAGTGCTCGACAAGTCATTCGGCAGCCCTACCATCATCAATGATGGTGTGACGATTGCCAAGGATATTGAGCTACCCGACCCGTACGAAAACATGGGTGCGCAGCTGGTTAAGGAGGTCGCGAGCAAGACACAGGACAACGCCGGCGACGGTACCTGCACTGCGGCAATCCTGACTCAGGCGCTCGCAACTTACGGGCTGCGTGGCGTCTCTGCCGGTATGTCTCCGGTCAATTTGAAGGACGGCTTCGATCAGGCCATATCTGTGGTAGTTGATGAGTTGAAGAAGTCAGCTTCCCCGGTCGAATCGGACGAGGTCATCGAGCAGGTCGCTGCGATTTCCGCCAACAACGACCAGGAAATCGGCAAGCTGATTGCCGACGCAGTCGGCAAGGTGGGACAGGAGGGCATTATTACTGTCGAGGAAGCGAAGGGGATGGAGACCACGCTCAAGCTGGTTGAGGGAATGGAGTTCGACAAGGGCTATGTCTCTCCATACTTCGTTACTGACCGCGAGAAGCGCGAGGCTACTGTGGAGAACCCGCTGATACTGATGACCGACCATACAATTTCGTCAGCGCAGGATCTATTGCCAGCGCTGGAACTGGGAGTCAAGCAGCTGAAGGCGCCCATCCTGCTCATCTGCAAGGACCTGGAAGGCGAGGCACTGGCAACGTTGGTGCTGAACGTCGCTTCCAGGGTGCTCAAGGCGTGCGCCGTCAAGGCGCCGGGCTTTGGCGACGACCAGAAAGAGCAGCTGGAGGACCTGGCAGTCCTGACTGGCGGCCGCGTTATTGGCAAGGATCAGGGTATGGAGCTGAAGGAGATTACCGCCGACATGTTTGGCAAGGCGGACAAAGTAGTCATCGGCAAGAACAAGACAACGGTTATCGGCGGCGGCGGCAGCAAGCCCGACGTCGAGGAACGTGCGCGCATCCTGCGCTCGCAGGCCAAGCTCGCTAAATCCAAGTGGGATCGCGAGAAGCTCGAGAAGCGCGTCGGTCGCCTGCTAGGTGGCGTCGCGGTGCTCGAGATTGGCGCAGCAACCGAAACCGAGATGAAGGAGAAGAAGGCGCGTGTCGACGACGCACTTAATGCCACTCGCGCTGCGATGGCCGAGGGCGTCGTGGCGGGTGGCGGCGTGGCACTGTTGCGCACTCGCAAGGCGCTCGACAAGCTCTCCAGCAAACTCGACGACGAAGAGGCGACCGGCGTCCGCATTGTACGTGATGCACTCGCCATGCCGGCGAGCCAGATTGCCGAAAACGCTGGCGAAGACGGAGGCGTAGTGGTCTCGAAAATCAGTGAATCCAAGAACGCCAGCTTCGGCTTCAACGCCCGCACCAACACCTACGAGGACCTGATGAAGGCTGGAATCATCGACCCCGTCAAGGTCGTGCGCAACGCACTTCAGGCCGCTGGCTCGATTGCGAGCCTCGTGCTGACCACCGAGACACTCATCTCGGACATCCCCGAGAAGGAGTCCTCAATGCCGGACATGTCCGGCATGGGCGACATGGGTGGCATGGGCGGTATGGGTGGCATGGGCGGGATGATGTAGTCCTGTTTGTTACAAAAAAACCTGAACTGAACCGGCGGCGGGCGCCAGTCCGCCGCCCTATGATAGCCTGATTTTCGACAGGTAGTCTGGCATCTCGATATCGCTTGCCAGCCCCGCTGCCGGCTCCGGCTCGCCGAGGCTAGTCATGATTGGGACCACCCCGGCCCAGACCGACTGGTCCCGGTCTGCCGGTTCGTCACCGACGGGGATAGCACGAATTTTGGCTGCACCTTCCCGGATATCCATCCAGAGCACGCTGGTCGCTTTCAGTTCCGACTCTGTCGGCTGGCGCACTTCGCCCCAGCGGCCGCGTGCGATGCGCTCCATGAGCTTCTCAAGTGCCATCAGTTTTTCCCCGGAGTCATCAACGCTCCGGGCCGTCCCGAAAAGCATCACCGAGCGGTAGTTGACCGAGTGGTTGAAAGCCGAGCGCGACAGCACGATGCCGTCGAGCAGGCTCACCGTCAGGCAGACCTTGCACTCCGCTTGCGTCCGCAACGCCCGGCTGGCGGCGGAGCCGTGCCAGAAGACGCGCTCGCCATCGCGCCAGAAAAGCGTCGGCGTCACCAGCGGCGCGCCGTCAAACACATACCCGACGTGACAGAGCAGCGCCGCGTCCAGGATGGCGTTGACCGTCTCGCGGTCGAAGCTGCCGCGTTCGGAATGCCGCATGGGCTGGCTGCGGCCGGTCCGCTCGAGGTCAGCCACGCTGCGCTTCCAGCTCCGCCAGCACCTTCGCCGCGTGCCCCTTGGTGCGTACGTTGGGCCACGCCCACGCGACCGTGCCGTCAGGGGCTACGAGGAAGGTCGAGCGCGCGACGCCCATGTATTCGCGGCCGTAGTTTTTCTTCAGTCGCCATGCTCCGTAAGGCGCCATCACCACGCGGTCCGGGTCGGCGAGCAGGCGTACACCGAGGCCGTATTTCGCGATGAAGTTGCAGTGCTTCTGCGGCGAATCGGGTGAGACGCCGACAATATCGCACTCGAGCGCTGCAAACTCGGCGGCGAGCGCCGTGAATTCCTGCGCCTCGATGGTGCAACCCGGCGTATCATCGCGCGGATAGAAGTAGAGCAGCAGCCAGCGGCCGGCGAAGTCGGCCAGCGCAACGGCCGTACCGTCCTGGTCAACCGCTTCGAAGCGGGGAGCAGGGTCTCCAGCTTGTAGGATTTCAGTCATATTTTTCACATCGATGAGTATTAAAGTGGAATGTTGCCGTGCTTGCGCTTCGGGCGCGGTTCGCGCTTGCTCCCAAAGCGCTCGAGTCCGCGCAGCAGTTCGACGCGCGTATCGCGCGGGAAAATGACGCGGTCGATGTATCCCATTTCGGCGGCAATCCAGGGCGACGCGAACTTCTCGCGATACTCGTCGGTCAGCTCGCGCCGCTTCCGGTCGGGGTCGCTGGCGGCGGCCAGTTCCTTGCGGAAGATGATATTCACCGCCCCCTCGGAGCCCATCACCGCGATTTCAGCGGTCGGCCACGCTAGGTTCAGGTCGGCACGGATGTGCTTGGACGCCATCACGTCATACGCGCCGCCGTACGCCTTGCGCGTTATCACCGTCAGCTTCGGGACGGACGCCTCGGCGAAGGCGTAGAGCAGCTTGGCGCCGTGGCGGATGATGCCGCCATGCTCCTGCTCGCGCCCCGGCAGGAAGCCGGGAACATCGACGAACGTGATGAGGGGCAGGTTGAACGCGTCGCAGAATCGCACGAAGCGCGCCCCCTTCACCGACGCGTCGATGTCGAGACAGCCAGCCAGGTGTTGCGGCTGGTTGGCGACGATGCCGACCGGGTAGCCGCCGAGGCGCGCGAAGCCGATGACCATGTTCTGCGCCCAGTCCGGTTGCAGCTCCAGGAAGTCCCCTTCGTCACCGACCGCCGTGATGACCTCGCGGATGTCGTATGGCGTGCTCGAGTTGTCGGGCATCAGGCTGTCGAGCTGCGGCAGCCGCTCGTCACCTGACGGAGGTTCCCGCCGCGGCGGCTGCTCCAGGTTGTTCTGCGGCAGGAATGCAAGCAGCCGCCGCAGCTCGGCAAAAGCAGCCTGCTCGTCGGGTACGGTCAGGTGCGCGACGCCCGAGAGCGAGCCGTGGGTCTCCGCACCACCCAACTCCTCAAAACCGATTTCCTCGTGCGTTACGGTCTTGATAACGTCGGGGCCTGTGATGAACATGTGCGACGTCCCTTCGGCCATGATGACGAAGTCGGTAATCGCCGGCGAATAGACCGCGCCACCGGCGCACGGCCCCAGAATCAGGGAGATTTGCGGGACGACTCCCGACGACTGGACGTTGCGCCAGAAGATTTCAGCGTAGCCGCCCAGCGAGACGACGCCTTCCTGGATGCGCGCGCCGCCCGAGTCGTTAAGCCCGATGACCGGCGCCCCCATGCGCGTCGCGAGGTCCATCACCTTGCAAATCTTCTTGGCGTGCACTTCCCCCAACGCGCCGCCGAAGACCGTGAAGTCCTGTGCGAAGATGTAGACTGGCCGCCCCTCGATGGTGCCGTGGCCGGTCACCACCCCGTCGCCCGGCGGCCGCCGCTTCTCCATCCCGAAGCTGGCGCTGCGATGCTTCGCCAGCGCGTCCAGCTCAACGAAGCTGCCGTCGTCAAGCAGTAACTCAATCCGCTCGCGCGCGGTGAGCTTGCCGGCGGCGTGTTGCTTCTCGACTCGCGCCGCGTCGGAGCGCTGCGCTTCCGCCAGCCGCTGCTCCAGCTCCTCGATGCGCTCGTGGGTCGTCATCGGCCGGCAGCGGCTGGCGGCTATAACGGTGGCTGCGTCCGCTAACGCTAAACCCCCGCCCTCGCTCGCGGCAGCGTGAGCGACCTGCAGGGCGTGCGCGGGACCCGCGACTTCTACCCCGACGAGATGCGGTTACGCAGCTGGCTCTTCTCGCACTTCCGTGCTGCAGCGCAGCTGCACGGCTTCGAGGAGTATGACGCGCCGGTGCTCGAACACGAAGCGCTCTATACCCGCAAGGCAGGCGAGGACATCGTTGGGCAGCTCTACGGTTTCGAGGACAAGGGCGGCCGCCGCGTCGCGCTGCGCCCCGAGATGACACCGTCGCTGGCGCGGATGGTGCTGGCGCGCGCCGGGGCGCTACCGCTGCCCATCAAATGGTTCTCGATTCCGCAGTGCTGGCGCTACGAGCGGATGCAGCGCGGACGTGGGCGCGAGCACTACCAGTGGAACGTCGATATCTGGGGCAGCGCTGGCGTCGAAGCCGATGTCGAGCTGCTGGCGGTGCTCTGTTCTTTCTTCGGCCGCGTCGGACTGGCGCCCGCCGAGGTCGGCATACGTGTCAGCAGCCGCAAGGTGCTGCAGGAAGTGCTCGACTCGGTCGGCGTCGCAAGCGAGCAGTTCGCCGCAGTCTGCATTGTCGTTGACAAGCTCGGCAAGCTGCCGCCGGACGAGGCGGCAGCGCAGCTCGGGAAGCTGGGGCTCGACAACACGGCGGTCGCGACCATCCAGCGTGTGCTCGGGCTGCGCGATCTTGATGCACTCGCGGCGGCGCTGGGCGACGACAGTGGTGCCGTCGCCGAGCTGCGGTCGCTCTGGGCGCTGGCGGAGGGCTACGACCTGACGAAGTGGCTCGAGTTCGACGGCTCGATTGTACGCGGGCTGGCCTACTACACCGGCTCCGTCTTCGAGGCACACGACCGCAGCGGCGAGCTGCGCGCGATCTGCGGCGGCGGCCGCTATGACCGGCTGCTCTCGTCCTTCGGCGGGAAGGACCTGCCGGCGACCGGTTTCGGCTTCGGCGACATGGTAATTCTGGAATTGCTCAAGGACCGCGGCCGGCTGCCGCAGCTGGCCGGCAGCGTGCAGGACGTGGTCTTTGCGCTCAATCCCGAGCTACGGCCGGTGGCGATGGACGTCGCCGGCCGCTTGCGGGCGCAAGGGCGCAGCGTCGACCTAGTGCTCGAGGAGAAACGGCTCAAGTGGGTGCTGAAGCACGCCGACCGCTGCGGTGCCGAGCGGCTGCTGCTGCTCGCGCCGAAGGAATGGGAACGCGGGCTGGTCAAGGTGCGCGACCTTTCCAGCGGCGCGGAGAGCGAAGTCGCGCCGGATGCGCTCTGACACGGCGCAAGCGTTGAAAAACGACCGCCGATACGGGGCTGCATGGAAATGAGCAATCGGCGGATTTTCCGCATCGTTGCGCTGGCGCTGGTCGGCTACTATTGGGTTCAGGCAATCGTAATCGGTCCCGACGGCGACGATGCAGAAAGGTGGGCTGGTGGACTTTCATTCCTGTCGAACTGGAATCTGACACTGAACCTGCTGGTAGCGCTGTGTGCAATCAAGCATGAGTTTGACGGGCAGAGGAGACTGGATGAACCTATCCTCGCGGCTGCCATGGGAGTCAACATAATTGTCATGCTGCTTTACTGGGTCCTCAGGGCAATGGAGAAGCTCGGAGAAGTGGTGGCGTATGATTCCTTCGCTGACATGTTCGAGAACTATTACGTACATTTGGGTACGTCCGTAATACTGTTTGCCGAGGCAGTATTCTACAGCAGACCGTTTGTGGACTGGAAGCGCTCGTACGGCATCTATATGGTCATATTCTTCGGATATATCTTCTGGATGGAGGCGTTCGTCTCGCAGAGGGATGGTTTTCCGTGCGGCAAAACACTTGTCGATAATTGTGGCTTCCCTTACGAGTTTCTGAATGACCTGACTAATTCGGGACGCGCCATATTCTACGCCGGGGTCTGGATCATGGGCAATCTGGGGTTTGCCGCCAGTTTCTGGCTAGTGCGGTACCATGCTCGCCGCGTCAGTTCCGAACCAGCCGGGGAGTAGTTTTAGCGCCCAAGCCGCGCTCGAAGCGCCTGCGCCCGCGCGTCGAGCGACGCACGCAGCTTCGCGCGGCCCAGTCCGTTACGCTCCTGCCAGGCGGCCATGCGGGTGCGCAGCCGACGCGAATGCCAGTAGTCACCCGCCTTTTCGGAGAGCGCGGTGATGGCGTCCATGATTTCGTCAGTGAACTCGCGCAGCGCCTCGCGGTTCGCCTCCTTTGCCGTGAAATAGAGTGGGTCGCCGAACTCGTAGTAGAAACGGCGCCAGAGCCGCGGGACGCGCTTGCCGACCGGGATGACGCGGTCGGTCTCCCGGATGGCGACCGGCACGACTGCCGCGCCGGTGGCGGCCGCCAGCCGTGCGGCACCGGTGCGGCCGCGCCCCAGCTGCCCGTCGCGTGACCGAGTCCCTTCGGGGAATATACCGACCGCGCCGCCGTCACGCAGGATGACTTCGGCCGCGTCCAGCGCGTCACTAGCGTCGCCGTCGCGGTCGACCGGGATGACGCCCATACGGCCGAAGAGCGCCCCGCGAATCCGGCCTTCGAAATGCTCCTGCTTGGAGAGGTAGCTGACCTCGCGCGAGGTGGCGGTCATGATGAACGCCGGGTCGATGTGCGAGAGATGGTTGGCGGCGAGGATTAGCGGCCCGTCAATCGGCACCGACTCCTGCCCGCGATACCGCGGCCGGAAGCAGAGGTGCAGCGCACGGCCGAGCGTCTGCCTGACGAGGTTGTAGTCGCGCGACTCGCCCATTGACCGCGGTAGCCGCGTCGGGTTCTTAATCCTTGAGCGCAGACGAAACGAGTTTCGGCAACAGCCGAATCGGCGACCGAATCAGAGCAGTGACTGCTCGAGCAGCTCGACCGACTGGATGCCTTCCAGCGACGCCAGTCCGCCCTCGACTCCGTCGACCAGCCCGGCGCGGTCGGGACCGATTACCAGCGCGTCAATCGCCATCAGCCCGAAGGCGAAGGGCGAAACTTCGTACGCGCCCAGTTTTGCGTCGGCCGGCAGCGCCGCCGGCAGCGCCGCGACGACCGCCACGGTATCGACTGCCGGGGATTCCGGCATCAGCCTGTATTTCAGAGCGACTTCGCCCATGGCGGCGCACCGCAGGCGGGGCGATATAGCAGTTTCGTGGTCCAGAATAGCATTATTAACTGCCCCTGAAATCAGCCCGCATCATGGCCATCGACGAGAACTACCTTTCTACCTACGAGCAGTCGGCGACCTACGACGGCGAGAACCAGCCGATTGAAATCTGGACCAGCGCTGACCAGCCCTACGAAGGGGTCGGGTCGGACAAACTCGCCATCTGGGGCACCATTGTCGGCGTCGACTTTGACCTCTGCATCGCTGACGGGGCGTGCATTGACGCCTGCCCGGTCGAGGTGTTCGAGTGGCTCGACACGCCGGGGCACTCCGCCTCGGAGAAGAAGGCCATCATGATTCGCGAGGAAGAGTGCATCATCTGCCGCGCCTGTGAGTCGGTCTGTCCGGTCGAGGCAGTCCTGATAAGCGAGGATTAGGTTAATAGCGCAGGCAGCAAGGGGGCACAGCATGGACGATAGCGACCTGCGTCTCGGCGGCTGGAACCGGCCGCGCCGCATCACGCTGGCGCGCATCCTCGGCCTGCTGGTCACGGTCGGGCTGGTAGTGGTACTGGTCGGCCCGCAGATGGTCAACCCTTTCACGGCCAATGTGAGCAACATCGAGCCGCTGTGGCAGCACACCGATGAGACTGACTCGCAGGAGTACAACGGCCTCCTGAAACTGCGGACGCAGGAATACGAGTCAGTCGACGGCAAGACCGGGCTACTCTACGTCATCGCGCTCAGCTCGCTGGTCCCGCTCGCCGACCTGCCGCTCGACCTTGAACAGACGGTCGCCGACCGTGTGCAGGAGGAGACGGAGCTGCAGCAGGCCGAGCTGAGCAACGGCCGTCACGCCGGCTCGCTCAGCATCTCGCAGGGTCACACCGCCGAGCTGTTGCAATGGGACGCCAGCGTGACCGGCACCTCGGGCTTTTTCGGCTGGTTCAAGGGGAGTGACCTGCGAGTGCGCGCCGCCTACTGGGAGGTCGAGCAGGGGCTGGTAATCTGCGTCGCCTTCGGGACCGAGCTGGTACGCATCGATGAAGCGACCCGAATGGTCCAGTCGGTGCAGGCATGATGATTTGCCCCGGCTGCAAGGGGTTGCTCTACCCGCAAGGCGACCAGCTGGCGTGCCGCCGCTGCGGCCATACGCAGGCGAAGGGCGCGGTACAGGTGATCGACCATGAGCGCGAAAAGAAGGAGCAGGTGGTGATGGACTCGGTCGATGGCACGCTGCCGCGCACGACCATCATCTGCGACAAGTGCGGCCATGGCGAGGCTACCTGGGTCCTGCGGCAGACACGCGCAGCCGACGAGCCAGCGACGCGCATCTATCAATGCACAGGCTGTCGCCACAAGTGGCGCGAATACTAGGCGAGCCGTCCGCCCGCCTCGAGCAGCCGGTTGCGCAGCACTGACTGCAACTCCTCGAGCAGTTCTTGCGCCGCTTCACCCTGCGAGGCGCGGCACAATAGTTCGAGCTCGACTCCTTCGTCGCCGTGCGGTTTTGCGACGACCATCGCGAGGTAGACCGTCTCGTCAAGGTTCGAGCGCGCCGCGAGGTAGCTGATGTCGCTCCCCTCTTCGTGGCGTTGCCCGCAGATCGCCAGCCCCGTCAGGCCCTCCAGCGCTTCCGTCGCGGCGGCGAGGGTGACGGCGTCCAGCCGCAGCTCGCTGCTGGCGCTCTGCTCGCGGTGCTCGGCGCGCAGCTCGCCATGCTCCTCCTCCGACAGCGGCAGCGGCACCAGATAGCAACCCGGCAGCGCCGCGGCGACCGCGCCGAGGCTGGCTGTGCAGTGCTGCCCGGTCGCGTCACGATACTGCGCCACCAGCACCGCCCGCGACGGGGCACGGCCGAGCGGGCTGAAGGCGAAGCTGACGCTGGTGCGTTCGCCCGCCGCCAGCAGTCCCGGGCGGACCACGCCGTCGGCGGGCGCCTCCAGCGCAAGGCCACTGCCTTCGAGCTTCAGCCGCAGCACCACCCCTTCCAACTGCTCGTCGCTGGTGTTGTGCAGTTGCGCTTGCAACTTCACCCCTTCCTTGTCGGCGCTGAACGCCAGCTGCTCGAGTCGCAACTGCTCGAAACGGTCGGACATCTCGACGAAGGCGGTGATGCCCTCGACCCGCTCGCGGATGCGGTCGCACGCCGCCAGTGACACCGCCTCCTGCTCGCGCACCGACTGCAACAGCCCGGCCTGGCCGGCGGCGGAGCCGGAGGTCATCCAGTCCAGCGCCACCTGCTTCGCGCCCTGCTCGACCTGTTTGCGGCGGGTGCGCCGCTCCTTCAGCAGCGCCCGCACCCGCTTGCGCTCGGCAGGGAGCGTCGCGAGCGCCTCCTCGATGCAGGCGAGCTTGCGTTCCAGCTCCTCGCTCCCTTCGCGGTCGCCGAATGAATCGGCCACCTTGCGGAGCCGCGCCAGATACTCGCTGATTTCCTTGTCGAGCGCGCCCGGCGCACCGCTTCCCGAGAGCGACTGGTGCAATGCATAGAAGGGGTAGAGCCGGCTCGCCAGCGCCTCGGGCTGGCCTTCGGGCAGCCCCAATTGCTGCATGAAGCGCGGCAGCTGGTCCATGTAGCCGACGTGCTGCTGGTGCAACGCCTCGAGCTCAACCTGCAACTTTTCGAGCGCGCTGAACGCCTCCTTGAGCGCGTCGAAGCGACCGGCCGCCTTCGCCTCCGCCTGCTCGAGCGCGTGCGCGACGCCCTCCGGCTCCGGCTCGTAAGCGGTGACCTTGCGGTAGAGCTGTCGCACCTGCGCCAGCAGTTCGCTCACCCCGCGCTTCAGGAACTCGCCGTTGCGGAACCAGCAGACGCGGCTGCCGATGCCGGCGACCAGCTCGCCGCCGTGGCCCGGCAGCGCGAGGCAGCCGATTTCCTCGCGGCTAGAGTAGGTCTCGAGCACCAGCCCCTCGCGATCGAGCAGCCGCAACTCCCACCTGCCGAACACCTCGCCGCCCGCGACCAGCGCCGCCAGCTCACCCGAGGCGGTCGCGGCGGCGGTCTCGACGAATTTTTCCTCCTCAACATGCCAGAGCAGCTGGCCGTTGACCTCAAAGCAGTGGATGCCGCCGTCGGTTGCGACCAGCAGCGCGCCGCCGCGCCGCGTGAAGCGCAAGCTGCGTAGCGGCCCCACCTCCTCGCGCCAGAGCAACTGCCCGCCACTGGTGAGGCAGTAGACCTGCTTGCCCGAGGAGCAGGCGACATGCTGCGCATTAGCGTCGACCCCCAGCACCAGCTGCCCGCTGCGCAGCTCCCACTGCTGCGCGCCAGCAGCGTCGTAGCAGCGCACGCCGCGCTCGAAACCACAGAGGCAATCCCCATCGGGGGCGAACGCCACCCCACCGACGAAACTGCCCGCCGTCGCCTGCCATTGCGGCTCGCCGTCGCGGTCGAGCAGCACCAGCCGGTCCCCGTCAGCAACCAGCGTGCGGCTGCCATCGGACGCGAGCGCGATGTCGTGGACGTCGCGCTCGGTTGCGTAAGCCCACTTGGGGTTGCCCCACAGGTCGTAGCAGTGTAGTCCGTCGAACGCCACCAGCACGATGCGGCTGCTGTCAGCCGCTATGCGCACCATGCGGTTGCCCTCATGCTCGACTGCCGCCAGCTGCTGCCGCTGGCTGTAGGTGAAGAGGGTGCTGACGGTGATGGCGGCGACCATCTCGCCGCTGGAATCGCATGCCAGGTCGACGACCGGTGCGCCCACTTTCTGCTTCGCGAACGGCTTGAAGCCACCGAACATTAGCCCTCCTCCCGCATCAGGTAGTAGACGTCCTTGAGCGAGACCGGCGCGGTGACGTAGTCCTGCACCCGCTCGCCCAGCAGCTTCAGCACCCTGCGCGAAATGCGGTGCACCGCCTGCTCGTCGGCGGCGAAATAGCGCAGCGTCATCTCGTAGCGTCGCAACGGCTGCGCCACCTTTGCAGCGAGGGCGTCATCAACGTCGCGCTTCAGGTTCACCTCGACCGTGAATCGGTAGGGCACCTCATCCATAAGCTCGCGCACCGAGGTGAAGCGGTGGACGCGGCCGCCCTCCTGCAGCACCAGGATGCGGTCGCAGAGTCGGTCGACGACATACGGGTCGTGGTCGACCATCAGCAGCGTCAGGTCCCGGAACGCCTCCAGCTCCTCGAGCATGCCAATCACCTTCTCACGCCGTGACAGGTCGAGGTTCGCGACGACCTCATCGAGGAAAAGCACCCGCGGTTGCTTCAGGAAGGCGATGGCAAGACGCAGCATCGCTTTCTGCCCTTCAGAGAAGCCTTCCAGCCGGCGGTCCCACATCGCGTAGAGCCCGGTCCGCTTCAGGAAAGGGGTGACGGTTTCGGGCGGCTTCTGCAGCACTGTCGCGAAGAACTCGATGGTCTGCCGCAGCGTCAGCTTGGCCTGGAAGTTCAGCGCCGGTGAGATAAACGCGAAGGCACGTCGCGACCGCTCGCTCTGACGCCAGCTGAAGACGTCCTGCCCGAAGATGCGCACCCGACCGGCGTCGGGGCGGTAAATCGTCGCGATGGTGCGCAGCAGCGTGGTCTTGCCGCAGCCATTGGGGCCGATAATCGCGACGTGCTGCCCCTTCTCGACGCTGAAGGAGACGTCGTCAATGATCCGTACGGGCGGGTGGCGCCAGCCGCCGGGGAACTTCTTGACCACGTTTTCGACCTCGACTGCCAGCATCAGTAGAACTCCAGTGTCCCCCAGCTCTGCGCCTTGCGCTCGAGGTACTTGTAGAGCAGCCCGGCGACGACCCCCGTGACGAGGATTCCGACTAGCATCGGCTCGAGGTAGGTCGCCCACAGCACGTCGAAGCCGGGCTTCGGGCCGGGGACCAGCACCATGTCGCGCAGGAAGACCAGCCCGGTGATTATCGGAATATGTGTCTTAAGCCAGATTGCGACGCCGGTGCCGAGGTAGCCGTCGAGCGCCTCGATGGGGAAGTAGTANCCGCTCAGCACCTTGAGCGCCGTCACGACCATGTTNGCGAANGGCGTGATGCGNTTGGAGACNATNTTGAGCGACGCGACCAGCAGNGAGACCATCAGCATGAANACCCANATTAGCAGGAAAACCCCNACNATGAGCGGNAAATCCCCNAGNCCNAAGCCGGCGAANAGCCCGCGCTGNCCCGGCATCCCGCCCTGCGCCAGGTCGACCACCANCAGCACNGGCAGGACNATGAANAGCGTCGTCANCANCGTNTTNACCATNGAGGCGATGTTGCGCGCCAGCAGCAGCGTCGAGAGGCTNACGTTGTTCGTCACNANNAANCCNATNGTNCCGCGCGACGCCTCTTCNGGNAGCGCCGCNACNGTATCCTCGTAGGCGCGCTGGTAGAGCGCCCAGAAGAGCACCCCCATCAGCAGGAAGCCCTGCAGNCCGTAGTCGATGCCGAGCTCCCCCGGGTCGGCGGCCTCATCGACGAACGCCCCCAGTACGGTGAAGGCGACNATTATCAGCAGCATGTCGATGACGTCGGTCACCAGCTGGAACTTGTAGTTCAGNTCCACCTGCAGGTTGCGCTTGACCGCGCCCTTGAGGACCTTCGCATAGTGGAATGGATGCATCGTTCGCCTGCGGGAAGGGGGCGAGCGCGCCGCGATTAATAAGCCATGGAGCCACCGGAGGGAGTTGAACCCTCGACCTGCCGCTTACAAGGCGGCCGCTCTGGCCGGCTGAGCTACGGTGGCCCGGTGTGCCGAGAGCGGCGCGGCAATAGCGGTTTCGTCGGGTGCGGCAGCGGCGCAATGGGGCCGGCGCGCAGCGCTGAAACGTAGTTATCGTCGGGCGCCGTTGCCGAACGCTATAAATACAGACCCCTTCTGCGCGAAAACCTCCGCTCGTCGGGGAGAGGCAAATTTGGCCAAAGGACTCTACACCTCCGCGCAGGCTCGCAAGCANCGCCAGAAGCAACGCTGGAACGACCGCTACTATCGCAAGCGAGTCCTGCGGCTGAAGCAGAAGGCAGACCCGCTGCAGGGCGCGCCGCAGGCGAAAGGCATCGTGGTCGAGAAGGTCGGGGTCGAGGCTAAACAGCCCAATTCCGGCATCCGCAAGTGTGTGCGAGTGCAGCTCATCAAGAACGGCCGGCAGGTGACTGCGCTGGCGCCGGGCAACCTCGCCATCAGCTTCATCGACGAACACGACGAAGTGGTCATCGAAGGCGTCGGCGGACGGATGGGGCGCTCGTACGGCGACCTCTCCGGCGTGCGCTACCGGGTGCTGAAAGTCAATAACGTCTCGCTGCGCGAGATGGTCCGCGGACGCAAGGAGAAGCCAATTCGGTGAGCGCGGNCGCGGAGGNTGAGGCAACCGGGGCGNACGCAGCTCCCGAGNCGGAAGCGGCGCCCGAGCCGGAGCTGCCGGTNCTGCCGCTCTTCGGCAANTGGGACCTCAGCGAAGTCGAGGTGGAGGACCCGACGCTGCGCAAGTACATCAACCTCAACGCTTTCCAAGTGCCNCACACCGGCGGCCGCCACGCGCGGANGCGGTTCGGCAAGCATCGCATGACCGTCGTCGAGCGCCTCATCAACAACCTGATGCGCTCCGAGCGCTACACCGGCAAGAAGGCGCAAGCCTACAAGGTGCTGCGCAACTCGTTCGACATCGTCCACGCGAAGAAGAAACAGAACCCGATGCAGGTGCTGGTGCGCGCGCTGGAGAACGGCGCGCCGCGCGCCGAAGTGGTTTCGCTGCGCTACGGCGGCATCCGCGTTTACAGCGGCGTCGACGTCTCGCCGGCGCGACGGCTCGAGACCGCCATCGCCAATATTTGCCGCGGAGCGATTGCGTCGGCGGCNAAGCAGCGCTCAATCGAAAAGGCGCTCGCGCGCGAAATCATGCTTGCTGCNGAAGGGAATCCTGACTCTTTCGCCGTCACCAAGAAGGAAGACAAGGAGCGCCAGGCGGAAGCCGCGCACAACTGAGCCATGGGCCGCAAGGAAGATAACGTCAAGCGCGCGCAGGCGCTGTTCCGCGAANTGGGACAGATTCGCAACATCGGCACCGCGGCGCATATCGACCACGGCAAGACCACGCTCTCTGACAACCTGATTTTCGGCGCCGGAATGATGTCGGAAGACCTCGCCGGCAAGCAGCTGATGCTCGATTTCGACGAGCAGGAATCGGCGCGCGGCATCACCATCAACGCCGCCAACGCCTCGATGGTCCACGAGCACAAGGGCACCGATTACCTCATCAATCTTATCGACACCCCGGGGCACGTTGATTTCGGCGGTGACGTCACCCGCGCGATGCGCGCGCTCGACGGCGTGATTATTGTCGTCTGCGCGGTCGAGGGCATCATGCCACAGACCGAGACGGTCATCCGGCAGGCGCTGAAGGAGAAGGTNNAGCCGGTGCTTTTCATTAACAAGGTGGACCGNCTGATTGCCGAGTTGCAGGTTACGCCCGAGGACATGCNGCAGCGGTTCGGGAAGATTATCACCGAGGTCAACAANCTCATCATGGGGCAGGTGCCCAAGGAATTCCGCAAGGAGTGGAAGCTNGACGCGGCTGCCGGTACGGTCGCNTTNGGNTCAGCCTACCACAACTGGGCCACATCTATCCCGTTCATGCAGAANAAGGGCATCTCCTTCAAGCAAATTTACGATTACATGATGGAGGAGGACCGCAAGGGCCTTGCACACGCCGCACCGCTGCACGAAGTGCTGCTCGACATGATTGTCGAGAAGATGCCTTCGGCCGAGGTGGCGCAGAAGTACCGCATCCCGCACATCTGGCACGGCGACCCCGACTCGGCCGCCGGCAAGGCGATGGTCTCCGCCGATGACAAGGGAGTCACGACTTTCATGGTCACCAAGGTGGTCATCGACCCACACGCGGGCGAAATCGCCGTCGGACGGCTCTTTTCGGGCACAATCGCCAAGGGCGACCAGCTCTACGTTTCCGGGATGCCAGCCCCTAACCGGGTCCAGTCGGTGGGCGTCTTCGTCGGCGCCGACCGGATTGCGACTGAGCAGGTGACCGCCGGCAACATCGTCGCCATCGCCGGGCTGCGCGACGCCATCTCCGGCTCGACCGCCACCTCCCAGCAGGACCTTGAGCCGTTCGAGCGCATCGTCCACCACTCGGAGCCGGTCGTCACGACCGCCATCGAGGCGAAGCATACGCGCGACCTGCCAAAACTGGTCGAGGTGCTGCGCGCAGTCTCCAAGGCCGACCCCTCAATCCAGATTGATTCCAACCTCGAGACGGGCGAGCACCTGATGTCGGGGATGGGCGAGCTGCACCTTGAAATCACCGAGTATCGCATCGCCAAGGAGCACGGCGTCGAGATTACCACCTCGCCGCCCATCGTGGTCTACCGCGAGGCAGTCATGGAACCCTCGCCGGGCGTATTCGAGGGCAAGTCACCCAACAAGCACAACCGTTTCTTCGTCACTGTCGAGCCGCTCGAGCCGGACGTGCTCGCCGCCATCCAGGACGGCACAATCCCGTCAGGCGACATCAAGAAGTCGCGCGAAGTCGCGCGACAGCTGATGGAGTACGACTGGGACCGCCCCATCGCACGCGGCGTGCTCTGCATCGAGAACGGCTGCGTCTTCATCGACGCCACCAAGGGCGTGCAGAACCTGTTCGAGACGCGCGAACTGCTAATCGAGGCGTTCAAGGAAGTCGTCAACCGCGGCCCCCGCTCGCACGAGCGGTTGCTCGGCGTCAAGGTACTGCTGCGCGACGCCAAACTGCACGAGGACGCTATCCATCGCGGCCCGGCACAGACTATCCCTGCCGTCCGCAACGCCATCAACGGCTCGATGCTCATGGCGGGCGTGGCGTTGATGGAGCCGAAGCAGAATGTCTACATCAGCGTCCCGCAGGACCTGATGGGAGCCGTCACGGGCGAGATGTCGCAGCGCCGCTCGGTAATTGCCGGGATGGAGACTGAAGGCGACCTCGCTACGATTACGGCCAAGGCGCCAGTCAAAGAGATGTTCGGCTTCGCGGGCGAGATTCGCTCGGCGACCGCCGGCCGCGCGCTCTGGTCCACCGAGTTCGCCGGCTACGAGCCGCTGCCGCGCGAGCTGCTGGATGATGTCACGGCCGAAATCCGGGAGCGGAAAGGGCTGAAACCCGATGTCCCAAGACCCGAGAACTACGCCTGAATTTCCGACGAGAAGCAAGTTAATCTTTATTTACCCCCTGTCCTGCGGCCCCACCTGACCAAAGGAGGTCAAAAATGGCAAGCAAACCCCACCTGAATGTAGTATTCATCGGTCACGTCGACCACGGCAAGTCTACCTCAGTCGGCCGACTCCTTCTGGAGGCCGGCGCAATCGAACAGCACATTATTGACAAGTATCGCAAGGAAGCTGAGGAGCGCGGCAAGGGCGGCTTCGAGCTGGCGTACGTGATGGATAACCTGAAAGAAGAACGCGAGCGTGGCGTCACGATTGACGTAGCACACAAGAAGTTCGAGACCGACAAGACCTATTTCACAATCATCGATGCCCCGGGGCACCGAGATTTCGTCAAAAACATGATTACCGGTACCTCGCAGGCTGACGCCGCAGTGCTGGTGGTCGCAGCCGACGATGGCATCAAGGCGCAGACCAAGGAGCACCTCTGGCTCGCCAAAGTGATGGGCGTCGAACAGCTGATTGTCTCCATCAACAAGATGGATATCACCAAGCCCGCCTACTCCGAGAAGCGTTTCGAGGAGGTCAAGGCTGACCTCGAGAAGATGCTCAAGATGGTTGGCTTCCGCGACGAGCAGGTGACCNTCCTGCCCGCTTCCGGCTGGAAGGCGGACAACATCGCCGCCAAGAGCGACAANCTCAGCTGGTGGAGCGGCGACACGCTGCTCGCCGCGCTCAANAAGCTCTCACCCCCCAAGGGGCAGGAGGGCNATTCGCTGCGTCTGCCAATCCAGGACGTCTACAAGATTTCGGGTATCGGCGCTGTGCCGGTCGGCCGGGTCGAGACTGGAGTCCTCAAGCCGGGCATGAAAGTCAGTTTCCGCCCCTCCGCCCATCAGGGCGGCAAGGTCGGCGAAGTCAAGTCGGTCGAGATGCACCACGCCGAGGTTCCGCAAGCGGTACCGGGCGACAACGTCGGCTTCAACCTGCGTGGCGTATCGCACACTGATATCCGTCGCGGCGACGTCTGCGGTCCCGAGAACGATCCGCCCACCGTGGCGCGTGCGTTCAAGGCACAGGTCATGATTCTGGACCACCCCAACGTGATTACCAAGGGGTACACCCCNGTATTCCACTGCCACACNGCACAGGTGGCGTGCACCTTCGACACCCTGCTGGCGAAGATGGACCCCCGCACCGGACAGGTGACCGAGGAAAATCCCGACTTCCTGAAGAAGGGCGACGCAGCGATGGTGCTCATCAAGCCCACCAAGCCGCTCGCTATCGAGGAACAGGCCAAGTTCAAGCAGCTTTCGCGCTTCGCTATNCGCGACATGGGTAAGACNGTCGCGGCCGGCATGTGCCTCAANATTGAGGAGTCCTGGGACTGAACTGAGGAATGGCGAAGGGAGATACACGGGCCTGCATCTCCCTGCACGCCCTNGACCACNGCTCGGTTGACTTGGTCTGCGAGCAGATTCGCACCATCTCTGACCGCACCGGCGTCCAGATGACCGGNCCGATTCCGCTCCCGACGCGCAAGCTGCGCGTGCCCGTACGGAAATCCCCCGACGGNGAAGGCTCCGAGACGTGGGACCGCTGGGAAGCGCGGCTCCACAAGCGACTCATCTATATTGACGCCGACGACCGCGCGCTGCGCCAGCTGATGCGCATCCANATACCCGACGGCGTCAAGATATCAATCCAGATTCAGTCGAAGTAGAACGNCGTTANAGNTACGGCGACAGCAGCATGCAGAACATCGCCGCCGAGCCNTAGAGCGGGAGCCATGAGAAACGCGCAACCTGCACGACGGCGTTCGCGGCGGCCGAGATGCGGTCCTGCATCCCCTGCCCNAGGATTTCGACGNCGTCGACCGTGACGCGCCCCATCGCGCTCTCGGCCGGCGCGAGGTCCGCCAGCGCCTCCGCCAGCGCCNCCTGCGCCNCNGGGAGAATGAAGTCGACGCCCGAGAGCGGGTTGTGGCCGCCGGGGCGGATGTTGACGTAATGNTTATCGGTCGTCGCCAGCAGCAGCGTATCGACGCTGCCGGCGAGGCCCTCCCGCAAGGCGGCGTTCATGCCGGGGGCGAAGCCGTTGGCGTCCCACAGCAGCAGCGCGCTGGTCGCGCCGCCCGTTTCGAGCGCGAGCACGCGCAGCCCACCGGGGCCGATNCCGTGCTCNAGGTCCTCGCCAGGCAGNCGCGCGACTCCGGCGCGCAGTTCACCGACGGGAGCGGCGCGGCAGCGCTCGGCCGCCGCGCCCATCGCCTCTGCCAAGGCACTACCGGCNTCGGTGCCGACCGGTAGCGGGGGGCGGCCCCAGCCCTCCTGGTTGTGCAGGTCGACGAGCAGCCGCTCGCCGTCGCCGCGGGTGGCGCTGCCTTCGAGGATTGANCCAAGCGCGGGGTGGATATCATCGCTGTCGTCCGGCTCGGCGAAGAGCAGNAAGTCTTCCCCAAGNCCGAGCGCGTGCGCGNCCGGTACCGTGCCGGCCGACGCGGCGGGGCGGCNGNCGCCNCCGTGCGCGGCGNCGGCGGCCGCCTCCGCCATCGCATTGCCGATGCGATTGACGTCCTCGGCGCGCAGCGGGTTCTGGTCGTTGGTCGTCGCGCCATGCAGCGCNAAGCCGAGACCAGGGAGTTCGGGNTCAATCTTCGACGGNAGGTTGCTGCCACCCAGTTCGCCGAGTGGGCCAGGNTGCAGCCCGGGGATAGCGAGGAACGCCAGCGGCTCCCCGTCGCGGCGCAGCGACGCCCAGCCGCTCTCGACGCGCACCGTCTGGCAGATTTCCCGCAAGGCGCGCGTCAGCCGCCGCCCGTCNCCGGTCGAGTAGAATTCGATGAACGCCGCCATGTGCCGCATGCCCGAAATGCCGACCGCACGCTGNTAGGGGGTGTCGACNAAGAAGAGGAAGCCGTAACTGGCGGCGGTGAACGTGACCAGCGAAACGAGGCCGACATTAAGCCAGTGCTCGGAGTTGTCGCCGAAGAGCCCCCACAGCGACGCCAGCGGNGCCACCATCGCGAGCGAAAGGGCGACCCAGCCNGGCGCGGAGCCGTGGGTGCGCAGNGTGAGATACCANAGCCCGCCGGTCGCGCCGACGCCGAACGCCAGCCCGCCCATCGTCGAGAACCACCACTCACCGCCAGCGAGGGTGCAGAAGAGCATAATCAGCGCGCCGGTCGCGCCAGTCTGCAAGCCGTAGCGCAGCGGGTAGCGACCGTCCCACGCCCACGCGAGGTTGGCGGCGAGCGTTGCGACCAGCAGCGGCGGCAGCGCCAGCGNGACCGCGCCGAGCAGCAGCCGGTCGGAGACCGCCTCGGTGATGAGTGGGAAGTCGCGCAGCCCGATGACCGCCAGCGCCAGCGTTGCGGCTGCGAAGAGCGCNCCGCTCAACTCGNGGCGCGGCGTGTGCAGCAGGTAGCCCGAGAGCCGCGCGGGGGGCGGCACNTCGGGGTCGACCACNAGCTNGGGANCCATTCAGNCGGCGTGCACCGCNCCGATAATGGGCTGCAGCTCCTCCTTGACCATTGACGCGCGNTCGACCAGCGTTCCCGTCACCACCATATCGGCGCCTGCCGCCACCGCCGCGGCAGCCGAATCGACGGTGCGGATGCCACCNCCGACAATCAGCAGCGCCTTGATTGCCTCGCGGACGGCGGCGACAAGCGCCGGCGGCACCGGCTGGCTGGCGCCTGAGCCCGCCTCAAGGTAGATGAAACGCATGCCGAACAGCTCGCCCGCCATCGCGTGCGCGACCGCCGGCGCCGGGTCGTCGCGCGGCAGCGGCTTCGCCTTGCCGACGCGTGCCGCGGCCATGCCGGGCTCGACAATCAGGTAAGCCATCGAGAGCGGCTGGAGCCCCGACTGGTGGACCATCGCGGCGCTCGCAATCTGTTCGCCGACGAGGAAGCGCCGCTCGGTGCTGTTGAGCAGCGACATGAAGAAAATCGCGTCCGCCTTTGTGGAAACTGCCTTGGCAACGGTCGGGAAAAGGATTACCGGCAGGTGCGACTGCTCCTTGATTTCGACCACCGCCATGTCGACCCGGTCGAGCGAGAGGCCGGTCGAACCGCCGACCATGATGACGTCGGTGCCCGCCTCGGCTGCGCCGCGCGCCATGCGCCCGATGGTAGTGGTATCGCTCTTGCCGGGGTCGAGCAGCGTCAGGTGCAACGGCCGCTCGCGGCGCAATTTCCGCAATCGCTGGTAGACTTCCAAACGCGCGGGCAGCGCCAAGGGCCCCCTAAAAGCGGTTTCACTCCCAGTCGAAGTCGAAATCTTCCTCTTTTTCCTCGACTACCGCGACCGCTTCGGCCGCCACGGGCGTGGCCNCGANCGCCACCGATTCTGCTGCGACCGCCACNGGNNNNGCNGCGACCGCCACNGCTTCGGCCNCCGCCGGCTTGGCAGCCTCGGCCGCCTTCTGCGGGTCCGGGAAAGCGGCCATGCGGCGGCCGGGGAGCTGCGCCATGCCTTCNTCNGGCGTCATCTCGTTGCGCAGCTTCAGCACGGTGTCCTTGTCGACCTGNACGTAGGTGTCGGCGTAATCGCCGCCGCCGACAAAAACGGGATAGCTGACNTATTCACGCCGCCGNCGCGCAGCACGCACCGGGCGCGGGGGGAGCGGGACACGCGGTTGCGCGGCCGCCGGTGCGGGCACCGCGCCGGCGGCCGTAGTAACGGCGGGCGGACCGGCAACCGCGTCAATTGAGGGCTTGCGCCGCCGCCGCTTGCGCCGCTGNNCGCCACCCTGCGGGGCAGAGGTGCGCAGCCACATCAGGAAGAAGATTGCCGCCAGCAACGTCATCGCCAGCACCGCNGCGANGCCGGNNTCNATGACGCCGAGCACAGTCAGAAAGATGATTGCCAACACCACGATAATCGAGACCGCCATCAGCAGCAGCACCGGACGGCCACCGGCCGGCGGTTGGCGCTTGCGTCCCTGTTTCTTCCTGCGAGCCATGGTTCGACGGGCGCCGAGCACTCTCGACTTGGTATAAGGGTTACCCGGGGGCAGCCCTTTATCNAGGAGCCGCGTCGCGGAAACATGCGGCTGGCGCACTGCACGCCGGGAGGCGACTGAATGGCGATGATTACCGTTGATGTCGGAGCCGAAGCAGTCCACGAATACACTCGTGGTATCACCGCCGGCGAGGTCATCGCCAACGTCCACGGACGCAAGTCCGGCGCGGTTGCAGCGCTCGTCAATGGCGAGGAGCGCGACTTCTCGCATCCCCTCGACGGCGACTGCACTGTCGCCCCCATCCCCGGAGAGTCCGACGCGGGGCTCTACATCCTGCGCCATTCGTGCGCGCACCTGCTGGCGCAGGCCGTCACTGAGCTCCATCCCGACGCGAAGCCGGCCATCGGTCCGCCCATCGAGCACGGTTTCTACTACGACTTCCACATGGAGCCGGTCAGCGAGGAACAGCTGCGCGCCATCGGGAAGCGCATGAAGCAGCTGGTGAAGCAGAACCTCAAGCTCGAGCGCGAGGAGCTCGACAACGCCGCGCTGCGCAAGCTGTTTGGCGATAACCAGTTCAAGCTCGAAATCCTCGACGACAAGCTCGGCCACGACGTCGGCTCGTCTGCCTACCGGCAGGGCGACTTCGTTGATCTATGTCGCGGCCCGCACGTTCCCAGCACGGCGCACCTGCGCTGGTTCAATCTCACCAGCACCAGCCAGGCCTACTGGCGCGCCGACCGCGAACGCGAGTCGCTGGTGCGCATCTACGGCCTCTGCTACGCGACGAAGGATGGCCTCCGGACCCGCGAGCGCCAGCTCGAGGAAGCGGCGAAGCGCGACCACCGCAAAATCGGCCGCGAGATGGAACTCTACATGATTGACGAGCTGCTCGGCAAGGGGCTGCCTATCTGGCTCCCGCACGGCGAGGTGCTCAAGGACGAAATCGAGCGCTACGCGGTCGAGACCGAGGAGGCGTACGGCTACGTCCGCATCACGACGCCGGTCCTCGGCAAGCAGCAGCTCTTCGAGGCGAGCGGCCACCTGCCGCACTACGCCGACTCGATGTATCCACCGATGGAGATGGACGACGGCACCTACTACCTGAAGGCGATGAACTGCCCCATGCACCACCTGGTCTTCCGCCATCGCAAGCGCAGCTACCGCGAGCTGCCACTGCGCATCGCTGAATACGGCACCGTCTACCGCAACGAGCTCTCGGGAACGCTCAGCGGGCTGCTGCGCGTGCGCATGCTCTCGATGAATGACGCGCACATCTACTGCACGCTCGAGCAAGTCGCCGCCGAAGTAGCAGCCAACATTCGCATGGCACAGGACTACTACGCCACCTTCGGCTTCAACGACTACAGCTTTCGCCTCTCGCTCTGGGACCCCGAAAAGAGGGGGAAATACATAGACCAGCCCGAAAACTGGGAAGCGACGCAGGACCACCTGCAGGGCATCCTCGACGACCTCGGCGTCGAATACGAGGAAGCCATCGGCGAAGCGGCCTTCTACGGACCGAAGGTCGACATCCAGTTCACCACCGCGCTCGGCCGCGAGGAGTCGATAGCGACAATCCAGCTCGACTTCGCCGCCAAGGAGCGCTTCGGGCTGGGCTTCATGGACGAAACAGGCACGGAGAACGGCGAGGTGTTCGTCATCCACCGCGCGCCGCTATCGACCCACGAGCGCTTCGTCGCGTTCCTCACCGAGCAGTGGATGGGCAACTTCCCGGCCTGGCTCGCGCCGGTGCAGGTGCAGGTCATCACCATCTCCGAAAAGCACCGCGACTATGCCGCAAAGGTACGTGATGCGCTGGCGGCAGCCGGCATCCGTGTGCGGATCGACGACTCGGATCACACCATCGGCAAGAAAATCCGCACGCACCGCAAGATGCGTCCGGCCTACATGCTCATCCTCGGCGACGAAGAGGTCGCGGGCAACACCGTCGGCATCCGTGCCCGCGACGGGGGGCAGCGCAATGGCGTCCCGCTCGCCGACTTCGTCGTGGCCCTCGCCGCCGAGGTCACGAACCGCAGTCCGGAGCTGCGGCTCGTGTCGGGTGAGTAGTCCGAAGCAGTCTTTTCAGACGGCTGTGCCATCGCAAAACTGTTCGCTTTACTCATGACGCAACCGGTCTCTGGCTATCGCCAGCGACCGGCTGCTCGACCAAAATAAAAAGAAAATAGTGGCGCAGAGGGAGGGATTTGAACCCCCGTGAGCGATGCTCACCGGCTTTCAAGGCCGGCGCCATACCGGGCTAGGCGACCTCTGCANAAATGAATNGCGCTGGCCCAGCCAAAGGGGACGGGCAAAAAGGACTGGCTGCCGNCTTCTCGACGACAGACCTAGCGGCGGCCTCGCGCCATCGGGGATCGGCTTACATCGCCACTCTTNTCGATGTAGTACAGATAGCCGTCTTCCCTCGAGACGCCAGCNGTCGCGACCATTTCGGGGCCGCCACCAGTCTTCTTTCCGCCACGGGCCATCATGGTTCTCCAGACGTGNCCGTCCTTGCCCAGGTAATAGAGGTACCCGGCCTGCTTGCTTACTCCAGTTGATTTGACTACTTCAGCCANTGGGANTCACTGAAACAGCAGGCNTNTTTTGCCCTATATAAGNTTACCCCTATTCACGACGNCGCCATCGTCGAGAGGCAAACCGGCTTAAATCCGCCCAGAATCGGGAGGTATGGCAGTCGGCTTTATACTCATCAAAACCGAGCCCTCCAAGGAGCAGCAAGTGTACGAGGCGCTCGGCAGCGTAAAGGAAATCGTGGAGCTGCACCCGCTGTTTGGCGAGTTCGACCTGATGGCCAAGGTCANCACCGGCGATTTCTACGACCTAGGGCAGGTGGTGGTGCAGAAGATTCGTACCGTCGAGGGAGTTCAGGACACGCAGACCCACCCGGCGACCAAGCTTGAATGGCCGACTGAGGCCGCCGCCGCTTCAGACAGCAGCCTAATAAAGCACAGCTAAATCGCCGGATGATAACTATGGACCTCAGCATGGAACTATTGGGCTACACGTGGAATTTTGAATTCTTCGTAGCCGCATTCCTGTTCGGCCTCGGGCTGGCTACGCTCGGCTCAGGCCTGTTCACCGCCTACTTCGGTGCCGGCAAGTCGCAGCAGATTGGCTTCGGGCTGATTGTAATGGCGATAATTGTACTGGGCCTGCAGTACCACCAGACCTACATCGCCGACCCGGCGACCTTCGACGCGGCCAGCTTCCGCTACGGCCTCATCGCGGTAATCGCGGCGATGGTTGGCATGGGGGCCGGGATGTTTGTAGTGCTCTTCATCCTGATGAAGGTCGACACGGTCGACGACCTCGAAGACCTCGACCTTGAGGACCTCGAGGACCTGGACCTCGACGAGGAATTGAAGAAGCTCGAAGAGGAACTGGCAGTCGCGGACGGCGACGATGATTCTGATAACGGAGGCGATGACGCCCCCGCCGAAGACACTGAGAAGGAGGACAAGGCATGAGCGCAGAAATGACGCTGGCGCTGACCCTCTTCACGGTCGGCTTCGCAATCGTGCTGCTCGGAATGGGTGCGCTCGTGGCGTACTACGGCAGCAAGAAGACGCGCAACGCCGGGTTTGGGTTCATCCTGCTCGGGGCAGTCGCAACTTGGTACTGGAACTCGCAGTCGCTTGCAGGCGGCGTCTGGGCCGAGGTGGCGATGATGGACTCGATGCTGGCGGTCGCGGGCGGCTTCGCCGGCGCGATTGTGGGCGTGATAATCTTCCTC
>PCCI01000022.1 GCA_002731655.1 Methanobacteriota archaeon | reverse complement strand
AATTGATAACTGACATACAAGCACTAGATCGATACGATGCCCTAAAACAATATGCCAACGGGCCGAGTGATGAACCCAAAGAAATGAGTGAAAAAGATAACAAGAAAGAGGCGTATAGAAAATGGAAGGAAGGGAAACCTTGAACCATAACCCAGGCGCCTTGCCAAGGGGAGATTGAGGTTTAGCAGACTACCACCTTATGACACCCCGGTCTTTGGGGTATTATGTCCCGAAATCGCAACGTTTCGTCGCGACACTCTCGTCAGAGAGTAATGTGGCGCGAGGAGGGGGATTTGAACCCCCGTGGGACAAGCCCATCGGATTAGCAATCCGACGCAATGGCCAGGCTATGCGATCCTCGCGCAACGTTCGCGACACTGCCCCGGTTAAAGAGCCTGCGGCGGCGTTTCCCCCTCGCTGTCCGAGCCGCTCGCCGACCACGGGCAGCGGCTAAAACCGGCCGCTGCTGCGGGGGCATGGAGCTGGGGCTAGTGACCTCCAACGTGGGCAAGCTGCGCGAGCTGGCGGCGGCGCTGGAGCCGGCGGGTCACACGGTCGCGCAGCGCGCGCTGGAGTATCCTGAGGTTCAGGCGGCGAGCCTCAAGGCGGTGGTCGAGTTCGGGCTCGAGTGGCTGGCGCAGCGCCATGCGGGCGAGGCGCTGCTCATCGACGACGCGGGGCTTTTCGTCGACGCGCTGGGCGGCTTCCCCGGCGTCTACAGCCGCTACGCGTACGACACCATTGGCCCGGCCGGCGTGCTGGCGCTGCTCGGCGATGAGGGGGCGCGCAGCGCCGAGTTCCGCTGCGTGCTCGGTTTGCTGTTGCCCGACGGCGGTCGCCAGCAGTTCCGCGGCAGCTGCCGCGGCCGCATCACCCGCGCACCGCGCGGCGACGGCGGGTTCGGCTACGACCCAGTCTTCGTCCCCGCAGGCGACGAACGGACTTTCGCCGAGCTGCCGCTGGCGGAGAAGAATGCGGTCAGCCATCGCGGACGGGCGTTGGCGACGTTGGCCGTGTATCTCGGCGACAGCGGCTAGCCGGGCCGGTAGGCGCAGCGCGTATCGCCCTCTTCGGCAACGATGACTTCGACCAGCCCCGGCAGCGCCGGTTCCAGCCGCTCGAAGACCCAGCGCGCCAGCACTTCGGTCGTCGGGTTTTCCAGCCCCGCGACGTCGTTGAGGTAATTATGGTCAATCAGGCTGCCGACCCCCACTTCGTAGGCGGCATCGACGTCGTAGTAGTCGGCGACCCACTGCTGCTCGTTATCGTTGTCGCCCTCGATGGCGAGCGTGACCGTGAAGCGGTGGCCGTGCAGCCGGTGGCAGGGGTGCTCGGCGGGCAGCCGCGGCAGCCGTCGCGCCGCCTCGACGGTATAGTCACGCTCGATGCGAAACACGGTCGGGCAGCCGCGCGGGGATAAGAGCGCTGTCACCCCATCGCCGGCGCCCGTGGCTGATTTATATCGGGAGGGATGCGCCACCGTGAAGCACATCCTCGTCGCGGTCGCGTGGCCATACGCCAACGGGCCGTTACACTTGGGCCACATGGCGGGCTGCTACCTGCCGGCCGACATCTTCGCGCGCTACCACCGGCTGAAGGGCAACCGAGTGCTGATGGTCAGCGGCAGTGACATGCACGGCACCCCCATCATGGTCACCGCGCAGCAGGAAGGCGCCAAACCGGAGGAGGTCGCGCTGCGCTACCACAAGATCATCACCAGTTCGCTCGAGGAAATGGGGATTTCCTTCGACCTGTTCACCCACACGCACACGCCCGAGCATGAGGCGGCGGTACACGAGATTCTCGGGCGGCTCGATGAAGCAGGTTTCATCGAGCCTCGCACCACCACCGCGCCGTATGACCCGAAGGCGGGGCAGTTCCTGCCCGACCGCTACGTCGAGGGCACTTGCCCCCACTGCAAGTCGACCGGCGCGCGGGGCGACCAGTGCGACGAATGCGGCAAGCCGCTCGACGCGGATGAACTCATCGACCCGCACCCGAAGCTGAACCCCGAAGTTGCTCTGGAGTTCCGCGAGACCGAGCATCTCTTCTTCCGGCTCTCGGCGTTCCGCGAGCAGCTGCTCGAGTGGCTCTCCGAGGGCAAAGGCCACTGGAAGTCGAACGTGCTCAACTTCACCCGCAACTGGCTCGAGGAAGGCCTTGTGGATCGCGCCGTGACGCGCGACCTGGAGTGGGGCGTCCCGGTTCCGCGCGATGGCTACGAAAGCAAGCGCATCTACGTCTGGTTCGAGGCGGTGATGGGCTACTACTCGGCGTCGCGCCACTGGGCGCAGTTGCAGGGTGAACCGGAGGAGTGGCGCAAGTGGTGGGACGACCCTGAGGCGGAGCACCGCTACTTCATGGCCAAGGACAACATCCCGTTCCACACCATCATCTGGCCGGCGACGCTGCTCGGCTGCGGAATGCAATTACCGCACGACGTCCCGGCCAACGAATACCTGCTTCTGGACTCGGCGCAGTTCTCCAAATCGCGCCGCCACGCGGTCTGGATTCCCGACTATCTCGAGCGCTACGACTCGGAGGCGCTACGCTACTACCTAGCGGCAGTCATGCCCGAGCAGAAGGACGCCAATTTTTACTGGGAGGATTACGTCACGCGCGTCAATACCGAACTCATCGGCAACCTGGGCAACTTGCTGCACCGCGTCGTTTCCTTCGCGCAGAAGAACTTCCCCGACGGGCTCCACACCGATGAATGCGCGCTGCCGGAGCTGCGCGACCGCGTCGCGACCGCGCACGCGAAAATGGACGCGGCGCTCGCGGCGTGCAAGTTCAAGCGCGGGCTGGCGGCGCTGCTCGAGTTGTCGCAAGCGACCAACGCCGCGCTCAACTCGGCGGCGCCGTGGAAGCTGCTGAAGCAGGACCGCGCCGCGTGCGAGGCACAGCTGGTCGGCTTCCTGAACGTCTGCCGCGCGCTCTCAATCATGATGACGCCGTTCCTGCCCCGGACGGGAGAAACCGCCTGGCGCTACCTTGGCCAGCCGGGAACGCCACAGGTGGTGGGTTGGGAGGCGGCGCTGGACGGCGCGACTGATTTTACCCTGCAGCGGCCCGAACCGCTGTTTGCAAAACTGGACCTGAAACAGGTCCTGGAGAAAGAAATGCCCCAAAACGAGCTACCAGAGCTAAAGCCAGAAATCAGCTTCGACGACTTCAAGAAGCTGGACATCCGCGTCGGCACCGTTGTCGGAGTGGAGAAGCACCCGGACGCTGACAAGCTGTGGCTGCTGGACGTCGATTTCGGCGGACCCACGCGCCGGCTCGTCACCGGCCTGCGCGGCATCTACGAGACCGACGAGCTACAGGGGCGACAGATTGCGGTGCTCGTCAACCTGCAGCGCGCCAAGTTCCGCGGCGTCGAGTCGGAAGGGATGTTGCTGGCCGCCGAGAGCGGCAAAATGGTGAGCCTGCTCCAGCCTGACCAGCAAGTGGAGAACGGCAGCAGAATTCACTGACGACTGATATTTAAAAAAAACAGTGCCGGTGGAGGCATCTGGCGGCTACAGCGAAATCCCTTAAGCCGCCCCACTTCCCGGCGTGTGGGGCCCGTAGCCTAGCTGGAAAGGCGCCGGCCTTCTAAGCCGGAGACCCGGGGTTCGAATCCCCGCGGGCCCGCCATGCCCCACCTCACGGCCGCTGGCCGTGCGGGTGAGCCCGACACTCACTCGCCGAAGAACTCCGCGGCATCAACATTACCGCCAGTGAGAATGACGCCGATGCGCTGTGCGTCGCTCGCGAAGTCGGGCGAGAGCGTCGCCGCGAAGCCGATCACGCCGCTCGGTTCGACCAGCAGCCCCAGCTCGTCGCGCAGCAGCCGCATCGCCCGCCGCACACCGTCGTCATCGACGGTGATGATGGCGGCAAGGTGGTCACGTAGGATGGGCCAGGTCAGCTCGCCGAGACTGGAGAGCAGGCCGTCGCAGATGGTGTCGGGTCCGGTTTGCGGGATGAACTTCCCGGCGGCCAGCGACCGCGCCGCGTCATCGGCGCCAGCCGGTTCAGCGCCGTAGAGCGCGACCGCGGGCGCGGTGCCCCGCATGGCGATGCAGGTGCCCGAGAGCAACCCGCCGCCGCCGATCGGCGTGATGATGGCGTCGAGCTCGGCCTGTGCCAGCAGCTCCAGCGCGGCGGTCCCCTGCCCGGCAATCACGCGCGCGTCATCGTAGGGATGCACCAGCACCGCGCCGGTCTCGCGCTGCACTTCCGCCAGCGCGCTTTTGCGCGCTGCCAGCGTCGGTTCGCAGAGCGTGATTTGGGCGTCGTAGCCCTCGACCGCGCGCAGCTTTAGCGGCATTACGTTCCGAGGCATTACGATATGCGCCGCGATGCCGCGCATCTGCGCCGCGAGCGCCAGTGCCTGCGCGTGGTTGCCGCTGCTGTGGGTGCAGACGCCGCGCGTCGCTTCGGAGTTGGAGAGCGACGCGACCGCGTTCCACGCGCCACGGAATTTGAATGCCCCTACTTTCTGCAGGTTTTCGCACTTAAAGACCAGTTGGCGACCAGCCAGCTCGTCCAGCGCGCCGGACGTCCTGACCGGCGTCCGCAGCGCCACGCCATCGAGCCGCGCAGCGGCAGCGTGGATATCGGCGAGCGTGACCATCGTGCTCCCAGCCCGCGAAGGGATTATATCAGACCACCAACGCCGAATGCCGGCTCGAGTTGGGACTGTTCAGCTACTACCTGCACGGCCGCCCCTACTCCGGCCCGGTGCGTGGCACGCTGCGGGTCGAGCGCGCGCTGTCGCGGGACGCTCATTAACTCCCCCCGGCTGGCTCCGCGTGGGCGAATCCCCCTTCCGTGACGACCTGTTCGCGGGCACGCGCGTGCTCGTGACGGGCGGCGGCACCGGGATGGGGCTGGCGTTCGCCACCGCCTTTGCGGCGCACGGCGCGCAGGTCGCGATTGCGTCGCGCAACGACGCGCATCTCGCGGCGGGCGCGACCGCCATCGCCAAAGCTACCGGCGCGGAAGCGCTGACGCACGTCGTTGATGTGCGCGATAGCGAGAGCGTGGCGACGCTCGCCGCCACGCTCGAATCGGAATGGGGTGCGCTCGACATACTGGTTAACAATGCCGCCGGGAACTTCTTCGCGCCGGTAGCCGAAATGAGCGAAAACGCCTGGCGCGCGGTCGTCGACATCGTGCTCGACGGCACCTTCCGCGTCTCGCGTGCGTGCCACCCGCTGCTCTGCAAGGGGCGCGACGCCAGCGTCGTGAACGTCGTCGCCAACTACGCCTGGGGTGCCGCATCCTTCGTCGCGCACTCCGGCGCCGCGAAGGCGGGGGTGCTGAACCTGACGCGGTCGCTGGCGCTCGAGTGGGCCAGCCATGGAATCCGCGTCAACGCGCTCTGCCCTGGTGTCGTGCCTACGGAAGGCGCGAAAGCCAACCTGTTCCCGGCGCCTGAAATGGAGCAGATGATTACTGACACCATCCCGCGCGGGCGGCTCGCGACCGCCGACGAGATGGCATTGCAGGTGCTCTGGCTCGCCGCGAGCGACTACGTGACCGGTGAATGCCTGGTTGCCGACGGAGGGCAGTGGCTGGCGGGCAACCCGTACTACACGCTCGGGAAGCTGGTCGCCGACTAGTTGCCCGAGAAACGGTGGTCGCCCGCAAAGCCGGCGTCCGGCATCGCCATCATGGTTTTCGCGCCGGAAGCGATGGCGACCGCGCGCGCGATGGTTTCGGGGAAGACACGCTCGAAGAAGTAGCGGCCCGTAATGAGTTTGTATTCGTAGAACTCGTCGCTTCCGCGCTTCGCAAAGGCGACCTTCAGCATCTGTAACCACATGTAGCCCAGCGCCACCAGCCCGAACTGCCGCAGGTAGTCGGTCGCTCCAGCGCCGATTTCGCGCGGGTTTCCCATTCCTTTTTGGGCCAGGAACATGCTGGTCTTCTGGAGCCCGCGCAACCCTTTCGCAAATGGCTCGACAAACTCCTTCAGGTCGGGGTCGTCGCGATGCTGCTCGACAAACTCCAGCGCGGGGTGGAAGAAGCGACGCAGCAGCCGCCCCATGTCGCGCGGCAGCTTGCGTCCCGCCAAGTCAAGTGCTTGGATGCCGTTGGTACCTTCCCAGATGGGGGCAATCCGCAGGTCGCGCACGAATTGCTCCATGCCGTGCTCGCGGATGTAGCCGTGGCCGCCGTAAATTTGCAGCATGTCGTTGGTGATTTCGCACCCCAGGTCAGTGCAGAGCGCCTTGACAATCGGCGTCAGGATTTCGACCAGTTCGCCGTTCTCCTCGCGTATTGCCTCGTCGGGGTCCGCCAGCGAGTGGTCAATCGAAATCCCGGTCCAGACCGCCAGACAGCGCATCCCCTCGATGAGCGACTTGGCGCGCAGTAGCATCCGCCGGATGTCGGGATGCACTATCAGCGGGTCCGCCTCCTGCTCCGGATACCGGCCCCCTCCTAGGTCGCGCCCCTGCAGCCGGTCCAGTGCGTAGGCCAGCCCGTTTTGGTAGGCGATTTCAGCGACGCCGACGCCCTCCATGCCAACCGCCAGCCGCTCGTGGTTCATCATCGCGAACATCGCGCGCAGCCCGCGATTTTCCTCGCCAATCAGCCAGCCCCGCGCATCCTCGAGCGCGATAACACAGGTCGGGGAGCCCTTGCACCCCATCTTCTCCTCAATTGAGAGTGCGCGGATACCGTTGCGCTCGCCCAGTGCCCCGTCGGCGTTGGGGATGAACTTGGGCACCAGGAAGAGCGAAATGCCCTTGACGCCCTGCGGCGCACCGGGCAGCCGCGCCAGTGTCAGGTGCAGGATGTTCTCGGTCAGGTCATGCTCGCCGCCGGTGATGAAAATCTTCTCGCCGTCGAGCCGGTAGCTGCCTTCATCATCGGGCTTCGCCTTCGTGCGCAGCAGCCCCAAATCGGTCCCACAGTGCGCCTCGGTCAGGCACATGGTGCTGAACCACTCGCCACTGACCATTTTCGGCAGGTAGAGCGACTTGAGTTCGTCGCTGCCATACTGGTGGATGCAGCGGTAGGCGCCCTTGGTAAGCCCGGTCATGGTCGCCAGCGCCATGTTGGTCGCGCACATCACCTCGTCGCCCAGCACCTCGAAGGCGGTCGGGAACCCCATCCCGCCATACTCGGGATGGGCGAAGAGCGTCACCAGCCCCGTGTCGCGGATGGCGTTGATGGCGTCGTGGAACTCAGGCGGGAGCGTCACCTCGCCATCCTTGAATTTGGCGCCAACCTGGTCGCCGAGCTGGTTGCCCGGGAACCAGATGTCCTCGGCGATTTCGGCCACCTGGTCGATAATCATCTGCACCATTTCCCAGGTCGCCTCCTCGAAGATCGGGAACTGCGTCAGCTGCTCGACTTCCAGCACTTCGCGCAGGACGAACTCGAACTCCCGTTTTGGCACGCGGTATTTCATTTCAGTTCCTCAGCGGTTTCCCCGTCGTGAGCATATGCTCAATCCGCGCCAGCGTCGGCGGCAGGCGCACCAGTGTCATGAACGCCTCGCGCTCCAAATCAAGGATATCTGAATCATCCAGCTCCTCGGTCGGGTCGGTATTGCCGCCGCTCAGCACGATAGCCAGCTGCCCCGCGACGACCTCGTCGTGCGGCGTCGCCTTGCCCGCGCGCCGCAAATCGGCGACCGCCATCTCGAGCCCCGTGCGGCCTGACGCCCCCGGCAGGCAATGTGTCGCCATTTCCGGCGGCTCGTAGCCGTCGACCATTTCCAGACAGCGCGTCTTGGCGTCGGCCAGCACGCGGTCGCGGTTCATCGTGATTCCATCGCCGTCGCGCAGGATTTGCATGTCGCGCGCCTCGAACGCGCTCGTCGCTACCTTGGCGGTGCCGACGTTCTCGAATATCTTTGTTACCGGCGCCATCGGCCCATGCGGTCCGGCCGCGGCCCAGCGGCGCAGCATCTCCTTGCAACCGCCCCACGCGGGTACCAGCCCGACGCCGACCTCGACCAGCCCGGTGTAAGTCTCGGAGTGCGCCTGAATCACGTCGCACGCCAGCAGTACCTCACAGCCGCCGCCGATAGCGAGCCCGCTCGGCGCGCCGACGACCGGGAAGCTGGAGTGCTTGAGCGTCATGAATGCGAGTTGCCCGCCGCTAATCATCTTACCGATTTCGTCCCACGCGCCGACGTTGGCGACGAAGAGCGCCAGCCCGATATTGGCGCCAGCCGAGAAGTGCTCGCCGTCGTTGCCGACCACCAGACCCACGAAGTCGCCCCCCTCCACGACTTCGACTGCCTCGGCAACCATTTCCAGCCCGAGCGGGTCAATTGCGTTCATCTTGCTGTGGAATTCGAGCAGCGCGATCCCGTCGCCCGCGTCCCATAGCGAAGCCGACGCGTTGCTCGCCAGCGGTTTGTCCGCCCGGCGTAGGTCAGCGACGCACAGAACACCCGCGTCGCGCGGGACCGCGATGTAGCTGCCGTCGGCCAGTAGCTGCGTCTCGCCGTCGTAGAGCGGCTTGCCGTGCGCCAGCAGTGGCGGCACTGCAGAGCCATCAGCAGCCAGTCGCTCGCAGAACCACTCCACACCGAGCTCGTCAAGCATCTCGAACGGCCCGCGCTTCCAGCCATAGCCGAGTCGCATCGCCGCATCAACGTTGGCTGGCGCGACGGCGATTTCGGGGAGCAGCGACGCGGTGTAGGCGAGCGTCTGCGACAGCACTTTCCACGCAAACTCGCCGCCGCGGTCGGGATATTCCACAAGCGTGCGCAGCCCCTGTTTCGCCGCCTTGGGCGACTCGAGCGCAACACGGCGGTTGGCGGGCGCGTATTCGCCCGTCTTCAGGCTGCGCGCCTCCTTCACCTTGCGACCGTCGTTGCGGTTGAGCCGGTAGAAGCCGCCCTTCCCCTTGCGGCCAGTGTAGCCGGCCGCAATCATCCCGGAGATGGTGGCGGCGATGCCGTTAGCTTCGGCTTCGGTGACGACGCGCCGGTAATCGTCCTCGGCGGGCAGCGTCGCCAGCATGCTTTCGGCGATGTGCGGCACTAAATCCAGCCCCACAAGGTCGAGCAGTCCGAACACCGCGGTCTTCGGCACGCCTATCGGGCGACCCATGACGGCGTCCGCCTCCTCGACGGTCAGCCCCATTTCAATCGCGGCGTTGATGGCGCACTGCATCCAGTAGCCGCCGATGCGGTTGCCGATGAATCCCGGCGTGTCATTGCAAACCACGACCCCCTTGCCGAGCCGCCGGTCGGCGAAGTCCCGGAAGGCGGCAAGCCGCTCCGGCTCCATCGTCGGTGAAGGCACAATCTCCAGCAGCCGCAGGTAGCGCGGCGGATTGAAGAAGTGGGTGATCATGAAGTCGCGCGCGAAGCGCTTGCCCATCCCCTTCGTGAGCTGCGCGCACGGAATGGTCGAGGTATTGGAGCTGATGATACTGCCGTCCTTGCGGACTTTTTCGAGCTGTTTGAACACATTCTGCTTTATATTCAGGTCTTCGAGAACTACCTCGACAATCCAGTCCGCCTCGGCGACGCGACCGAGATGGTCCTCCAGGTTGCCGGGCCGGATGCGCTCGGCAAAATCCGCATGCATCAGCGGTGCCGGCTTCGCCTTGCGCAGCCGTGCTATTGCGCTGCGCGCCAAGGCGTCGCGGTCCGCGGCGCCTTGCGGGACAATGTCGAGCAATTCCACACTCACACCAGCGTTGGCCAGGTGCGCCGCGATGCCGGCGCCCATAACGCCCGAGCCGATGACTGCTACGCGCTCCATCACGCCGCCTCGAGCACCGTCGCGATGCCCTGCCCGCCGCCGATGCACATCGTCGCCAGCGCGTAGCGTCCGCCCTCGCGCTGGAGCAGCGCTGCCGCCTTGCCGGTGATGCGCGCGCCGCTCGCCCCCAGAGGGTGGCCCAGCGCAATCGCGCCGCCGTCCAGGTTCACCCTGGCGTGCGATAGCCCCAGTTTGTCCAGCACCGCGAGCGACTGCGCCGCGAACGCTTCGTTGAGTTCGACAAGGTCCATCTGCCCCAGCTCCAGCCCGGCGCGGTCGAGCGCCTTGCGGGTCGCCTCAACGGGGCCGATGCCCATGATTTCGGGCGCGCAGCCCGAGACGGCAGTGGCGCGGATGCGCGCCATGACGGTCAGTTTGTGGCGTCTGGCGTAGTCGGCCGAAGTCACCAGCACCGCCGCCGCACCGTCGGTCAGTGGCGACGAGGTGCCGGCCGTTACGCTGCCTTTGGCGTCGAAGGCGGGCTTCAGCGCCGCCAGTGCCTCGGCGGTAGTATCGGGACGCGGGCAGCCGTCGGCGGCGACCGGGCCGTCGCCGTTCTCGATGGGCACAATTTCAGCCTCGAAACTACCGTCGTTCGCAGCGCGCACCGCGCGCTGCTGAGACTCGAGCGCGAATGCCTCCTGCGCTTCGCGCGAAATATCGTATTTGCGCGCCAGGTTCTCGGCGGTCAGCCCCATGTTGATGTAGACTTCGGGCGCGCGCTCGTAAAGCCCCGGATGCGGCAGCGGGTTGAACCCCATCATCGGCACCCGCGACATCGACTCGACTCCGCCGCAGACGAACGCCTCGCCCGCACCGGTCGCGATTGCGCCGGCCGCCATGTGGACAGCCTGCATCGACGACCCGCAGAAGCGGTTCACCGTCGTCCCCGCTACCGATGGTGGCAAGTCCGCAAGGAAACCGACGATGCGCGCCACGTTGAGCCCCTGCTCGCCTTCTGGGAATGCGCAGCCGATAATCAGGTCCTCCAGCCCGGCCGGGTCGACGCCGCTCCGCTCGAGCAGCCCGCGTACGACCTGCGCCATCAGTTCATCAGGCCGCACCTTCGCCAGCGCACCCTTGTGCGCCGGGGCGAAGGGCGAACGGGCGTAGCCTGCAATCACCGCTTTGCTCATTAGGCCCCAATCCCCCCCATATATAATAGTTTAATAAAATAAAACATTTATATAGAAGAACCCTTTTACGGGGGCGTGGACACCACACCACACCGTCCGGATGCCGTGCTTCACACGCTGGGGCTTTCCGAGGGCGAGGCGGAGGTGTACCGGCTGTTGCTCCGGGCTGGCGAAGCCAGCGTCGGGGACATCAGCCGCGGTTGTGCCTTCTCGCGCGCTCGGATTTACGGCATCCTGGACAACCTTGTTGCGCGAGGCGCGGCGCACCAGGTCTCGGTGCACCCCCGCACCTACGCGCCCGAGAACCCGCGTCGGCTGGCCGAGATGCGGCTGCACGAAGTCGAGGCGGCCTGCGCCGCCGCCGAGGAGACGCTGATTCCACTCTACGAGACGCAGGAGCGCTCCTACACCGAGTCGGTGACAGTACGCGATATGGGTGTCTTCCAGCAGGTCGAGGAGATGTGCCTGCGCGCGACCGAGAGCCTCGACGGAATCGCCGCCTTCTTGCCCTCCGCCATCCCCGACTCGCTCTGCCGTGCGTTCGCGAGCGCCTCGCACGCCGGCGTCCGCGTGCGACTGCTCTTCCCGTTGGGCGAGGCGCCGCTGGACCTAGCGCGGCTCCCCGGCAAGTACGAAATCCGCCGCGCCGCGACCCCCGCCGCGGGGATGTTCATCATCGACCAGGCCGAGCTGCTGATTGGCGGGCTCGAGAAGCCGGAATCAACGGCGCACCTGCTCGGGCTCTGGCTACACCACGAAGAGCTGGCGCGGCTCTCGGGACAGATTTTCGAGACGCTGTTCGAGGCGGGCGAACCGCTCTGAGCGGCTCGCCACAGCGAAATGGTGGGCCCGCCCAGATTTGAACTGGAGTACCGGCGTCCCGAACGCCGAAGGATGGACCAAGCTACCCTACGGGCCCCGCCGGCGGCGCCACGCAGGGTGCGCTAAAAAGGTCGCGGAACGGTTTTCGGACGCGTGCTGAAACGTATTTAAGCTTTATATAGCAGACTTATATAGGCGCCCCTTAGGAGTTTACCATGGCAGAAATAACAGTAGTCAACGTCGTGGCCAGCGCCTCGATTGGTAAGGAATTGATGTTGCAGGACATCGCCTTCCAGCTCGAAGGTGCCGAATATGATCAGGACCGGTTTCCGGGGCTGATTTACAAGCTTAAAGAGCCCAAGACGGCGGTGCTCATCTTCCGCAGCGGGAAGGTAGTCTGCACCGGTGCACGCTCGATTCCGGATGTGCATGTCGCCATCAACAAGGTGGTGGCCAAGCTGCGCAAGCTCAAGATGCCAGTCCATGACGAGCCCGACATCGTTATCCAGAACATCGTCGCCACTACCAATCTTGAGTCGACGCTCAACCTGATTCAGATTGCGATGTCGCTCGGCTTCGAAAATGTCGAATACGAGCCCGAGGCGTTCCCGGGGCTGGTCTACCGCATGGCTGACCCGAAGGTCGTGCTGCTGCTCTTCGGCAGTGGCAAGATGGTCTGTGTCGGCGCGCGCGAGGTCAACGACATCAAGAACGCCGTCCGCAACATCAAGCACGAGCTCCGCACCGCCGGATTGCTGCGCGAGGACTAGCTCCCCGTCCGCGGAGTGCAACCATGACCACCAGCATCCAGGAAATTCGGTCGCTCAAGGTAGGACGCTATATCCTCGTCGATGACGCCCCGTGCCGGATTGTCGAGTACATCACCTCCAAGCCCGGCAAGCACGGTGAAGCCAAGGCGCGCATCGTCGCAGTCGGAATCTTCGACGGCACCAAGCGGTCGTTGGTCCACCCTGTCAAGCACAAGCTGCACGTGCCGCAGGTGGACAACCGCAAGGGGCAGGTGCTGGCGCACATGGGTGCTGAGGTGCAATTCATGGATCTGGAGACCTGGGAGACATTTACCATCCCGATGGCCGACATCCCCGAGGAGTTCCAGGGCAGCCTCGAGCCCGGCAGTGAAATCCGCTTCCTGCAGGCGATGGGGCGGCGGCTGGTCACGCGTGCCTGAGTTTTTTGCCGACGCTGAAGCGGCTTTCGACGACGCGCGTTTCGTAATCTGGGGCTACCCTTTCGATGGCACCGCCTGTTTCCGTAAGGGCACCGCCGATGGCCCCGAGGCGATTCGTTTCCACAGTCACAACTTCGAGTCATGGCTCAACGAGCTCGGCCTTGACCTGCGCGACATCCCGGCCCACGACTGGGGCGACGTCGAAGCAGTCGCCGATCAGGCGGCCAACAACAGTGCCATCGAGGAAATCGTTGGCCGCATCGGCGCTGCCGGCAAGTTCCCGGTCGGCCTCGGCGGCGAGCATTCGCTCACCCCCCCGGCAGTCGCCGCGCTGAAGCGCCAGTTCCCGGAGCTGGGCGTTGTCATCCTCGACGCGCACCTCGACTATCGCGACGGCTATCAGGGCGCGAAGTGGTCGCACGCCGCGACGACGCGCCGCGTCTCCGAAATCGTCGGCCCCGAGCGCGTCCGTTCCCTTGGCATCCGCTCGCTCTCGCGCGAAGAGCTGCACACGGCGCGCGAGGATGGGCTGCACTACGTCGAGACGGGCTGGACCGAGCTGCGCGAACACCTCTCCGACCTGGTCGAGGCGATCGACGGCCCGCTCTACCTGAGCCTTGATATGGACGCGATTGACCCTGCCTTCGCCCCCGGCGTCGGCACTCCCGAGCCGTTCGGCATGACTCCCTACGAAGTGTTGCAGGTGCTCAACTTCCTGAGCGACAGGCTAGTTGGTTTCGACTGCGTCGAGACCTGCCCGCCCGCCGACAACGGCAACACCGCTGCGCTTGCGGCACGACTGGTGCGTCACACCATCGGCGCCGTCGCGAAGGCGCAGCCACGCGACGGCGCCGACTAGTACTCGACCGGCTCCGGGTCGAGCGAGCGCCAGAGGTACCACGCCGCGACCGACCGCCACGGCCGCCACACCGCACCAATTTCGCGCAGCTCCGCACTCTCGAGCGCTTCGCCGTAGGCGAGCCGCATTCCCGCCACTATTCCGAGGTCGTCCAGCGGTAGTACGTCGGGCCGTAGCAGGTGAAACATCAGAAACATCTCCGCCGTCCAGCGCCCCACCCCGCGCAGTCGGCAGAGTTGTGCAATCGCCGCCTCGTCGTCGAGCGGGATCCAGTCAATGTCCCACACCTCCCGGTCCCGCGCTAGCCCATGGATGTATTCCGCCTTGCGCTGCGAAAGCCCCGCCGGCCGTAGCTGCTCCACGCTGCGTGCGAGCACCGTCTCAATGGTGACCGCCCCGTCGCAAATCGCCTCGAGCCGGCCCCAGACGGTCTGCGCCGCCTGGACCGAAATCTGCTGCCCTGCTACCGCGCGCGCGAGCGTGAAGAACGGCTCCGCGCGCGGCTCGAGCTGCTCGCCCGGGAAGCAGTCGATAATCGCCCCTAGCACCGGGTCGCCCGCGCGCAGTTCGTCGCAGGCGCGGCCCCACCACTTTGGCTTGCCCATGCCCCGGGCAGCGACACGCGGCTAAAATACCCCCGACCTTCGGCCGCAGGGCGCGGGTCGCATAGTCTGGCCAATCGCGGAAGGCTCAAGACCTTCTCCCTCAGGGGTTCGCAGGTTCGAATCCTGCCCCGCGCACCACCATCCTTTCACGAAGCCCATTTTTTTAAATAATAATCGTCGAGAACTCAGAACTTCATCAGGCACCGCTCGACGACCTCTCCGTGGCGCAGGTGCCGCTCGACGATTTCCGGCACGTCGCGCTCCGGGTCGGCGATGCGATACCACACGCCTTCCGGGTAGACCACGCAGGAGATGCCGTTCTCGCAGAAATCGAGGCAGCCCGACTTCTGCACCCGCACTCCCGTCAGGCCCGCCTCGCGCGCGGCCGCCTTCATCTGCTTCAGTACCGTCAGGCTGCCACGCCCGGCACAGCAGGGGCGCGCGGCATCGGGCGGCCGCTCGTGCCCGCAGATGAAGATGTGCCGCTCGTAGCCCGGCTGCGGGCGGCCTTTCGGGTCAGTTACCGTGGTACCATCTCCAGCCAGCGCTGGTGCAGCCGCCGGTCGCCGGTCAGCTCGGGGTGGAACGTGAGCGCCATGTGTGGCGGCTGCACAGCGCCCACGATATTTCCGTTGTGCCACGCTATNGGGGTGCAGTTATNGTCGGTGAAGATGATGACGGGCGCCCGGATGAAAATCCCGGGAAACGGCTCGCCCGCCTCCAGCGCGACGTCGGCTTCGAACGACTCCTGCTGCCGCCCGTAGGCGTTGCGGTCCAGNTCCATCGCCATCNGACCGAGCGTTTCGCTTCCGNGGCCGAGCAGGATGGCGCCGGCGCAGGTTCCCAGGATGGGTTTTTCCCATGCCAGCAGCGGCTCCCACAATCCCCCGTTTTGCAGCAGGTGGCGCAGCGTTGTGGACTCGCCGCCCGGCATCACCANGCCGTCCACTTTTGCCAGTTCTGCGGGCGTTCTCACCTCCACCACGCGAGCGCCGCACGCCGCCAGCGCCCGACAGTGCTCGCTGACCGCTCCCTGCAGTGCCAGTACCCCGACTTTCACGACGGTGCAGCCCTCCCCCTGCTTTATCGCTTAGCCTGTTTTCGGGGCGGGCGAACGTTTTATATGAACCGGGCCGCGTGATGAGAACCCTTCAGTGGGTATCCTGCCCGCTGAGACAAGGACTCAACCAAGGTGTGTCANATGCAAGAAACTCGTACAGAGAACNNTATCGCCTGGACTGCAAGGCTCGTTGCCTTCGTAGTCGCCGTAACCATGGTCACCAGCACGTTCGTGCTGCTGGCGCCCAATGCTGCGGCCAAGACCGGAGGACCAGATACCTNCGGATACANCTTTACCGACAGTACAGAATCGGATGGTAAAGTGTCGTATGACTGGATTGATATCCTGAGTACTGGGACATCCATAGGGAATCCCGGTGACTATGTCACCAGTGCATTCGACATGGGCTTCACCATAACCTATTACGGTGAAGACTACGACGAATTCTACNTCGGNGGTGACAATGGGTGGTTCACGTTTGACGCACCCTCTGTCAGTTACGCTTGGGTTCCATACCTAATGCCATGGACCGGGATTGNTGGCACCATGCTCTCACCCTACTGGCAGGACTACCGTTACTGCGCAAGTGGCGCAGACATCAAGTACGAGACATTAGGCACAGCTCCCGACCGGAAGCTGGTAATCACCTGGAACAAGATGAACATGTACTACTACTGNANCTCGTCTGACACGACTACCTTCCAGGCCATCGTGNACGAGAATGGTAACATCGTTTACCAATACCAGGATGGTACATTCTACGGAGCAGGTNCCTACGAGACAGTCTCGATTGGTATCCAGGCAAAGGGCGNTGACGGCCTGAGCTATGCCTNCTCCCAGATGAGNTCCTCGTACAACAACAAGGCCATTATGTTCTACCCACCTCCGCCCCCAGTGGACCAACTGAAACTGGANANTCCATCTNTCCCGGATCCNNTCTCGCTGGCGNNCGAGAACNCGATGTCGACCANCGTNNTNAACAAGGGTACTGACACCCAGANCGACGTTGGCGTCAANGCCAAGGTGTTCTCAACTNCAGTCAACACAGTTATTGACGAGGACTTCGACTCTGGCCCCGGTGNCTTCACCTCCAGTGCNANTNANGGTGCTNACCTCTGGACAGGAGACATTAATGACAGCCAGGGNGCACANNNNAGCAACTACAACTACGGCGACGACTACTNNAANGANGGTGACACATCCGATCGCTCCATGTCGTCCGGCCGTAAGGAGGCTGCAGTTGGCGGCATGTTCGANGACAGTACGCGCCTTCACCATGACGGCACCNACCTCTATGTTGCCGACAGGCTGCATGGGCAGATATGGAAGTTNGACAGTTCCAACTCCGGAACAGTTNTCATTCAGGGCCTTACCAACCCGCTGGACGTGACCACCGATTCAAGTGGCAATATCTACGTGATAGGCCGCTGTTCGGGCATAGGTTACCTGTATTGTACCAACACGTGGGTAAAGAAGTTCAGTTCGACTGGTACCCTTCTATGGACTACGGGTGGGTCGACAATCAAGTACGGGACCGGAATTACCTACTATGACGGGCAGGTCTTCGCGCTGCAGGTCCACTTCCAGACCGCGAATACCAAGATAGTCAAGCTGGACGCAGATGATGGCTCGCTTGATGGCACCTTCACCTACGGTAACGGCAAATCACGTTCCTACTACTGGGAAGATTTGGACGTAGATGACGACACTGGTGACATCTGGATGATCTGGCGCCATTACACCCAGTCAACACTGCGGAAGTACACTCGCAGCTCCGGCGGCAGCTACAGCGCCAACTCATANACTGACTGCNNGTACNNTGGCNCCGGGTATCTGTACTACTCGAGCAGTGTCGATGTCTATGAGGGCTCTGTCTACACGTCAGGTTATTACTACACCAGCTTCTATGGTGGCCTGAAGAAGATTTCGACCACGAGTTGCTCCTGGTCCACCGTANTAGCAGATTATGGCNGTGGCTGGAACACCTACGTGGGTTCGATTGCCATGACCGACACNCANGTNTACGTCAGCAGCATGTACCACTTCCGTGAGTACTACTTCTNCAACGCTTACGACAAGGTCGGCTACTATGACCTTTCGGACGGTAGTCTTGACAAGGTGCTAGGACCGCAGGATGCGATGCTGAGCCACCTTNCGACCCCCTCAATTGACACCTCGACCGCAGTTGGCATGACCCTCAAGTTCAAGCACTCGTACTTCTTCTACTTCCGGTACGAGGGCGCTATCNTGGAGGCTTCGACCGATGGCGGTACTACGTGGGAGTACATTGAGNAGGACAAGTTCACCACTGGTGGCTATGTTAGTGGTATCAACGGCCAGATTATNTCGTGGTACAACACCCCCGAAGAGGTAGTCATGAAGCAGGCATACACCTACTACGCCTACNNNGGCGGNNTNGGNGGCTTCGATGCTGGCCTGCCGGCAGGAGTGCAAGTGGGACTACACGGAGGTAGACCTGACCGATTACACNGGCTTCCCCGACGTTAAGGTACGCTGGACAGTGGCCTACAACCAGTACTGGTACNNCTCCGCATGGTTGTACTACAACAGCTACTTCCGCCTCGATGACGTGTCGGTTGATTTGNTTGATATCGACCAGACCTTCNTCGATGAGACCAAGACGATTGCCTCGATTGACTTCAAGGANACCNAAACGNTAACCTTCNCCCCGTTCACGCCTGCGGCGAACGGCCTGAAGTCGGGCGNTATGGTCGGCGTCTCGATGNNCATCATNGACGACTATNNNGACGAGGANCTCTCGGACAACCGCTTCAGCGNATTCCGCGACGTCAAGTTCGTNATCNTCTCGGAAAACTTTGATGACTGCGACGCTAGCGACTGGCTTTTCGGTCGTGACTATTCGGGTGCTTCAATCTGGAGCGCAGACAATAAGGACGCTCATTCTGCACCCTGCTCGCTCGACAGTGGTAGCAAGTACGACCAGACCAGTCCAGGCGATCCGTGGGCCTCCACAGGCAACCTCGACTTGAAAATGCCGGTTTCGGCTGAATTGACCTTCTGGCACTCGTACTACTTCTATTACACGTACGACGGAGTGGTCGTCGAAATTTCGGAAGACGGTGGCGAGACATGGGGCATATTTGCGCCTATTGGTGGCTATACCCAGTCAATCTACAACTACGCGTTCTACGCGAACCCGCTCGGGGGCTACCCCGCGTTTACCAATTATGGTAGTGCGGGCGGTGCCTTCACCTACACACCCTCGCCACAGGCGTGGGAGAAGAAGAGCTTCGATCTGACCCCCTACGTAGGACAGGACGACGTCCGCATCCGCTGGCACGTCGGTTGGTCCACCGTTGCCTTCGGCACCTACTCCAACGGCTTCTACCGGTTGGATGACATCGCTATTACCGGTGTGGTCTACAACGACAACCTTGCTATTGCGGCCCCCGACGTAGTCGACCCGATTCCGATCAACGGCAACCCCGATATTGGCACCACCGTGATTAACGCGGGTGTCAATCCCCAGACCGCTGGGACGTCCATGGCACGCGTTACTATCGGAACCGAGGACGTCACTAACCTGATTGCCGAGGATCATGACAGCTACACAGCTTCGAACCACCCCTGGACTGCATCCTATACGACTCCCGGCTCTTCCTGGAGCAGCCAGCCTGGCTGGACATTCCCCTCTGGACAGGATGGCTTTGACGGGTCTGACGCTTGGGGCCCTGGCAACACCAACAACGGTGAGTTCGCGATGTACTACGCCGGTGGTGAGGGCTTCCTGGTTACCGAGTCGTACGATCTGAGTTCGGCTCCGGATGACGCCAAGATGACCATGCTGCACCGCTGGAATTTCCACTGGACTAGTGGGATGGGCTACAACCCGAACGGCGGAATCGTCGAAATCTCTACAGACTACGACTCGTCCACGGCGGGTTCGGAAACTTGGACCACGGTAGTTCCGACCAGTGGATACAACGGACAAATCTACAACTACGCTGGTTGGGGCAATCCGCTCTTTGGANAGGANGCTTTCGTCGGCACGAGCGGTGGCTCGTCNGNGTGGCCAGACGGTGACTGGNTTGAGAGNGAGTTCAGCCTNGCTGANTATATCGGCGAGGATAATGTCGCCTTCCGGTTCCACTTCGGGTTCTGGGACNACATGTGGCCGTATGACGGTGAGAAGTGGGTGATTGACAACCTGAATATCACCGGCACCGATTTGGCAGATNTANTTTACCAGAANACAGTCNCCATCTCTGGTGAGGGTACTGGTGGGGCATTCGCCAGTGGCGAGGCCAAGGAGCTCAACTGGAACTACCACTTCAGTGTCCCCGGCCAGTACAAGGTGCGGGTAGAGACTTGGATTNACGGCTACCTCGATGGCAACGGTGACNCTGCAGTAGACGAGTTCCCCGGTGATAACAAGCGCGATGTATCGCGTGAGACCATGTTCACCGTGGCATACACCGACGCTGAAGCTGAGAAGACGTGTGCTGGCTGTGTCAACGGTGGCACAGGCGACCTCTACGCGGACGGCTGGTCAACCACTCTTACGAAGGGTACAGCAGACTGGCATACTCAGACGTCTCAGGTCTATGCTGGCGCAGCCTCTTGGGGTCTTGGCGACGATACCTTCGGCACTCCCNAGAACGGTGACGACGCACGGCTTAACTCGCCCTCGATAGATCTGTCGCAGGCGACCTCGTCCAAGATGGTGTTCAAGCACCGGTATGCATTCTACGCCTCCGTCAGCGCCTTTGCCGCGTACTATTACGAAGGTGGCAACGTTGACATATCGACNGCCGGCCCANNNGGTTCCAGCTCCACCCGGAGCNTTGTGACGCCAACCCAGGGCAACCTGTATGGCGGCACTATCTACAACTATCTCTNCTACGGCAACCCGCTGAATAACNNGCCGGCGTTCGTNNCTTCTTCGGGAGGTTGGACTGAGTCGCAGGCGCGACTCGACACCTTCACCGGTACGGGAATGGACGACACGTCAGTCAGCTTCCACTTGGGTGGATCTTACCCCGACTGGGATCCGGCCTGGTTTGTTGACGAGGTTGGTATCTACGCTCTCGGTTTCGACATCGAGCAGACCTCCTCCAGCNTGCCCTACAAGCTGGAGCTGGGCGAGGGTTCAACCATCACCACGAGCTTCAAGAACGTGGGCATGGGCGACCTTGGCACTGGCGGTCCAATCAGCAGCGCTGACATCTACGCCTACGCGATAGACTCTGACGGGAACACCGTCTGGAGTGACAGTTCCTACTCCCTCAGCAANTTGCCGATGGCTAGTGAGACTGGCACTTTCAGCATAAGCTTCCCTGGTATCTCTACGCCNGGNATGTACACCATCGGTGTCAAACTGGCCACACCCGGTACGNGCGACACGCTGAAGGACCTGTTCGGGACGAACAACGNTGCCAGCCACATGCTGCTGGTAGGTNCCGAGCAGGATCTCGGCACCCCGCTGCTGACCGGCGGAGAGNACTGGGNTGACGNGGCAGNCGAACCTGCCTCAGTCGGNGACGGTGCTCTCTCGGTAAGCTGGGACGAAACCGACGTGGTTACNGATGACATGGGCATCTCAATCGTTGGCCAGNNCNGCGGCTACAGCCCCGGCTATGTNGAGGCNNTNCTCGGAACTACCATCACCTGGACCAACGACGACACCATTACCCACACAGTGACCTCCACTNGTGGNGACTGGCCTGAAATCACGCTCNCCGCAGGCGAGAGTGCTTCGCTGACCTTCANCGAAGTNGGGACTTTCACCTACTACTGTNGCTTCCACNNNNTGATGGCTGGCACAATCGTGGTCGTCGCGGCGGCANTCGCGACCGAGCAGGCGCGTACCAACTATGTGCCACTCTGGACCGATGACAGCTACCTCATGTTCTGGGCCAACTACGACATGAGCGCCGGCAACGAGGNCATGGTCTTCGCACAGCAGAAGGGTCACTCCTTCGACAGCGGCAGGACCGTTGCACTCTGGGAACCCAANGGCTTCACGATAGTCGATGGAAGCGACCACAGNGCCGTCGGCGGCTCGCTGNCGGGTGACTCGGACGGTTGGAATCCCTACTACATCCACCTCGACACCAGCAAGCTGGGCCTGAACGGGATGGACTACGACCCTGCACCAGATAACCAGTACTCCTTTGTCTTCCAGGCGAAGGGTCCGCTGGGTAGCGCCTCCATTGGGGGCGTCAAGGTGGTCCGTGCGCTTGAGCACGGTATCTTCTGGGACAAGGTCGACCACGACACGCGTGTGTACGAAATCTACCCCTCACTGACCGTGGACGTCATCTACACCGCACGCAACATCGGAACCCTTGCCAACGTGCTGGAAATCACTCCGGCACTCGTGGCGGGAGGCAGTGCATACGACACCTCTGACTGGGACATCTACCGAGCGGTGACCGACTCCAGCTCTGGAGCACCGGTAACCACTTCCTCGATAGACGGAACCACCAGCATCCCGCTGGATGCTGACCAGCAGGTGACCATCACCCTCTCCATCTGGGCCCCCGACTTCGTCTGGGCCACTGGCGAGCCTGCCGGCAACCGGGAGTTCGACATCAAACTGAACGGCAAGGACACCGCGAACAACGCGGACATGGACGAGCCGCTCTCAGCGTCGCTCTTCATCCGGCCGCCTCAGTTCTCGCTGACCGACATCTCGGTTGACCGCATTGCGGTCCTCGAGGGCGACGACAACGGCGTCACTATCCGGGTTACGGCCGAGAACGACGGCAACTACGCACAGGATGTGCTGGTCGTCTTCTACGTCTACGACCCCAAGGGCGGCAAGATGGTCTCCTTCCCGGACGGCATGAAGCGGGTTACCCGCATCGGTGACACCGAGATTGCACAGATGGCGCCCATAGCCGTGCTGTCCGAGCAGAAGAAGGNGGACAACAAGGTCCTGACCTACAGCACCGCTTCAATCACCTGGATCGATCCCTTCATTCCTGAGAAGGGCGCAGAGAAGGGTAACGGCGGCGAGTACTGGGACGTGACCGTCTNCGCTCAGATCAACCCGATGCTCGAGACCAAGGACATCGCGGACGGCCGCACTCACCATGACGAGTTCCTGAATCAGCAGGACGACAACGTCATCAGCGGCACCGTCTCGATTGTGGCAGCGTCCGATTCGACTCCGTCGTTCGCGCTGACCCTCTTCGGCCTCAGCATGGCATCCCTCCTGGCTGGCCTGGGTGTAGCCCTCCGCCGCCGGGAAGACGCATAAACAGGCGCTCCAAGCGCTACGGGGGGCCTCTCCGGAGGTCCCAACCCCCTGCCCTAGCGTGAGTCTTAACCGCCGCTGCGCTCGTCCCCGATAATGAGTGTGCTCTCCCTGCTGCTGCTACTGCTGGCAGCGGCGGTGCTGGTCGGCGGGCTGCGCGCCCGGATGTACGCGGCGCAGGCGTTGGTGCTGGCCAACTTNGCGCTCTTCGGCGCGTGGTGGCTGGCGGGAGCTCCGGTGGCCACTTGGCTCGAGCTGGGGTTCCGCCCCAGCTACCTGGCGCAGCCCGGCGCGGAATGGGCGACGCTCGTAACCGCAATGTTCCTGCACGCGGGGCCGCTGCACCTGCTGATGAACATGTTGGTGCTGTTGCTGCTCGGCGCACCCTTCGAGGAGCGTATCGGCACGCGCCGGCTGCTCATCGTCTTCTTCGCGGGCGGACTGCTTGCCTCGCTGGTGAGCGGGCTGCTGGCGCTGTGGCAGGGTGAGAGTGGCATCCACATCGGTGCTTCGGGGGCGGTCTTCGCAGTGATGGGCGCCTTCGCGCTGCTCTATCCGCGCGATGAAATTCCGATGCTGCTGGGGCCGCTCTTCCTGCCCCGTGTACCGGTGCTGCTGGCGGCGCTGGTCTTTATGGGCGGCGAGACCGCCTACGTCGCGGCAGGCATCAGTGACGGCGTAGGGCATATCGCGCACGCTGCTGGCTTCATTGCCGGAGTATTCATGGCGCCGCTATTGCGGCCACAACCGTACACTGTCGCGGCAATGCCGNGGCTGGAACACTTGACTGCACTGGAAGGTGCGGACGAGGAGCTGCGGCACGCGATGGAAGCTGATGAACCGGAGCTGCGCGCAGCATGGTTGGAACGCTTCCGCGAGCGTGCGCGTTGCGCAGAGTGCGGAACCGCCGTTAGCGCTGCGGAGGACTGCGCCGTCTGCCGCTCAATAATAGCTCAGGGATTGACGTAGAGCGAGTCGTAGAAGAGGACCATGAAGATGGTCGCGACGGCGCAGGTAATCACCATCACCGGCAGCCCNACTCGCATCCATTCGGCGGTCGTAATNNTGTGGCCGCCGCGCTCGCTGATGGAGACGGTCATTACGTTGGCTGAGGAACCGATAGGNGTGGCGTTGCCGCCGAAGCCGCACCCCATTGCCAGCGCCCAGAAGAGNGGTGCGGTGTTAATCGCAGGGATGCCTGTGATCTCGTCCACACTTAGATCGCCCAGCTTGTGGATTACTGGAATCATCGCTGCGGCGAAGGGAATATTGTCGATAATCGCCGACGCGATGGCCGAGACCCAGATGACCGCGACCGCCAGCATCAGCGGGTCCTCCGCGAAGGTGTCGAAAATCCAGCTCGCCAGCGCGGTCAGGTGGCCGACTGCTTCCAGTCCGCCAACCATGATGAACAGCCCCGCGAAAAAGAGCAGCGCCGGCCACTCCACCCTCTCGACCACTTCGGGCAGGTCAGGCAGCGAAAGTCCTATCGCGAGCCCGGCACCGCCGAGGGCGATGGCCGAAATCTCCAGTTCGAGGTGGATTATCTCGTGTACCGAAAATGTCACAATCGTAAGCCCCAGTGCCGCCAGAGTGCGGTTCATCATCGACAGGTCCTTTACGGCGGCCCATTCGTCCTCCAGCAGCAGCTCTTCGACGTGCTCGGGCTTGNTCTCAATCCAGTCGCGGTAGTAGTAGCGCATGTAGCCCATCGTCGCAATCCACGCCATCAGNGTCAGCGGCGNCAGATGTTCGATGAAGCTGTTGAAGGTGAAACCGGTCGAGGCGCCAATCATGACGTTGGGCGGGTCGCCNACGAGNGTAGCGACGCCGCCTGTATCGGAGAGGATGGCTTCGGCAATCAGCGGNGGAATGGCGCTNATTTTCAGTTTGTCGCAAATCTTGATGGTAATCGGTGCAATCAGGATAATCGCAGTNACGTTNTCAATCACGACCGATATCAGCGTAGTGAAGGTTCCGAGGTAGACCACCAGCATCCACGGGTCGCCTTTCGAGAGCTTGGTCGCCTTGATGGCGATAAACTCGAAGAAGCCGCTGATTTCGAGTATCGCGGCGAAAATCATCATCCCCATCAGCAGTCCAATTACGTTGAACTCAATTGCGGCGAACAGGTTGCCTTCGCCCGCGGACGCACATGACTCGCCGTGGGTGCACCAGTCGAGCGTGCCGGTCAGCTTGCCGATAGTGAGCATCGCCACCGCCCCCATCCAGGCGGCGGTCGTGCGGTGCACGAACTCGCCCAGGATGAGCACGAAGGCAATAATGAAAATCAGCAGTATCAGCGCCGCCGTGAGTGTCATCATCNCGGCGATTAAGGAGGTTGATAAAAGCCTAGGCCAGTCGCTCGGCGAGTGGCGCTTCCCACGCTGCGCGCAGCGCTGCCGGCGCGAGCGACAGCAGCGTTTCACCATCGCGCGTCACGCGCAGTTCGCCGGCGGGTGCGCCGAGCCGCTCTGCGCAATCGAAGCGCTTCGCAAAACGCGCTTCGCAGCCNGGGGCGACCTGCACCAGCCAGCGCCCCGGNGTTTCGCTGAAGAGCGTGACCATCGCCTCCGGCCCGGAGGGTAGTTCGACCGCTGCGCCGTTGCCGGAGAGGCACATCTCGGCCAGCGCCACCGCNAGGCCACCCGCCGAGAGGTCGTGGCAGGCGACCACTTCGCCCTCTGCGATGGCCGTCACCAGCGCTTCCATGCGCGGGACCAGCGTCGCGAANTCGACCGGCGGCAGTGCACCTTCAGCACAGCCGAAGGTGCGCGAAACCAAGCTGGCGCCCATCTCGGTACCNGTCGGGCCGACGAGCCACAACTCGCCCTCCGCCTTCAGGTCGCTCGTGGCGCAGCTGCGGATATCCTCGACTATACCGACTCCCATCAGCACCGGCGTTGGCGGAATAGCNCCCTGNGGGGTTTCGTTGTAGAAGCTGACGTTGCCCGAGACATACGGCACTCCCAGCGCCAGCGCGCCCTCGGCGAGCGCTTCGCATGCGGCGCGGAACTGGCCCATGATTTCGGGTTTCTGGGGATTACCGAAGCATAAGCAATCGGCCAGCGAGTCAATCCGCGCGCCGACAGCCGCNAGGTTGCCGCACACCTCGGCAATCGCCAGCAGCGTCCCCGCGCGCGGGTCGGCCTCCATCAGCCAGGGGCTNACGTCGCTGGTCAGCGCCAGTCCGCGCCAACTGCCGGGAACGGGCTTCAATACCGCGGCGTCGCCCGGTCCTTCGCGGCCGACCGGCCCTTGCAATGGGTTAAGCGCAGTCGCGCCGCGCACCTGATGGTCATACTGCCGGATGACCCACTCGCGCGACCCCAGTTCGGGCGTCGCGAGCAACTCGAGTAGCAGCGCGCCGATATCGGCAGGTTGCTCCAGCTCGACCTCGACGGCCGTCGGCGCCTCCGGCTCGAGCGACGGCCGCCGGTAAGCGGGGCCGCCGGTCGTGAATTCCAGGTCAAGGTCGAGCACGGTCGTCCCGCGCCAGTCGACGCGCGTGCGCTTTTGCGGGATAACTTCGCCGATTTCGATGGCCTCGACGTCCCACGCCGCGCAGCGCTCTAGCACCGCCGCGACCTCTTCGGGACGGACGGTGAACATCATGCGCTCCTGCGATTCGGAGACCCAGATTTCCCACGGCGCCATACCCGGCTGCTTGAGCGGCACCCGCTCCAGGTCGACGCGCGCGCCGCAGCCGCCGTCGAGCGCCAGCTCGCCGACGACGCACGAGAGTCCGCCGCCGCCGAGGTCCTTCATCCCGGTCAGCAGCCCGGCGCGGTTCAGTTCGAGACAGAGATGCATCAGTGGCTCCTTCGTTATGGGGTCGCCCAGTTGCACCGCGCCGATATCGCTCTCGGAGCCCGCCTCGAGCTCGCGCGATGCGAAGGTGACGCCGTGGATGCCGTCGCGGCCGGTTCGCCCGCCGGCGAGGATGTAGATGTCGCCCGCCCCACCAGCACGGCTGTGAATCAGCTCGCTCTTCGGCATGATGCCGATACAGCCGACGTTCACCAGAGGGTTGCCAGTGTAGGCTGGGTGGAACGCTACCTGCCCCGCCACGGTCGGGATGCCAACGCGGTTGCCGTAATCGCGGATGCCTGCTACGACGCCCCCCATCAGGTAGCGCGGGTGCTTGACGCCGTCGGGCAATTCGCTACGTGGGATGTCCAGCTCCCCGAAAAACAGCGGGTCGACCAGCGCAATCGGCTGCGCACCCATGCAGACCACGTCGCGCAGGATACCGCCGATGCCGGTCGCCGCGCCNCCATACGGGTCGAGCGCTGAAGGGTGGTTGTGCGACTCGAGGCCGACGGCGTAATAGTGGTCATTGTCGAACTCCATGATTCCGGCGTCCTCCCGTACGGCGACCTTGCGCGGCACGTCCAGCCCGAAGACGGTCTCCTCGAGCACGGGGCGCGACGACTTGTAGCAGCAGTGCTCCGACCACGCCTGGTCAATCGCCTGCAATTCAACGTCTGTCGGCACCCTTCCCTCGTCGCGAAAGTGGTCGCGCACCTTCTCCAGCTCCGCCAGCGAGAGCCCCAGTCCCAGAGCCTCGCCTGTCGCCTCGAGGTCGCCGTCGAGCGGCACCGCAAACGCCAGTTTTGCGCCCGCTAGCGGCTGTAGCCTCATTCCGCCACCGTGATGGAGTAATCGTGCACCACGGGATTGGCAAGCAGGCACCGGCACATGCGCTCCGCCTCGGCCAGCGCCTCGGCCTCGGGAAGCTCGAGCGAGACGCGATAGCAGCGCGCCGATGCGACCGCCCCGACCGCTTCGAAGCCCAATAGTCCCAGCGCTTTCTGGACGTTGGCNCCCTCAGGGTCGGCCATCCCCGGTTTGAGCCCGACCCGTATCTCGATTTCGGTCACTGCGCCCCCATCGCAGGTGGATAAAAAGCGGAACTCAGGCTTCCCGGGTCCGTAGCCAGCCCGCCCCCGCGCCGAGCAGCAGGAAGAGCAGCAGCACGCCGTCATCAGCGCCGTGCGTCATTGGCTTCACCACCATAAGGTGTTCAATGCCGAACGCCGCGCCCAGCATGGCGGTCGTCGTAATCCAGAGCGTCGGGTCGCCCATGGTGCCGCCCCCGTCGGCGATTGCGCGCAGCCGCGGTACTATCACCATCGGAATAACTGCAACCATCACCAGCAGCAGGCCGAGCGAGTTGTCAATCCACGCCNTGCGGAACTCGAAATACGGCTCGTTGAGCACCATGTAGAGGCCGNATATCAGTGCCAGCCCGCCGCCGCCGGTCGCCATCGATGCCATTGCGNGCGCCATCGACGCCAACTCGCGGCGCGTTTCGCCCNCGGCGCGCTCCATGCGCAGCATCGCGACCGCGGCCGCGATCAGCCCGCTGAAAAGCGTAACCGCGCCGACGATATGCAGGTAGAGGACGATTTCGGACATGGGGCCGCAATCGAGGGCGGGCTAAAACAGGAGCNGCAGCAAGGCAGCCGCCAGAATACCGGCGGCGATATCGTCGAGCATCACCCCATCGCCGCCGCCGATTTCCTCGAGCCGCGAGACAGGCCACGGCTTCAGGATGTCGAAAGCGCGGAACAGGACGAACAGCGCCAGTAAATCCACTGCATCGGGGACGCCAGCGGCGAGCCAGATGATGGCGGCGCCGAGCAGGTAGCCTGCCACCTCGTCCAGCACGAAGCGGCCGGGGTCCTCGCCCCACTCCCGTTCGGCCCATTCGGCGAGGTTGCGGCCCAGCGGGTAGAGCAGTAGCGCGACCGCCAGCAGCGCGTAGCCGCCCTGCGCCCCGCCATAGGCCACTGCGCCCCACGCCAGTGCCGCCGCGCCAGCGCTGCCAGCGGTGCCAGGACCGTAAGGCGCCCGCCCCAGTCCGAGGCCGGTCGCCGCGAGTTCACGCCAGTCAACCATTATTTTCCACCGACGACTCCTATATAAATCATACTTCCGACGCGTTCCGCCAGAAATGGACCAGCCGCTGCGCCACCGTGAGGTTGCCCAGCAGCGCCAGCAGCGCCAGNGTGACGGTCGCCCAGAGTGCCGGGTCACCCGCCAGTTTGCCCGTCGTGAGGCCGAGTGCCAGCAGGATGATGCGCTCCGGCCGCTCAACCAGCCCGACCGCCTGCTGGCTGACACCGAGGCGCTCCGCCGCCGCACGCGCGTAGGAAGTGAGCAGCGCACCGATGAGCGCCGCCAGCGCCCATGCCTCGCCCGGGATTCCGGGCGCCTGCGGCAGCGGCGCCAGCCAGCCGCCGAGCAACAGCGCGCCGAAGAGCAGGCTGTCCGAATAGCGGTCGGTCAGCGCGTCAAGGAAGCCGCCGCGCACCGACGTCTGCCCGGCGGAGCGCGCTAGCAGTCCGTCGCCGCCGTCGGCCAGTCCCGCCAGCAGCAGCAACGCCACTCCGGGAAGGATGGCGGCGGCGTGCAGTTGCCACGCTGCCGCCATGGTCAGCGCCAGCCCCAGGAAGGTGAGGTTGTTGGGGCGGATGCCGATGCGGCCCATGAAAACACCCAGCGGGCGCAGCAGCTCGTTACTATGCTTCTTCAGTATGTCGCTAAGCACGTTTCATAGGAGTTACTTACGGCTATTCAACCTTGTGCCCCCAGTCACCGGTACTGCTTTTAGTCCCGCTCCCGCTTTCGGAGCGCCATGGTCGCCCGCGANATCCTGCAACAGCAGCTCCCCCATACTCTGGTGGAGACCAATTACGAGGACCAGGGCGAGCTCTACCGCGGTAAGGTGCGCGACAACTACATCAAGGAAGAGACCATCACGATGGTCACTACCGACCGTATCTCCGCCTTCGACCGTGTACTGGGAACAGTCCCCTTCAAGGGACAGGCGCTGGTCGAGATGGCCGACTGGTGGTTCGGCGAGACGGCTGACATAGTCGCCAACCACGTTCTCCGCAGGCCGCACCCCAACGTCTGGACTGTTCGCCGCTGCGACCCCATCCAGGTCGAGATGGTCGTGCGAGGCTACCTGACTGGCATCACCCCCACTTCAATCTGGACCGCCTACGAGAAAGGCGACCGCAATTTCTGCGGCAACGAGCTGCCGGACGGGATGCGCAAACACGAGAAATTACCAGAGCCAATCATCACCCCCTCGACCAAGGCGGCGCAGGGCGACCACGATGAGTCGGTCGCCCCGGAGGAGCTCTTCCGCCGCGGGGCGGTCGACCCTGGACTCTACCAAGAGTTGGCGAAAATCTCGATGAAGCTCTACCGCCGTGGCGTCAAGCGCGCCGCAGAGCACGGCATGATTTTCGTTGATACCAAGTATGAGTTCGGCATCTCCAGCGGCAAGATTATGCTGATGGACGAGGTCAATACGCCCGACTCCAGCCGCTACTGGATGGCGGACGACTACGAAAAGCGCTTCGAGAAAGGAGAAGAGCCACGCAAGTTCGACAAGGAATACGTCCGCACCTGGCTCGCGGAGCAGGGATTCCGGGGCAAGGGCAAGCCGCCNGTGCTGACCGACGACTTGCGAGTGGAAGCGGCCGCGCGCTATATCGAAGTGGCTGAAACCTTCACTGGTGAGGAGATGCCGTTGGAATTGGGACCGGTCGGCGGCGTAATTTACCAAGTTCTCAACCCGTTTATCTAGTTCTCGATGATTCTTATTTAAAACAAACTTTTCCGGTCGCTTTGCTTCCGCAAAACTTTGACCAAAATAGTTTGTTTACCAACTTTGTAGGGCATAATGCACGAATAATTGTGCAGGGCTGATTTTATATCTGAGCACTGGACGTCACCTCGCCCCCATGGCGCAGAAGAAGAGGCAGCAGCGTAAGCCGAAGACCGAGATACAACGCTCGGAAGAGCGGTTCCAGCGTTTTGTCGACCGCCGTAACGAATACAATAGCGAGGCGCGCATGCTACGCGACGAGCGCGACGCCATCCATGACCAGCGCGGAAAGGTGATGCAGAAAATACTGGCCATGCGCGACGAGATGAAGGCGCATTCGCAAGCGAAGCAGCGTAGCATGCAGTCGCGCAATAAGTTGCGTGATCAGGCGCGCAAGCTGATTGCCACCAAGCAGGGGCGGCGCAAGGATGGCAAGGGCGGCAAGGGGCTGCGCTATACGGTCGAGGCGCTGATGTCCGAAATCATTGCGTCCGAGCGGCGGCTCGAGACGACCGAGATGACGATTGCCAAGGAGCGTGCACTGCTCGAGCGGATTTCCATCCTGCGTCGTAGCCTGGGCGAGCAGCAGTCGTCACTCGAGGAGCAGGAGCACCTGCACGCCGAGGTAGGCGAACTGGACCAGTCGATTGACGAGCGGTTCAGCGAGGCAGACCAGCACCATCTGGAAGTGGTGAGGCTGGCGAAGCTCAATTCGAAGCTTTACGACAAGATGACCGAGCTGATGAAGGAGGCGGCGCACCTCTCGGGCGAATCAGACAAGAAGCATCAGGAGTTTGTTGATGTCCGCAAGCGCGCCGACCACCAGCACGAGCGCGCGATGGAGATGCTCGACCAGTTGCGGACCCACCGGAATGTGGCGCGCGAGGAACAGCAGGCGCGCTGGAAGGTGGTGCGCGACCGCCGCAAGGAGGTCAAGGAAGCGCTCTACGATGACAAGAAGCTGGCCGCGGCGGCCGACGACGCTATCAGGGAACTGATGTCGGGCGGCAAGATATCGCTCTGATGGACGCCATCGTCTTGGCGGGCGGCTTCGCGCGCCGTATGGGGGAGCTGGTGCACCACACTCCAAAGCAGTTACTCCCAGTCGCCGGCGAGCCGCTACTGGCGCACGTCCTGCGCTCGCTCGAGGCAGTTGCGCCCGACCGCGTGCTGCTGGCGGTCAACGCCGCTTTTGCCAGCCAGTTTGACGCGTTCATCGCCAGCTACGACGGCCCACTGATGCTGGAATTGGCGGTCGAGCAGGCGCGCGCCGAAGGCGAGAAGCCCGGCGCCCTCGGCGCGCTGGGGCTGCTGGTGGCGCAGCATCGCCTGGTGGGGCCGCTATTCATCGTCGGCGGCGACAACCTGTTCGACTTTGACCTCGCCCGCATGGCCGCGCTAAACCAGCGCACGGGCGACGACGTTATCGGGCTCTACGACGTTGGCGATACCGGACTGGCACAGCTCTACGGCATCGCGACGCTCGAGGATGGTATTATCGTCGATTTCGTTGAGAAGCCGGCGGAGCCGCGCTCGACGCTGGCGGCGACCGCCTGCTGGCTGCTCTCGCCCGGCGGGGTGCGTGCGCTCGCCACCTACCTTGCAGCAGGCGGCGAGCGTGACGCGCTGGGGCATTTCCTGCCGTGGCGCATCGGTCGCGCGACGGTGCGCGGCATCGCCTATACCGGGACGTGGTTCGATATAGGTGACCCCGAATCATACGCGGCGGCGTGCGCCCATTTCGGCTGAAGAGGTTTTTTTAGCAGCGCTGGGTCGCGCAGGTTGATGATACCAGCCAGCGAGGTGCTCGCCATCGGGTCGCTGCTGCTGCTCGCGGCAGGCTATCGGCTCTCGAGCGGCCCGCACCGCATGGGGGGCCGCCGGTTGCCGGTTGCCGCCGGCCACCGGCTCTGCATGGTTGGCTGGCTGGCGCTGGGCGGTTTCTGGTGGAGCGAGGTCGAACACTACATCCTGATTCGCGACCCGGTCAATGCGCTCTTCTGCGCCATGGCGCTGCCGTTCTTCGGCTATCTGGCGTACCATCACTGGCTGACCATTCGGTGGCGTCGGGAATACCCGGCGCTGCGCTGGCTGGTGGCGATGACCGTCGTTGCTGGTGGCATCTACTTCCTAGTCGAGCGGGTGCCGTTCCTCGCGGGCTGGCTCATCCAGGTCGTCGCTGAGCAGTCGATCTGGCTGCTCGATATTGCAGGCGCTCCGACGACGCTCGGGCCACTTGACTACGGCGAAGGTTCGCGCTGGTACCGCCTCGGCTCAGCACACCAGGAAGTGAGTGTCCCCGTCGAGGCGACGTGGAGCGACCCGATGTCGCCTGCGGTTAGCATCGTGCTGGCGTGCACCGCGTTGCAGAGCATGATAATATTCGTCGGCGGGGTGCTCTGCACCAGCGCGCCGCGCGAGCGACGCATCTACGCCTTTCTGGCGACAGTACCGACAATTTACCTGCTCAACCTGATTCGCAACGCAGTAGTTATCTGGCTCACCTACGAGCACGTCTGGGGTGAGGANACATTTTACTATGCACACGCCTGGATTGGCAAGGGCGGCAGCCTCGTCGCGCTGATTGCGCTGGCGTACATCGTCTTCCACTACCTGCCGGAGATGCAAGACGCTATCCTGGGGGTGATGGACCTGCCGTGGCGCGAACCGCCGCAGGGGATGCGCACGCCGCCCTTCGCCNCCGGGACGCCCGGCTGGCTTACCATCGCCTTCGTGACAGGACTGGTGCTGGTGCCGTTCGGTGCGGCTGCCGGCATTGAGTCGGAGCTGCCGCTCGACGCCGCGGCGTGGGCGGCCGCAGCTCTGTTGCTACTGGGCGGTGGGCTGCTCTGGTTCCACCGCGACCCGATGCGCCCCATCGGTGAGGGCGTAGTCAGCCCCGCTGACGGCACGGTGCTCTCGGTCGACGAGCGGGATGACCATGTGCGGCTCTCGATTTTCATGTCGCCCTTCAACGTGCACGTCAACCGCGCACCGATTGCCGGCCGCGTTACGGCGCAGCAGCGCTCTGGCGCCGGCTTCAGCCCCGCCTACAGCGCGGCCGCTGACGGCAACCTGCAGGTGCGCACCGAACTGGAGACCGCCGTCGGGCCGGTGGCAGTGACGCAGGTGGCAGGCACGCTGGCGCGGCGCATCACNTCCTACCTCTCCGAGGGGCAGCAATTGGCGAAGGGCGAGCGGATTGGCATAATCCACCTCGGCTCGCGCGTTGACCTCGAGCTNCCGCTGGGAGCTAAGATGGTTGTGAAGTCGGGGCAGAAGCTACAGGCGGGGCAGACTGTGGCTCGCCTAGCGGGGTCGTGATGCTGCGCAGGCTCTTCCGGCCGCTCTTCAAGATTTCATACGGCGACCTCGCGACGCTCGCCAACGCGGCGTGCGGAATGCTGGCAATTACCTATTTCCTCGACGGGAAGCGCGACGACATCCTGGTCGGGATGCTGCTGCTCATCGTTGGGGCGTTCTTCGACAGTATCGACGGGATGCTGGTGCGCCGCTANGGAACGAGCCACCGCTTCGGGCCGCTGCTCGACTCGCTGGCCGACGTCATCAGCTTCTGTATCGCGCCGACGCTGCTGGTCTACACACTCTACTACAATATTGAGCGCGGACCGGCGCTCTCGCTCTCGGGCGGGGTAGACCTGCCGAACCTGCTGGCGCTCGCGGGCGCGTTGGTGGTTGGCTTGCTGGGGGTGCTGCGATTGGCGCGCTTCACCCATGACCGCGAAGAGCAGCTGCGCCACTTCTCGGGGATGCCGACGCCGGCGATGCTGGTGCTGGTGCTGGTGGTCTGCCTGCGCTGGTCATCGCTCTCGGACGACACGGCAACGTGGCCGCCAGCGCTGCTCGGGCTGGTTGGCTTCACGATGGTCACGACGCTGCCGTTCCTGAAGGCGCGTGGTCGGGTGAGGCTGCCAGTCTTCGGCGCGGTGCTGCTGTTACAGTTCGCCATCCTGGCGGCGTGGCGAGACCACGCGGCGTGGGAGATGCTCTGGACCGCGGCAGCGCTGCTCGACGCTGGATACATCCTCGGTAGCCCGCTGTGGGTGCTGCGCAACGACCCCAGCTGGCGCGACTAGCGGCGNCGCCGCAAGGCGACGCCACCGAGCAGCAGCAGCACAGCCAGCAGCGAAGGCGCCGGCAGTCCGCCGCCTTCCTCGTCGGTCGGTGGTGGGGCGTCCGGCTCGGTCACGGTTACGGTCACTGATAGCTGCTGCGCGGTTCCCGGCTGGCCAACGACTTCCGCTGTTAGCGTGAAGGCGTAGCTGCCGCCGGCGGCCAGCTTATGGTTGTTAATCACCAGCGCACCCCAGTCCATCTGTCCTCCGGGCATGAGCTGGAGTGGGTAGTCGGCCGTGTCGGGGTCGAGCCGCACATACCAGCGGTTGCCACCGCCGTCGGTGAAGCTCGCCTGCCAGTCAGTCGACCCTGACGGGAGCGTCAGTNTGAGGCTGATTTCAGCGTCGGAATTGCCGTTGTTGGTGACGCGGAAGCCGTAGGCGCCGGTCTGGATTTCGCCCTGCTCGACCGCAACCTCCAGCGCTTGCTGCGAGAGGCAGTCGCCTGACGGCATCGTGAAGCAGAGCTCGAGTGAGTGCGTCTCGGTGACCGGCACTTCGACCTCGAGCGTCAGCGTCCGCCGCTGGTCGGTCTGGCCGTCGTCGGCCGTAGCGATGATTCCCACCCGGTATTCGGCGAGCGCGGCGCCAGTCGGAACCGTGATGGTCACCGTGATAGTTGTTTCGTCTTCGGGCTCGAGCGTGACCTGAGCTGGCACGGCCGTAGCCCAGTCAGCGGCCGTTTCATCGAAGCTGATGCTGAATGTATCAGCCGAATTGCCCCGGTTCTCGAGCGAGAAGTTGAAGCTGGCAGTTTCGCCTGGCGCGACGGTCACGCGTGTTGGCTCGCCTGTCACGAGCCGGAACTGCAGGTCGTGCTGCCGCTCGATAACGTCAACGGTGAGGGCCTGCTCGTCGTTGGCGCTGTCATCGCCCTGTGAGACTGCTCGCACACTGAGTTCGTAGCGGTCATCGAGCACGTCATCGGGAACCGAGAGCATACCGTCAATCTCGATGGATTCGCCCGCTGCCAGACTCACCTGCGAGGCGGCGAAAGAGACCCATTCGGGACGGTCGCCCAGCGCCTCCAGGTCGAAGGTATCACTGCCGTCACCGGTATTGGCCACGGTTACGCTGAAATCGGCAGACTGCCCCGCAATCAGGTCGATAAACTGTGGTTCCAGCTCGAGTGTGACGCCATATTCGGTGGGGTCCTCGGTAACGGTTGCAGTCAGCTCCTGCGTGACAGTAACGTCACCTGCCGTGACCTCTACCACTAGGCTATATTCACCATCCGCCGCGTCCTCCGGCAGCTCAACATCAATATCGATATCGCGTTCATCGTCCGACTCGAGCGTGACCGCGCTTATCTGCAGCTCAGCCCAGTCGGCTGCCGTGCCCGAGAGCGTGAGGCTCAGCTTGTCGCGGCCGGTCGCGTCGTTGCGCAGGGTTACCTTGAATGTCAGCGTCTGCCCCGGCTCGCCCTCCTTGCTGTCGCTGACCGCCGAGACCGCCGGGGCGTGGAGCATGACTGCCTCGAAATCCGCCTCGCGCCGGTCGTTATTCGTATTCTCGTCGCCCGCCAGCTCGGTCTCGACGCCGATGACGTATTCGCCGGTCGGCCCGCCATCCTCCCAGCTCCACGTTAGCTCGACCTCGTCGCCCGCGGCGAGGAAGCCGACCGTCTGCGTGTCACTCCAGATGACGTCGCCGTCCAGCAGCGCCTGCGCGCGGACGGTGAAGCTGGACTGGTCCTCGGAGCCGTAGTTGCGGATAGTGCTGCTGAACTCGACTGTCGTGTTCTCGTCGCCCTCCGACGGGACGTCCAGCAGCCGCGTGCCGACGTCGTGCGCCGCCGCGGCGGCGAAGAGCCAGTCAAGTACCCGCTCGACGATATCGGAGCGCTCGCGTTCGTCGTCGAGGAAAGCGAAGGTGAAGGGGCTCAGCATCAGCTGGTAGTCGCCTTCGTAGCGCAGCGTCAGGTTGTACCCTGACGACGCGCCGAAAACCCAGTTGTCGCCGCCCGACTCGAGGTCATCGCTGAAGAGGACCCCGCTCGCGTCCTGCAACTCGACATCGTCAATGTACCAGCCCTCGTAGCTACTGGCAGAGCTGTCGCTTCCGAAGCGGAACTTGAATGTTACCTCCTCATTTGCGTATTCGCTAAGGCTAAACGAGGCAGATACCCAGCCGTCCGAGCTGCCGGTGTAACCAGGCTCGTTATCTAGGCCAATCACCGAGTCATCTGAATACTCCTCGGCCGGGTCGATGACCTCCCAGGTCCCGCCGCCATCGGTCGAAATCTGCACATTGCCTCCGTCATAGCCGTTCTCGGTCGAGTACCAGTTCTGGAAGTTGAGCTGCCCGTCCTCGCCCAGTTCGTAGGAATCGCGCGTCAGCAATATCTCGTCCCAGTTATCATCGTACTCGCCGGTGTCCTTGTCACCGTCACCGACCCAGAGGGCATGTGTCGGGCTGCTCGCCTCGCGTTCCGGGTCACCCGTGGCTTCCGAGTTGTCGGAGACGTGCCACCAGCTCCCTGCGTCTGCGTAGATACCACCGGTTGCGATTGAACGTGGAATAACCCAGTCGGAGTAGGAGCTGGAGTAGATGGTGCGGTCGGAACTGCTGAACTCAGCTCCGTCGAACACCTCATCGTTGCTGGCGCCGACCAGCGGGTCGGGCGTTTCACGGTCGTTGTCAATCCGCTCGACCATCAGATAGTCGTACTCGAAGTCTCCCGGTTCCCGGTAACCATCGCTGCTGTTGAGCGCAGTCAGGTAGTTCGATCCAATCAGCCAGAGTCCTCCGTCGCCAGAATCGAGGTAACCACCGATTGTATCGCGCCATGCATCCAGGTCACGCTGGTGATGCTCACCCTGTGTCCAGACCACAATGTCGTATTGTGTCAGCAGGCCGGCTTCCGGATATGGGGCTAGCTCGCCGTAGTCGCCGGCTGAGCTGTCGTAGGGGAGTGTATGGACGTCATAGCCCCGCGCCTCGCCCTCGCCAAAGTAGTCCTGTAGAGCCAGCTTTAGACGTCGGTCAATTTCATCGGTCTGGTAGTAGTGGTTGTAGCCATTGTTATGCCCGAAGTTGGCATCAACCAGCAGCACGCTGTCGCCGTCCGACCCCTGGCGATAATCGGCAGAGCCGGTAATATTCTCTGAATCGCTCGCGCTGGGGTCATCCTGGCTGGTTACGGTTACGGTAAAGTCACGGGTCGTCCCGGTCGCCTCCTGTGTCGGGGCGATTACGGTAACCTCAAAGTCGGTCGAACCGCCGGCCGAAATGTAGATTAGCTCGTCGAGCGGCACTGCGAACCAGTTGTCNCCATCCCCTTCAGTAGTAACATCGTAATAACCGCCCTGATCACCCTGATTGGTGGCTGTGAAATTGAAGAACGTTGACTCGCCTGAGAGGATGTTCTTAACCGCCTCCTCGACTGCCAGTGCGACCGCCCATGCCGATTCGCGAACGTCAATTACGTGCTCCTTTGCATCGTTGCCAGGCCGCTCGTCATCATCGAGCAGCGCCTCGGCACGGATAGTGTAGCTGCCGTTGTCGCCACCCTGCCAAGTCCATTCGACGGTGGCGTTCTCCCCCGAGTCGAGCTGCGTGATAGTGCGCGTCTGGTTGTAGACCTCGCTGCCGTCACTGTCACGCGTAACAGTCGCGCGNACCTCGACGTTTGACTGGTCGTTGGCGCCGAAATTGTAGACGTCAGCGCTGAAGTCGACTACCTCTCCCGGCCCCGCCTCATTGGGTGCATCAATATCACGCACGCCGACGTCGTCCTGCANCTGCGGCAGGCTGAAGACGGTGAAGTCATCAACATAGAGTCCCTCCAGTTGTGTCCAGGTGTCGGAGNTGAAGCGAAGGCGNAGAGTCACGTCTTCACTGTAGTCGGAGAGGTCGCTCTCGAGGTAGAGCCATCCCTCGCCATCCGCCTCGTCGTAGTCGCTGGAATAGTCACCGTCATCGCCCGGCCCACTCTCAAGCATCTCCCACTCGCCGGAAACGTTGATCTCCAGGTAGAATTCGTCATACGGCCCATCAACCGCGAACCATGCCATAATCGCGACCCCCTTCTCAGAGCCGTCTCCCAGATCAATCGTGGGCGACTCGAGCGAGTCGTTCAGCCCGGGGCTGTAGGTGCCAGTTTCCGGATTGCCCAGTCGCCAGGCGTGGCTGCCGGAGACCGCACGTGCATCATCCAGCGACCATTCGCTGTTCTCGCCAGAGAAATTCCACTTTCCGTCGCCATCTTCCAGATCGTCACTAAAGGTACCATCAGAGCCGCTTACCTCGATGTCGTCCAGATACCATCCTTCGTAAGAATTGACAGAGCCATCGCTCCCAAAGCGAAAGCGGAAGCGCACGTCCTCACCCGAGAAATCGACGAGGTCAAAGCGTGCTTCCTCCCAGTCGTCCGAGGAGCCAGTGAAGCCAGGCTGATTGTCCAGCCCTACAACCGCATCATCAGGGTAGCCTCCATTAGGATGGATAACTGTCCAGCTCTCACCGCCATCCGTGGTAATCTGGACGTTGCCGCCATCCCAGCTGGATTCCATTGAATACCAGTGCTGGATTACCAGCTCGCTACCAGCGCCCAGCGTTATATCTTGGTCAGTAAAGACAGAGTAGTCCCAGTTATCGTCATATTCGCCATCGCCTTTGCCCTCGTCACCGACCCAGAGTGAGTGTGTTGGACTATATGCTTCGCGATTCTCGTCATTGTCAGTGTCTATCAGGTGCCAGGCGTTGGAAATAGGGCGATAGTCGCTCCAGCCGTTGCGCCCCGACTCGAAGCTGTCGCGGAACTCGATGTTCACCGCGCGTAGTTCACCTGCCGCCACGTCGTCATTCGAGTCTTCGTCTTCCTGCTCGAGCTGGGCGCGGAAGGTGAAGGTGCCGTAGCCGTCGGGAGTCCAGTCCCATTCGAGGGTGGTGTTCTCGCCTGGTCCCAGCGTCACTTCCTGCGTGTCGCCATCCCATAGCTCCTCGTTGCCTTCGAAGACCAGCCCGCGAACATCGCGCGTCAGTGTCACGTCGCCACTGTTCTCGACCTTCACCGAGAGTGTGCGTTCTTCATCGGGCTCTCCAAGCCGTGGCGTCGCGCGCGCCGCCTCGAGGGCGAGGTTGTGCAGCACATAGGTATCAACAGTGATGCTGCGCTTGTCATTGGTGCGTTTCTCGTCACTGGAAATATACGCCTCTGCCTCGATATCATAGACGTAGTCCTCCTCCTCCGGCACGTCCCAGTCGAAGGTAACAGTTGTAGTAGCGCCAGCGGGTAGTGACGAGATGGTTTTCGAGTCAGAGTGGTCGTTAGCACTGCTGTTGCGACAATCGATGTCCAGATTCACCTGCACGTTACTCTCGTCCTCGCTACCGCGGTTGCGGACTGTGACGTTGATGACCTGCGTAACGTCGGGCTCGATGGTGTCTCCGTCGCGCGGTGAGTTGAAGCGGCTCAGTGAGACGTCGTGCTCCAGCTCCTCTAGCAGATATTCGACAATCCTGTCGACCAGATCGGTCCGGTTGTCAGTACTCGCGATGTAGGCGAACTCGAACGCCAGGAACACCATCCCGTAGCCTTCCTCGGTGCGCAGCGCTGACCAGAGGGTGCCATCGTCATCGGTAGTGTTGAAGATACCGTGGAAGTCACTGCGCGGTGCGAGGTCATCGCCATAGTCAAAGAATAGGGAGTCGTCGGTGTCATATTCCGCCCCGTCAGTGACAGGGTCATCCTGGACACCACCAACAGGATTAGCTGTGCCATTGTCGTGGTCGACATAACCTACGCCGAGATAATCGTACTCCCAGTCACCCTCAGAGCGAGAGCCAGTCGCGGTGTTCAAGTCCCAGAGGATATCGTGTCCCGTGACCCAGGCAGTCCCCCCATCGTCGAGGAACTGAGCCATCGCGTCCTGATCGTTTTGCGTAAAGGTGGTGCTTAAATCCGAACCGACAAACCAAATCACCAGTCCATAGTTGGTGAGCGTGTCTGCGTCAGGTCCGTCATCTCCGCTATCGACGCGCAGCAGATCGTAGGTGAGTTCTAGTGAATCCAGCGCATCGGTATAGTATCCATCTACGTCGACCCTCGTGCCACCGTTGTTCTCTCCCCCATCGTCGTCAATCACAGCGATTGAGGGGTAGGTGACCGTGATGTATTCGCTGCGCTGATTGTTATCCTCGTTAGATTCTTGCACATCGTTTTCTTCGTCGACAATGGCGGTGATGTTGTGGGTGCCACCGACGGCAGTCCACTCGACGCTGGCGTCGGCTGACTGGCCGCCAGGAATAGTGACCATATCTTGCCCGATAGAGTTGTTGTCCCAGTAGAAGGTAACATTTGCCGTCACCGACTGCAGGCCGGTTGCACCTCCATCATTAGCAACCTCAGCGGTAATCATAATCTCATCGCCGCCTGCCGGCGAGTCATCGCTGAAGCTGATATCCTCGATGGTCAGGTCAGGGTCATTCTCGTCGCCCTGGACGGGCGGCAGCAGCATCAAGAGTGCCAGCAGGAATGTGAAGGACTTGCGGGACATGCTTCCGGGCCGGGGATTCCCGCACGGTATAAAGATGCCCTCAGCCGCGCCGCCAGCGCTGCAACCGCAGCGCCGGCTCGTCGGGGTGCGGCTCGACCGCGCCGGCGACCCACCCGTCGGGGATGCGCGGGAAGAGCACGCTCCCCTCGACCGGCACTGCGTCGGGCACCAGCACCAGGTCGATGCAGTCGGCGCAGTCCAGCGCCTCAGCATAGAGCCTCGCACCGCCGATGAAGAAGAGTTCGCCCTCGGCGGCCGCGACCGCCTCTGCCAGCGTCGCGAAGCACTCCACCCCGTCGAGCGGGTGCGAGGTGAGCACCAGGTTGCGCCGCCCGGGGAGCGGCTTGCGCGGCAGCGATACCCAGGTGCGGCGCCCCATGATTATAGTGTGACCAAGCGTCAGCCGCTTGAACCGCTGCAGGTCGCCCGAATAATGCCACGGAATCCCGCCGTCGCGGCCGATAACCCAGTCGGGCGAGACCGCCGCCAGGATGGTCCCGCTCACACCGCGACCTTGAAGGAAATCGTCGGCTGCGGGTCGTAGCCGTCGAGCCGGAACGCGCCGAGGATATCGTTGAGGTCGGCGTCGCAAAGCGCCAGCACGTCGTCCAGCGTTTTGAGGTCGGGGCTGATAGCGAGCCGCGGCAGCTGCCGCGGCTCGCGCTGCAATTGCTGGCGCAGGCCGGGAACGTGGTCGTATTCGCCCATCGAGCCGTCCGGTTTGGCGGTATAGATGTGCGCGTCAACCAGCGAATGGCCGAAGGTGCCGGCCCGCATCCCCGCCAGATGCGCGAAGAGCGAGAGCAGGAAGGCGTAGCCGGCGATGTTGTACGGAACGCCCAGCGCCACATCGCAGCTGCGTTGTGTCAGATGCAGGCAGAGGTGCGGCTCGCCGTCGGCGTCATACTGCACGTTGAAGATGAACATCAGGTGGCACGGCGGCAGCTGGCTCTGCTGTGCGTTGCCGGGCGCCCANGCTNAAATNACCATGCGGCGACTCGCCGGGTTTTCGCGCAGCGTCCGCAGCACGTAGCGCACCTGGTCGTTGAACCCCGTTTCCCCTTCGGCGTGGACCGGGAAATGGCGCCAGAAATTGCCGTAGGCGCTCGGCACGAAACCCTCCGCGTCGGCCCACGGGTCCCAGAACTTGCAGCCATGCTTCTGCAGCAGCCCGATGTGNCGGTCGCCCGAGAGGAACCAGAGGTTCTCGACGACGATGTTTTTCCACGAAATCTCCTTNGTTGTCAACAGCGGGAACCCCTCNGCNAGNTCNATGGCGTAGTTGACGTTGAACGCCGAGATGGTGTCGACGCCGGTGCGGTTCTGCTTGCGCGTTCCGCGGTCGAGGACCTCCTCAACCAGCTCCAGGTACTGTTTCACGCCGGCCTAATTCGCCGCAGGGTTAAGGCGTTGGGGCAAATTCCGAAACTGNTAAATAGATATCAAGTCAGGGGGCGGNATGCCCTTCCGAATCGTGGACCACGAGAGTGGCGAAATCATGCTTGAGTCGCCGCACGTTTCGGACCTGATTGAGTACATCGACAAGCACGCCGAGAACTACGAAGTNAAGGACCTCACGATTACCTGANGCGGTATTCGNAACCGCNGTTCAGCGCCGCAGCCTGAGNGNGAAGTAGGCGATGGTCAGCAGCAGCGTNGNNACCACGAAAGCCATNAGCCACGGGAAGCTCTCCACCTCTTCCGCAGCCGCCTCGACCGTCAGCGCCAGCGGCTTCGCGTTGTTGGTCTCGTCCTGCTCGCTGAAGAGTTCCTCCGGGTCGACCTCGACGCGGAAGCTGTGGACACCTTCGCTGGCGACCCAGGTCGCTTCGACCACCGACTCGCCCTCGCCGTTGAAGGCGGCACTGGTCATCTCAATCAGCTCGTCGTTAAGGTAGAAGCCGACCTGNGGGAACTGCTCGCCCGAGCCGACAATGGTGTTNGCGACGGTCGCCTGTAACGTAACCTCGGTCCCGGGCTCGATGTTGTCGGGCGCCCAGGTCACTTCGCTGATGCTGAAGTCGGGCGGTGGCCGCTCGGTCGGCGTCACTTCCAGCTCGAAGTCGAAGCTGACGTCGTCGTAGAGTTCCTGCCCTTCCCAGAAGAAGCGGACGTTGAAGTTGCGGTAGACGCCGGGAATAACACCGTCGCCNGGCGTGATGTCGAGCACCAGCTCGCGGCTCTCGCCCGGCCCCACGCTCACATCAGGCGNCCGGAAGATGGCTGTCCAGTTCTCCCCGTTGCCTGTTACCTCGGNCTGGAAGGTGGTGGTGCGGTGGCCNGTCCCGGTGAAGTTGAAGGTGAANTTCACCGACTGCCCGACGGCGGCTGGNGCCGTGAGCCGGTCGACGGNGACGTCGGCGCCCCGCAGCAGCTGCCGCTCCAGTTCAAGCGTGGTCGCGCTGCCGTCGTCGGCCAGCGCCAGCGCGATAGCCTCGTCNAGCACGAAGATGCGGTCTGGCGAGCCGTCGAGGACTTCCAGCAGTGCCGTGAGGTTGTATGNNCCCGGCGGCAGGATGGTGGTGACCGTNNCGTCCGTGGGCTCGAGGTGCAGCAGTAGCTCGTCGCCGGNGCGGAAGCGCACGTCGTCGAAGNNTACCGGGCTGCCGTCGTCGCTGGCGACGAAGTGCCATTCGTATTCGACTCCGCGCTCTAGCGACAGGTTGTAGTCGCGCGAGCCGTTGAAGTCCAGTGATTCAATCAGCGTGTAGGCAGTACCGCTCCCGGAGAAGGCGCGCAGCAGGTAGTTGTCCGGCTTGAGGTAAATCAGGNAACTGCCGCTNCCGTCGGTCTCCAGCGANTCCAGCACAGACTCGCCGGTGCNCAGCCGGATTTCGACNGTCGCGCCCGCCAGCAGCTCGTCGCCGTCCGGGGTTCCGTCGAAGTTGCGGTCGTAGAAGACGCTGCCNTGGAAGCGCGCCTTCCAGGTCGCGGGGTAGTCGAAGAACTGGTGNCCGTCGCCGGGGCGCAGCCGCAGNGTGCGCTCGAGGTAGAACTGGTCGGCACCGTCGTCGAGGTAGTCGTCGACNCTGACGTCGTAGCGTGCCGGAACCATCTCCGGNAGCTGGATGGTGCCGTTGGCGTCGCTGGTCCACGTTTGCGACCAGCCGCCCTCACGGCTGAAGGTCGCCNCGACTCCGGCGAGGGGCTGCAGCACTCCGTCGGCGTCGCGGTAGGTCAGGTTGAGCGTCAGCGGCAGTGTTTCGGGAATCATGTCGACGTTGAAGTAGGAGCTGCCGGTAACCTCGACCGGCGCGCTGTAGGACTGGAAGCCCGGCAGGGTGATTTCGAGCTGGTAGCTGCCCGGCTGCAGGTCNAACGGCCCGTAGTCGCCGTCGAGGCCGTTGCTGNGGGCAANAGCAGTCCCNAGNNCGGAAATGAACATCAGCGTCACNTCTTCGTCGACCAGTTCGCCGGTTGGCTCTGAAATCAGCGCGCCGTTGATGAAGTGCCCCTGCGCCAGCGGCAGGTCGTGTAGCAGCGCCGGTGCCGACAGTTCGAGCGTCGAGAGGTGGCTGTAATGCGAGCCGTCGCTCGCGCCCTCAAAGGTGACCCAGTATTCTCCGGGCGGCAGCCAGCCGTGATAGCCGCTGAAGCGGGTCGCAAAGATGCGCGTTACGTCGTACGGCGCGCTAGTACTGGTGAAGAGCACTTCGCCCTCCTTCAGCTCGCCCTGATGTAGCGCGCCGCCGCCCACTTCCAGCAGCAGGTGGGTCGCGACCTCACCGAGGCTGACCGGCGCACCGGCGAGCGGCAGCGTGAGCGACCCCTGCGCGAAGTAGCGCTGGCCCGCCAGATCGGACGTGAAGCTGTAGACGTATTCGTGCGGCGGGAGCTCGACCGAGAAGCCACCATCCTCATCCGCGGTAAAGTTGAGGAAATAGTCGCCGATGCGGTCGGCCGGGCTGAACGAGAGCTGCGCGCCGGGTACCGGCACGCCGCCGTAAACGACCGTTCCCGTGACTGTAACTGGTGTGCGCACCAGCTGGAACTGGAGCTCGCCCATCGCTAAGTGGTCGTACTTGTCGTTGGGCGGCAGCGGTTCGTAGCCGCCGCGCAGTATGGCGGGCTGGTAGCTGCCGGACGGCAGCGCAACAATCGTGGCCATCTCGTCACCCCAGGTGTAGACTGTCCCGGCGGTGGTGTCGAGCGTGAAGAGCCCCGAAATCGGCATTTCCATGCCGAGGTGTTCCTCGAGGAGGATGACGAACAGGTCGTGCCCGGGCGACATCGGCAGGTCGCTCTGCAGGGTCCCGTAGTCGAGTTGCATGCGCTTGAGGCCCGCCAGCTTGTCGTTCATGTCGATGTAGTTGGCGTAGGCAGTGTAGTCGCCCGGCGGCAGCCCCACGTCGTATTCGCCGCGATTGTCGCTGTGGACGGTGACGCGGCCGTTGACCGATTCGAAGCGCAGTTCGGCGTCGCGTACCACAGTTTCGTCCTGCGTCTCCTCGAACTCTCCGTCGCCGTCACGGTCGTTGAAGAGCAGGCCGGTAATACGGCCTGCTGGCTGCATCGCCGCGTCGAGCAGGCCGCCCGGCGCCTCGCTGTCAATCCGCGCCAGCCACGCCGCGTTGGCGTCGGAGTGGAGCGTGTAGATGTCGTAGGTTCCCGCGGGGAGGATGGTTGTGAAGTAGCCGCTAGCGTCGCTGGTGACTTCGGTCGCGTGCCGACCGCCAACGTGGGTGATTGAGAGATGTTCGTCGGCGACAGGTTCGCCCTGCCAGCTGAGGACGCCGCTGACGCGCGTGCCCTCGGTGATGGTGGTGTTGTGGTAACTCTCCTTGCCTGCGGCGAGGGTGAAGGCGACAGTGTTGTTGTCCCACTCGCTGAACTTGTTGTCGTTGTCGAGCCGCAGGGTGTAGTTGCCCGGCAGCAGGTTGTCGAAGCGGAAGTTGGTCAGCGCCTCGCGCTGCATCAGCGTGCCGTTGGTGTGGTCCTCGAGCGTGAAGGAGACCATTCCGGGAATGTAGCCGATGCCGGGGCCAATCAGCCCCAGCACGCTGGCAGGGACGACCGCGCCGTCAATCTCCAGCGACTGGTCTGCTTGCAGGCCGGCGACGCCCTCGTAGTTCGCCAACTCCAGTTCGTGCCCGTTCAGGTCGGCCGTGACGCGGTATTCGCCCGGCGCGATAGCGTCGAAGGCGAAGCTGCCGTCGGCGCCGCTGTCGACGCTGAACTCGCGCCCCGTCGCGGTCTGGGTTGCTGTAACTGGAATCCCGGCAATCGGTTCGCGTTCGCCGGCGTCCCAGTAGAGTTCGCCGCTGAGGCTGGCCGCCTCGACCTCTATGTCGATGCGGATTTCCGGTTGCGTGGCGCGAGTCGCCTGTGCCTCCGAAATCAGGATGCCCACCTCGCGGGCGAGGATGTTGTTGGAGGTGAGGTGCACCCGCTCGATATCGGAGCCGAACTCGCCCATCGAGACCATCAGTGTGTGGTTGCCGGCCGTCGCGACGACGCTGTAGCGCCCCAGCGCGTCGGTGACGACCGAGTCGTGCGGCGTGCCCCCCTCGTCGAGGAGCGTGACGGTCGCGTTGGGGATTGGTGCCCCCTCCTCGGTCTGCACGACGCCGTTGATGGTCGCGCCGTCGTAGTATTTCAGGATGCGCAGGCCGTTGTTGGCGTACGCCAGCTTGAAATGCTTCAGCCCCCAGCCGGGGAGCGGTAGCAGGCTGGTGTCGGCGCCGATTTCGCCGCTGATGCCGGGGATGCCGTCGGTCGCCTCGCGGCCGATATCAGGCCCGGACCAGCCGATGAAGGCGCGGTAGAACATGCTGTTCAGGAAGCGCGGTTTGTAGTCCAGCGCCTGCGAAGTGACGGTGAGGGTGGGGTCGTTCCGCAGCAGCTCGTCCGCCTCCTCGTAGGTCACGGTCTGGCCGTTAGAGAGCCCTAGGCTCACCGCGACGAAGTCGTTCAGCTCATAGTCCGCCAACGTCACCGGCGCGTAGAGGATACCGGTGTTTTCGGCCGAGTAGGGCATGAGGCGTGTGTCGGCGCCGAAGTAGCGAATCGAGTGGCCGGTTGCCTGCTCGACATCGTAGATTACGTCCGCCAGCTCAGTGAGGGAGGCGGACGCCAGGACGGGCCGCCCGGCGCGAATCGCCGCGTTGCGCTTGTTGATGTCCTCACCCTCCGGCACCTGCTCGCCAGGGTTGGCGATAATCTGCTCGAGCGCCGTGACGTTATCTTCAGAGTAGTAGGTGAGCATGATTTCGCGAATCGCGGGCGGGAAGCGGTCGCTCTCGCGGTCCACTTCGGGCTCGACCAGCCGGTAGAGCAGCAGCGCCAGCGCATCCTCCTCCGACTGCGCGGTGATGAAGTTGCCCGCCATTTGGTAGCCGAACTGGAAGTTGTCGGCCACGGTCGGGTGCTCGCCAATGTCGATGGCCCAGAAACCGTAATCCCACCACGAGATGAAGCCGGGGCGGTTCTCCTGCGGCAACTCGGTATCCTGCTCCGCCAGCCACTCCAGCCCGTCTATCCAGTAGCTGGCGGGGAACGAGGGGCCGGTGATGCCCATATACCAGCTCGGGCTGGCAGACCAACGTCCACTATTGGATTCACAATCCGTTTTAGTAGTATACGTGGCTAGATTACATACTCCCGTGCGGTTGTACATGCCGCTGACGCCGTCGGGGTAGAGCGAGATGTTGTTGCGCTGGTCATACTGGTATTCCTCCGGCCGCAGCAGCGAGTAGCGTAAGAAATCGTAGACGCCGGTGTCGTGGTCCTTCTTGTCATCGTAGGGGACCGCGGCATCGTAGCCGTAGAAGGCGTTGGGCAGTAGCAGCATCCCCACCACGACAAACGCGACGGCGGGCCGCTTGATTTCGAAGGCGCGACGTAATCCACCCAGCCGGTCGCGCAGGCTGTACTGGTCCTCGTCCGCCGCCATGTGGCCGATGGAGAGCATCAGTGCCAGCAGCAGGATTCCGACGAGGAAGCCGACCAGCGGGCCGACCGTGAAGAAAGTCAGGAAGCCGACCAGCAGTGACCCGAGCGCGAGGAACAGGATGGTCGGTCCGTGGCGGCCCCAGTAGTGGCGCCACGTCTCCAGGACGTCGCCGAAGCCGGCGCGCTCAATCAGTAGCCAGGTGACCCAGCCCGAGAGCAGCGCCATGACCGGCGTGGCGTTAAAGATGAAGCGAATTGCTGACTGAGCCATGTAGAGCGCGACGGCCGCCCAGATGAGGATGAGGAGGTAGTCCTTCTTCCAGAGTCGGTTGGCGAAAAGCTGCCACGCCATCCAGATAAGCCCGAAGAAGCCGAACCAGACCGAGACGAGGCCGAAGGAGAAAATGAAGTTCGCGAACGTCGGCGGCTGCGCCTCGGCAATAGTGTCGAACAGCTTGGTCCGCACGAAGTAGCCCTGTCCGCTGAAGAGCAGGAAGCCGAGGTCGGTGAAAACGTAGGTGAGCAGCAGGTAGCCCAGTGTGGCGACCGTTACGGTGCCGCCCAGCACCAGCAGCCACGGCAGGTCGCGCGTCGGCACCAGCAGCACCGAGGCGCCGATGAAGGCGAGCAGGATGTAGGCGGGCGCGTCCCACCAGGGGCTGATGAAGCCCATGCTCCAGTAGTAGGGGAGCGCGAGCAGGATTGGCAGCGAAAGCGCGACTATTCCGAGCATCGCGGTCGTCAGGCTGTCGACGCGCCGGAACTGGTTGATAACCATCTGGGAAACTAGGTAGATGACCAGAATCACCATCAGGTAGGGGAACCCTTTCCAGCTCAGCGCGACCAGCACTAGTGTCATCCCCGCCAGTCCCGCGTAGCCGAGCGCCAGCCGCTCGCTCTGCAGGAAGTCGGCGAAGCCGCGCTTGATGCTCTCGGCGGAGCGCCAGTCGGCGACCCAGCGCGCGTCGCTCCCTTCTGTGAGGGCGCGCATGAAGAAGAAGAAGGCACAAGTCCCGAAGAAAATTACGTACGAATCGTGGTCCGCCAGCGAGATGGTCGAGTGGGAAATATGGCCGGAATTGACCGCGATGAAGAGCGCCCCGAGCAATCCCGCTTCGCGGCCGAACTGCGCGCGGCCGATGGCGTAGACGGGGAAGACAATCAGCGCGCCGTAGACCGCTGGCAGCACTTCCATCGCCCACCAGGTTGATTCAGCGGCGTCGCCGAAGAAGGGCGCCAGCACCAGCCCCGCAATCGCAATTGACCAGTCGAAGAGCGGCGGCCGGTTGTTGTTGGCGCCGTAGGGGTAGTTGAGCATCTCGTCGCGGACGAGGTGTTCGCCATTTTCCATGACGTAGTCAACAACCCGCTTGTGGTAGTAGGGGTCGCTCCCGCCGGTGAGCTTGAACCCATCTTCGGTCGCGGCATCCAGCGTCCAGGCCGAGCGAATCGTCAGCGCCAGCAGGAAAATCCCGAGCACTGCCAGCAGGCTGGGCCAGTGGACTGGTGTCGACTCGGTCTGTCGCTTTTGCGGGGTAGCAGGAGCAATGGCGGCAGCTGCGCTGGGTCGCTGTAGCGGGCGACTGCGTATGCCATCACGGCGCCTGCGCGTGCTTCGAGCCATGTTGAGTCCCTGGATGCCCTTCGGAACGAAGGACGGAGGGGGCGCCACTCGCTGGTTTATATAAGCGCTATCTCGAACGCGTCGTGCGCGCGAGGGGTCAGTGCGCCGGCAGCAACTTTCCGCTGCATTCGCCGAAGCCGACGCGGAAGCCGTCGCCCTGGCACCAGCCAGTCAGCGTGACGATGTCGCCGTCCTGAATCGAGCCGCGCTGTTCGCCCGAATCGAGGGTCAGCGGCTGCTCGCCGCGCCATGCCAGCTCGAGCATCGAGCCGCGGCTGTCGTCGGTCGGTCCCGAAATGGTGCCGGAGGCGAGCAGGTCGCCGGTGCGCAGGTTGCAGCCGCCCGAGGCGTGGTGCGCCAGTTGCTGTGCCATCGACCAGTAGAGGTAGCGGCAATTGCTCTGGCAGAGCCGCGTTGCGTCGCCGCCGTCAGGCGCGAGCCAGACTTCGAGCGCGATGTTGAAGGCGCCGTCGCCACCGCCGCGCAGGTTCTCCAGCGGCGCCGGCTCCTGCGGGGGGCCGGCGCAGCGGAACGGCTCCAGCGCGTCGAGCGTCACGACCCAGGGCGAGATGGTGGTGGCAAAATTCTTCGCGAGGAACGGGCCGAGCGGCTGGTATTCCCACTTCTGGATGTCACGCGCCGACCAGTCGTTGACCAGCACCATCCCGAAGATGTGCGATTCGGCTTCCCCAACGGGGACTGCGTCGCCCGATGCGTTGCCGGGGCCGATGAAGAATCCCATCTCGAGCTCGAAGTCAACCATGCGGCTGGCGCCGAAGACCGGTGGCTGCGCGTCGTCGGGGCGCGTCTGCCCCTGCGGTCGCCGTACCGGGGCGCCGCTGACGATAATCGACGACGAGCGACCGTGGTAGCCCACAGGCAGGTGCAGCCAGTTTGGCATCAGCGCATTCTCGGCGCCGCGGAACATGGTCCCGACGTTGGTGGCGTGTTCACGCGATGAGTAGAAGTCGGTGTAATCACCGACGTCGACTGGCAGCTGCAGCTCGACCGCGTCGGCCGGCAGCAGCGCCCGCTCGCGCAGTTCCGTGTCGTCGCGCAGCTCGCCGCAGTCGTCGCGCAGCAGCCGGCTTAGCGCCTGGCGGGTGGCCGACCACGCTTCGTGGCCGAGCGCCATGAAGGCGTTCAGCGTCGGCTCGTGGAATACTTCGGTGCCGGCGACCGCCGTCTCATCAAAGGCGTCGGCTTCGTCGAGCACCGCCAGGTCGAGCACGAAATCGCCGATGGCGGAGCAGACGCGCAGCTCTCCACCTGCCTTGGGGCAACCGACCCCGAACGGCAGGTTCTGGATTGGAAAATGCGAGTCCGAAGCGACTTCGACCCACGACCGCAGCTTCGGGTCATTCGCGTCGCCAGCCATCAGAGCCACCCCATGTCGTGCAGGTCAGCCACCGGCTCGGCAAAAGAACAACTCCCCTGTCCCAGCAGTGCGTTTTCACGCAGTCGCGCCGCATCCTCGCTACGTACCAGCCGGCCACGCCATTCGACTCCAACACCAGTCAGTGCGAACGCGTCGGGCGACTGGTCAGCGATGATGCCAGCCAGCTCCTGCCACCCGGAACCCGTTGTGTGCGCCAGCATTCCACCGACATATAGATTCAGGAAACCATGCATTTCAGTCTGGATGTCATCGCTAAAATGCCGTACGGGATGGTGCAGTCCG
>PCCI01000021.1 GCA_002731655.1 Methanobacteriota archaeon | reverse complement strand
ACGACCTTCTTCGGCAACCGAGCCCAGTCATCCACCAGGTGGCGTAGTAACTGCTTATAGCCATCGGCCCGACTTTCGCCAGGTCTGCGTCTGATCTGACTTTCATTGGCCCACTACGTACCGGATGAGGTACTCGAGCCTGTGTCACTTCCCCGGCCTAGGACGGCAGGACGGGTGCACTGTTGGTGCCCTACCATACCTTGCGGTAGGACGAGGGAGTCGTCGCAAAAAGCAGGGGTATATAAGGCTGCCCAAGGCAGTGTCCTACGCGGGTGCGTGGTGCCGGAATATTCACTCAAAAATAATTTTCGAATTTAGTTTTTTATAAACCCCCTGCATGCCACTACATGGAACTGGCTGGCGATACACTCGGCTACGCCTTCATCGTACTGGGCATCCTGCTCTTCGTCCTCGAGACCATCAATCCCGGCTTCCTGCTGGCGGTGCCGGCGACGGTGCTGCTGGTAATTGGGTTGCTGCTGCTGGTCGCGCCCGATATTGTCAACAGCTGGCTGGCACTGCCGATTGTGCTCGGCGTGGGGCTGGTAACCTTCTATTTCACCCTGCAATTCTACCAGTCGCTGGCACCGCCTGATACGCCTCCTACAGGGTCGCTGAAGTTACACATCGGCAAGGAGGCCAAGGTTACTCGCGCGGTCGTGGCGGGAACCATCGAAGGCAAAATCCGGCTCGGAACCGAGGTGTTCCGTGCCAATTCCATCACGGACATTCCTGAGGGGAGTCTGGTCAGGGTCACTGGCGCTGACGGGATTCACCTTATAGTGGAACTAACTGAATAAGGAGAAAAAGATGAAAATAGAGAAACTGTATGTGGCGGCCTGCACGGCTCTGATAGCCCTTCTGGCCCTCCCCCTTGCTGCTGCTGATAGTCATGACTCGGATGGAGGGAGCTGGGGGCCCCTCGTCTTCGCATTCTTCATCCTGTTCGCGCTGACTGTCGTAGTCCTGTTCGCGGTTATCCGACAGGTTAACGCGTACGAGATTGGCGTAAGGCTGCGACTTGGAAAATACAAGGACCAGCTCAACCCGGGCTGGAATTTCGTGATTCCGTTCCTGGACCAGGTCATTATGGTCGACCTGCGGACGCAGGTGCTGGACGTCCCGCGACAGGAGGTCATTACCAAAGACAATTCACCCACGATGGTAGACGCAGTCATCTACTTCCGGGTCGCCGACGGAAAGCGCTCTGTCCTCGAGGTAACGAGCTACCGGCAGGCGATTATCAACATGGCACAGACCACGCTGAGAGCGGTCATCGGTGACATGGAGCTGGACCAGGTGCTCTCGAACCGCGACAAGATTAACCTCGGCCTGCGCGACCGACTCGACGTTGAGACCGACAAATGGGGCGTCAAGGTCGAGAACGTCGAAATTCGCGAAGTGGATCCGTCGCCCAACGTCAAGCAGGCGATGGAGGACCAGACTGCAGCCGAGCGCAATCGGCGCGCCAACATCCTGCGCGCTGACGGTGACAAGCGCGCCGCCATCCTGAACGCCGAGGGCGACAAGCAGTCGCGCATCTTGGAGGCCGAAGGTCTGCGGCAGGCGCAGATCCTGGAGGCTCAGGGACAGCGGACCGCGCACATCCTGCAACAGCAGGGTGAGGCACAGGGGCTGCGCATCATCTCGATGGGTGCCGCCGCGCTGGACTCGAAAGCGCTTACGGTACTGAGCTTGGATACGCTGAAGAACCTGGGTGCTGGCGCGTCAACGAAGTTCGTGCTGCCGTTCGAGATTACCCGGCTGATAGAGGGCGCCGCCGAATATGTCGGCGCGTCACGAGCAACCCCCGACAAGGAACTCTCGCAAGTGGCTGACGTCGAAAAGGCGCTCGGCGCAGCGGACGATATTCTCGGCCTGATTCCGACGGCCGAGGAGATGGCCAAAGAAATGCAGGCCATCAAGGACGAGGTTGCGACTGCCGCGGTGCACTCGGCGGCTTCCACCGAAATCCCCGAAGAACTGGAAGAGTTGCCGGAAGAGTAATCCCCCCACGGCGGGTGGCGCGGGCGTGGAACCGCTCGNACACGAAGGGCTGGGTCGCCTGCTGGAGCTGCACGGCCGCCGGACGCCGCTGGCGCTGGGCGCCGATAGCGGCACGAAGCTGCTTCCCGAGAAGGCGCTGGGCGACGGCGGTGCGCTGAAGCTCGGCCGCCGCAAGCTACCGCTGCCACCGCAGCCGCTCGGCCGCGACACCACACAGGCACCATTCCTGGCGCTCTCCAACGACATCGCGGTGCTCGACGGCGCGGCATCGCACGACCCACGGCAGCTGCTTGCGGCGCTGAGGGCAACGCGCGAGGAGGCGGGCTGGCGGCGGCTGCTCTACACCCCCACAGTCGANCCGGCCGAGATNCCGTTGCTCNCNTACCTAGGGGTGGANCTGTTCGACTCACTCGCGGCNGAATTNCGCGGNGCGGCCGGTTTCCGNCTCGAGCAGGGNGACTGGATTCCCGACGGGGGTGCGACCGCCGCGGGCAACCGCAAGGCGCTCGCGGGCTGGCTGNGCCGCATCCGCAGCGCGCTGGAACAGGGACGGCTGCGGGAGATGGTCGAGCGCACCGCGCTGCACAATCCGCGCGTGGCGCAGCTGCTGCACCACTCGCGCNACCTGCTCNCGACCCGGGGCGNCCGCCGCACGGTCGAAATCCGCGCCGGCGCGCTCTCGCTGGGGCATCCGGCCGTCATCGAATGGCGGCGCAATCTCGAACGCTTCGCGCCGCCCGCCGCGGGGATGGTGCTGCTGCTATTNCCCTGCTCAGCGCGCAAGCCGTATCACTGGAGCGCGACGCACCGCCGTTTCCACCGCACGTTGCGCGAGCTGGACAACTGGCTGGCGCTGCATGTCGTGTCGGTGACAAGTCCNCTGGGACTGGTACCGCGCGAGCTGGAAATGCTCCACCCGGCAGCGCATTACGACGTCGGCGTAACCGGCCACTGGGACGCCAACGAAGCGGCGATGTTTGGCCGCCAGCTAGAACGGCTGCGCCCCGAAGACAGGTATAAAAAAGCAATAGTGCACGCTGGCTCCGCTTCCGGACTGCTGGCGGAGCTGTTGCGCGAGCGCGGTGTGGAGGTGCTGGAAACCGGTGCAGAGAGGCCTGCGTCCGGCGCNGGTCTCGGTGCGCTGCGCGCCGCGTGCCGCACCGCGCTGCGCGGCGTNGCGTCGCTCTCCGGCCGCGACCGCTCNCGCGGNGAAGCGNCCGGGCTGGCGCAGGTCCANTTCGACGAACTGGCGGAGCCGCTGCTCGCCGCGGCGGTACAGGGGCGCTGGCCGCGGCTGCGGCTCGAGGGGGTGGCCAATTTCTCGCCGCGCATCGGNGGCTTCGCGCTTACGGTACAGGGCGCTGCCGCGCTGGCGGCGGCGGGCGGGCCAGTCATCGAGGCGGCCGAATTCCAGCTGCGCGGTGACCTGTTCGCCGCCGGCGTCATTGGCACACGCGGCGAGTTCCGCAATGGCGAGCAGGTCGCGGTCGAGCAGGGCGGCGAAATCACCGCGGCCGGGGTCGCCCGCATGGCGCCCGGCGAGATGGTCGCGATGGAACGGGGGCTGGCAGTGGAGGTGCGGAACCGTGGCTGACGCGTTCGCCGAATTCGTCAACGNCGCCAAGCAGGAACCGGCGGCGCATCCGCTCGACCAGCCGGTCGCGACCTGGACCGAGCGCGAAGTGCTCGACGACGAGCAGGTCGAGGCGGGGGTCGCTATCCTGCGCACGCGCGGCTGCTACTGGTCGATTCGCGAAGGGTGCGCGATGTGNGGNTACTTCAACGACACCGTTCCCGGCGGCGTCTCGACCGAGGCGCTACAGGCGCAGTGGGCACAGGTGCTGCCGCACCTNGCANGGAAGCGCTACGCCAAGATTTACACGTCGGGCTCATTCCTGGACCCGACCGAGGTGCCGCTCGATTTCGCCGCGCAGGCGATGGCCGAAATGCACGCGGCCGGCGTCGAGAAAGTGCTGGTCGAGTCGCTGCCCGAGTTCGTCCACGCGCGCCACATGGATTACGGCGCTGCGCCGGCGCTCGAAGTCGCCATCGGGCTCGAGTCGGCAACGCCGCTNGTGCTTGACAAATGCGTCAACAAGCGGCTGAAGTGGGATGGCTNCACGCGCGCGTGCGTGNACGCCCNCACTGCCGGCGCGAGCGTCAAGGCNTATGTGCTGCTGAAGCCGCCGTTCCTGAACGAGGCGCAANCCATCGANGACGCGGTCGCGTCAANCGAGCGCGCGGNGCCGCACGTCGACAAAGTCTCGCTAAACCCGGTCAACGTCCAGCGAAATACGGTCGTCGAGCGCCTTTTCAGGCGGGGCGAATGGAGCGCACCGTGGCTCTGGTCGGTGGTTGAGGTACTGCGCCGCACGCGGGAATGCGGCGTGCGCGTCTACTCCGACCCGACCGGCGGCGGGACGCAGCGCGGCGCGCACAACTGTGGCGAGTGCGACCAGGCGCTGCTCGACGGCCTGACGGCGCACCGGCTGGGCGGTCCGTTGCCAGCGGCCGCGTGCGACTGCCGCGGCCGCTGGAAGGCACTGCTGGCGCAGGGCGGGGTGCGGCGCGACGGGGCGGAGTCGCNGGGATACCGACGCGGATTCCGCGGCGGCAGACGTTTTTAACCGGCGCAGCGTGGCGCGGCCAATGCGGGAGCTGGTGCTGCGGCCGGTAGTCTGGGTGCTCGATCTGGTCTACGCGCTCATTTCCGACGATGAGGAAGTGCCGTCGCTCTGGGCGCCTTTCTTCGGGCTGATTACCATTCTCGGGGCGATTGGCAGCTGGCAACAGCACGATTTTCTCAACCTGCGCGTTATCTACGGGCTGCTGCTGGTGCTCTTCTTCCCGGGCTACACACTGATAATGGCGATGTTCCCGCGCAAGAACGAACTCGACGAGGAGTTCGACACACTCTACCGCGTCACCCTGGGGATGGCGATGTCCATCTGCGTCGTGATTCTCATCGGCTTCGTGCTCGGCAACCCCGGGCTCGGCAACGCCCCGGCCTGGGAGGGGGTCTCTGACGGTGAGAAGGGATACTTCCAGACCGCGTTCGTTNCGACTTCGTTGCTCGCCGCGACCGCCCTGTTCTTCGCCATCGGTTGGTATCGCGGCGCGTATCCGTGGCTCGCGAACGTGCATCCAGCGCTGGCGCGCGCACCGCCCGGCTTCCGCATCGAGGCGGAGCTGGCGGTCGCCGGGAAAATCATCCCGGCCGAGCTGCTCGAGATGGAAGGGCTGCAGCACGACCGGCGCAACGTCAAGCGCAAGTTGGAAGAATTCGAACGGCGCGAGCGGGTCGGTAGCCCGATGATGCGCAGCTATTACGAGAAAAAGCGCAAGACACTGCTGGCCGACCTGGCCGACATCGACGCGCGCCGGGCGGAGCTCGAGAATGCGCTGAACCCCGCTGCCCCCGGCGAGGGGCTGGCGCACGAAGTGCAGCCGGTCGACCCCGGCGGCGAGGCCGACGAGGCCGGCGGGGCCGACCGGGCCAGCGAGGACTAGGTGGAGCGCAAGCTGGTCATCGCCGTGCGGGGCGACCTGAAGCTGTCGCGCGGCAAGCTCGCGGCGCAAGTGGCGCACGCTGCCGTCAGCTGCGCGCTACGCGCACAGAAGCACGACCGGCGCGAGTTCCGAGACTGGTTTGACGAGGGGCAGCGCAAGGTTACCGTGCGTTGCCCCGACGAGCCGGCGCTGCACGCGCTGCAAGCCGACGCGCGCGCGGCAGGGCTGACAACCGCGCTGGTGCGCGACGCGGGGCGCACCGAGCTGGCGGCCGGGACCATTACCTGTATCGGCATCGGCCCCGCAGGCGAAGCGGAGCTGGACCGGCTGACCGGAAAGCTACCGTTGTTGTAGTGATCAGTCACGCGGCGCGATACGCCGCGCTTCGCGATACATGATACGGCGGTAGAGCCATGGCAGCCGGTCGTGCGCCCAGAGGAAGAAGCGGTTGCGTAACCCCGGAATCACCAGCGGCTTGCGCTTCCACGCCCCGCGCAGCCCAGCGCGCGCGACGGTGGCGGCCGGCTGGGTGAAGCTGCTGACGCCGTCGTGGCGGTCAAACGAGGGATGATCATCGAACTCGGTCGCGGTGCCGCCGGGGCAGAGGCAGGTGACGGCGATGCCGTGCTCCCTGAGGTCGTAGCCGCTTGCTTCCGACCATCCTTGCAGCGCGTGCTTGCTCGCGACATACGCCGCGATTCCCGGCAGCCCCATATGGCCCACGATGGAGGCGACGTTAAGGATGCGGCCGCCTCCTTGCGACTTCATCGTCGGGATGGCAGCCAGCGTCGCTTCGATGACCGCCATGAAGTTGACCTGCATCTGCCGCGCGACCGCTTCGGTCGTCTGCTCGTCGGCCTTCACCAGCTCGCCGTAGCCGGCGTTGTTGACCAGCAGGTCGAGCCGACCGGCGGCGGCGAGCACCTGCTTCACCAGCCGCGCACCGGCGCCCGCTTCCGCGAGGTCCGCCACGAGTGGCGTGATGCGGCCGGCAGGGAACTCGGCGGCAAGCTGCGCCAGCCGCTGCTCGCGTCGCGCCGAGGCGAAGACCTGCGCCCCGGCATCGGCCAGCTGCCGCGCCATTTCGAAGCCGATGCCCGATGAGGCTCCGGTCACCAGCGCCACCTGCTCATCCCAGTTCATGCGGCCGCAGCGGGGCGATAAGGCTTTATGCTTGCGGCGAATCGCAGTATGATGGGGCTTTTCCGTCGCAAGAAGGAAGAAGATAAGTTCGACTACTCGGACGAAACCAAGGAAGTCTTCGCCGAGCGCGACTCGTTTTTCGCCCGCATGCGCAAGCAGATGGGGGGGTCAGCCGAGAATCCCGAACTGGCGAAGCTCGAGCAGGATGACCGGCAGGCGGACGCCGAAACGCTGGTCGACACGGGCGACTTCAATCCCTACGTCCAGGGTACCGAAAAGCCGTTCCAGTGCGACAGTTGCGGCACCCGCTTCCAGCGGCGGGCGGGTCGCTGCGAGCAGTGTGGCGGCAGCGTCCTGCGCGCCGAAGAGATTGCCGAGGCCGCAAAAGTACCCGAGGCAAGCAGCCCGGCAGCGGAGCCGCAAAAGTCACAGCAGGGCGATTTCATCTGCGTGGCGTGCGGCAAGGGATTCCACGAAAAATGGAACCGCTCACCCTGCTGCGGGCAGGAGATGCAACCGCGCGACAGCCCTGATACGGTACCCGAGACACACGAAAACTTCGAGCCATCGAGCGGCGCCGGGATTGACCCGCTGGCGGGGCTGCTCGACAACGAAGAGGGCGAAGTCGCGATACCTGAAGAGGTGGACGACGAGCCAGAGGCAGAAGCGGTGGATGAGGAAATCGAGACCGCCATCCGCGAAGTGGGCAGCGGTGAGATGACTGACTTCGGCGCGAGCAAGGGCGGCGCCACCGGCCCGCAGAAGCGCATTACGCGCGCGGAAGCGAAGCCGAAGAAGCGGCGCGTGAAGCGGATTATCAAGCGCAAGAAGCGGAAGTAGCTGCGATGGACCTTGAAGCACTGAAGCAGCTGCCGCCGTGGGCGCGGGAGCTCGGCAGCGCGCTGCTGGTCGTCAGCGCGGTGTTCATGCTGACCTGGGCCTACACCGGCAACTGGCCGCCGATGGTGGTCATCGAATCGGGCTCGATGGAGCACGACGACAACCCGCTCTACCCCGAGCCGGGCTTCACCCACATCGGCGCCATCGACACCGGTGACCTTGTGCTGGTCAAGAGCGCGGAGCGCAGCGACATCGTCACCTACCTCGCCGGAAAACAGCAGGGCTACGAGCGCTACGGCGACTACGGCGACGTAATCATCTACTACAAGAACGGGCTGCGCGGAGTCTGCAGCGCTGGCGCCAGCCTCGACGAGGCAGAGTGCAACCGGCAGGATGGCGAGTGGACCCCGGCCACGCCGGTCATCCACCGCGCCATGGCGTGGGTCGAGGTGCGCGACAACGGCAGCTACTACCTGCCCGAAGTGGACATGGAGTTCGCCAACGGCAAGCTGGTGCTGGCTGAAATCGGGCTCCCGCCAGGCGCTCCGCTGACCGGGCTGACACAGTCAGGTTACATCACCAAGGGCGACTCGGTCGGCAACCGCCACCCCGACCAACTGACGCATCGCGACCTGCTGGGCCAGTCGGTGCAGCCGGTGCAGCCGGGCGACATCGTCGGCATGGCACGCGGCGAGCTGCCGTGGTTCGGGCTCATCAAGCTAAAGCTGACACAGCCCGAAAACTACGCCGCGGCGCCCGAGGAGTGCCGACAGATGCTACTTATCTCGCTGGTGACCGTTATCATCGGGCCNTTCGTCATCCAGCGCGGTTGGGAACAGTGGGGCCCGCGCCGCAAGTAAACGCTTAAGCAGCACCTGTCTGGCGAGCACGATGGCCCAGCCGGCAGCCGCCAAGCGCGGCATCCCGCCCAAAGACGATTTCAACGCCTGGTACCCCTTCATGGTCGAGGCGGCCGAACTGGTCGACAAGCGCTACCCCGTCAAGGGGATGGACGTCTGGCGCCCCTACGGCTGGAAGGCGATGCGGCTCATCGACGGGCTGACGCACGCCGAGATGGAGCGCACCGGCCATCAGGAAGTCAACTTCCCGCTGCTTATCCCAGAGCAGCTGCTTGAGAAGGAGAACCAACTGGTGGCGCGGCTACAATGCGCGCGCGAAGAGGGGGTCGACCCGTCGGAGCTGCGGATGGACGAGGAGGCGACCGGCTTCGCGCGGGAAGTTTTCTGGGTGCGTCACGCTGGCGAGACCGAACTGGACGTGCCGATGTTCCTGCGCCCCACGTCGGAAACGGCGATGTACAGCATGTTCCCGCTCTGGATTCGGAGCCATGCCGACCTACCGCTGAAGACCTATCAGATGGTCAACACCTTCCGCTACGAAACGAAGCAGACGCGCTCATTCATCCGCGTGCGCGAAATCCACTTCTTCGAGGCGCATNCCTGCCACGTCGACGAGGCGGACGCGACGCGCCAAATCGAGGAGGACCTCGAAATCGCGGCGCGGCTGATGCACGACCTCTGCCTGCCGACGCTGGTCGCGCGGCGACCGCTGTGGGACACCTTCCCCGGCGCNCACTACACCNTCGGTATCGACGTCGTGATGCCCGACGGGCGGACGCTACAGGTGGCNTCGGTCCACCACTACCGCGACCAGTGGGCGCGCGCGTTCGACGTGCGCTACGAGGACGCGCAGGGCGAGCAACAGTACTGCCACCAGACCACCTATGGCATGTCGGAGCGGCTGCTCGGTGCGGTCGTCGGCGTCCACGGCGACGACCGCGGACTCATCCTGCCGCCCGCGATTGCGCCGCACCAGGCGGTCATCGTGCCGGTGCTCGCGAAGGAGGGCGCCGACGATGTGCTCGCCGCNTGCCACGAACTGCAGGCGCAGCTGCGTGAGGCGGGGCTGCGGNTNCACCTCGACGACCGCGACCTGCGGCCGGGGCAGAAATACTACGACTGGGAGATTCGCGGCGTCCCGCTGCGGCTCGANCTGGGGCCGCGCGACCTTGCCAGCGGCGAGTGCGTACTGGCGCCGCGCACCGGCGGCAAAGACAGCGTGCCGCTGGCGGGCGCGACGGAGGCGGTGAAAGAGGCGCTNGAGGCAGTTGCGGNCGAATTGCGGANGCGCACCGAAAAAGCCAATAATNCGTGCATGCACGTATTACCTCCGCTGGAGCGCTCTGCGGAAGGGCGGCTGTCACTNGCNGAGCCGGTCGAGCCGGGGCGAATCTACGAGATACCGTTCGACGGTAGCGACGCCGAGGCGGCGATGGTGGAGGAACTCACGGGACACTCATTNCTGGGCGACGCGCGCGAGCCGTTTGCGAAGGCGCGCAAGTGCGCTGTCTCGGGAAAATCCACGAAGCGCCGCGTCTGGCTGGCNCGAAGTTACTAATACCNNACCATAACCGGTTTTATCGTTAGATAACGAATTTAGTTAGGCTTATATANGCATCCTGACGGTGTCGAGTTCCTGCGGTCTGCCAAGCAGCACCGTACAAAGAAAAGAGGACGCAACCATGGAACACAGAATAGAACAAGACAACGAGGGTGTATCCCCAGTTATCGCCGTCATCCTGATGGTAGCGATTACTGTTGTCCTGGCAGCTGTGCTGTACGTTTGGGCAGCCAGCTTCCTGGAACAGGGAGATACCTCACCCTTCGCTCAGTTCACGTCAACCAAGAACAGCAGTGGCGACTACTATGTCACCGTTGTGAAGGTATCGACGAAGTATGACCTAGAAGCCTTCAGCTACTTCCTGAAGGACNGCACGGGCACGACCAGTGAGTTTGGTGAGATTGCAATGCAGAATCTCTCCGGCAACGTGGTCGGAGTCGACGTAAGCTACGACGCCACATGCGACGACAGCTGCGACGCAGACCTACAGACGCGCTCGGACGCCGTCAATGATGATAACGGCGCAGTATACGCCGTTACCTTCAACGACAACGACCGGGACGGCAAGCTGTCAGCTGGTGACAAGTTCACCGCACGCGGCTCGGGCCACTCTTCCGACGGCCCCGCTGATGACGACTGGTCACTCGAAGTCAAATTCGATAACACCGGTGACGTGATCGGCAGCAAGCGGCTCGGTTAGATTCGTCTAACTGGTCCAACGGAGGGCGGGGGCACACAGCTCCCCCGCCCCACCCCNNCTTTTCCAGAGCGCAAGCTCTCGGCAGTCCTATAACTGATATCCTGCCAGCAGCAGCGCTCCCACCAGCAACGGCTGGTGCAGCAGGTAAATCGGCAACGTGCGTCGCCCCGCCCAGAGCAGCGGTGCAGGCCACTCGCGCACTATCAGCGGTTCGCCGCTGGCGTAAGCGCGGCTGCTCGCCCAGAAAGCGAGCAGGAAAACCCCGAGCCACGGCTTGAGCGGNAAGTAGTCCACCGTCATGAAATCGTAAGCGCGCAGCCCGAGCCATTCGCCGCCCGGCNGCGCCAGCCACGGCAGCAGNAAACAGGCTGCGCCGAGCGGCAGCGCCAGCTGCTCGCGCCCGCGCAACAACATCGCCACAAGGCCGGCCAGCGCCAGCAGATGCAGCACGCCGAAGCGAACGAAGGCGTGCGGCAACGCGAGCCAAGTGACGAACGTGATGCCATAGGCGATGCCGACTAGCTTCAGCGACCTGTGCACCGCCTGGCGGGGATTGCCCGTGCGGCTCGCCAGGAACGCCGCGACGCCCGCCACGGCAACGAACAATCCCCCCGTAAGGCGCGAGAACCACCACCAGCCGCTGCCCGCAGTGACCTCCATGGCGCCGAAGAAATCCAGGTCACTGACGAAGTTGGAGAGCAGCATCATCCCCAGCGCGACTCCGCGCAGCGCGTCGAGCTCGTCGAGACGACGGNTCATGCGTCGAACTCGCGCCGCCCCAGCAGGTGCTGCAATGCGCCCTCTAATTCGGGCAGACGCCAGNGATAGTCGCGCCCGGCGAGCCGCTCCGACGAGACNCGCGTGCTGGCGAGCAGCAGCGACCGCCCCATCTCACCCATCGCGCCGCTGACGACGAAACGCGGCAGCGGAATCACCGCNGGNCGCCGCAGCACCCTGCCGACGGTCGCGGCGAAGTCGCGCTGCCGGACCGCCCCGGCAACGACGTTGTGCGGCCCGCGCAGCCGCTGGTCGCAGAGCGCGTGGTGGATTGCACCAATTGCGTCGTCGAGCGCGACCCACGACCACCACTGCTGGCCGCCGCCGATGGAGCCGCTCGCGAGCGGCGCCCCGAANAGNGGGAGCATACGCGGCAGNGCACCNCCTTGCGGAGAAAGCACGATGCCGAAGCGCAGGTTGACGACGCGGATGCCGGCCGCCAGCGCCGGTTCGCACGCCGCCTCCCAGTCCCGCACCACCTCGGCAAAGAAATCGTCGCCCGACGGGGAATCCTCGTCGAGCAGTTCGTCACCGCGGTCGCCATACCAGCCGATGGCTGACGCGCAGATGAGGGTGCGCGGCGGGATTACCATCGCCGCCAGGTGCTCGGCCAGCAGCCGCGTCCCGGCGATGCGGCTCTCGCGGATTTCGCGCCGCTTGGCGGGCGACCAGCGCAACAGCGCACCGACGTTTTCGCCCGCTAGGTGGACGACTGCGTCATGCCCATCGAGCGGGCCAACGTAGTGCCGCGTCGGGGACCACTCGATTTCGCCCGCGCGCGGGGTGCGTCGCACCATACGGCTCACCGCATGGCCACCCGCAGTCAGCAACGGCGTCAGCGCGGAACCGATGAGCCCGCTNGCACCGGTAATCGCGACGCGTAGCCGGCCCGGAAACCGGCAGTGTGCCCCGACGTCGTGACGCGTGACGTNGTGGCGGTAGCCGAAAAGTTGTGCGACGCGGCGCTCAACTCCGCCGACAGCGCGACCAAGCGCCCCGAAGGGCGCCTCGTATTCGACGCGGTCGCGCAGCAGCGACCGCCCCCCGCGCAGCGGCTCGAAAAGGTGGGTATGTTCCCAGTGACGGAATGGCCCGCGCTCCATCGTATCGATGAACTGCCGCTGGCGAATGTAGCCGTGGTGCCGCGCAACCCACTTGCGGCGGAAAGGGGCGCGAACGCGCAGCTCGACTGTCCCCGATTGCAGGTCGCCTTCGCGGTGCAGCAGCGTCACCGGATCGAACGGCGGCACCAGTCGCTCGAAAGCGCCGGGCCGTTCGTGCCAGCCGAAAAGCTGCTCGACCGGCGCCGCAATTTCGGTTTCGCGCTCGAAGAGCTCCACGTATGCTGAAGGGCAGCGCGCCATAAGTGGCGCGGCCGGCGACCTTAAGCCGCGCAAGGCTTCGGACTGCGTGGCGCGTCGCGAACACATGCCGTCCGCCTGCCGCACGCTCATCCGGCGTTCGCGACAGGGGGCTCCGCTGGAAGCGCTGGTCGAGCAGGTCCATGCTTTGGAGCCATACTACTGCGCGCTGGCGCTGCTCGAGCTCTCGGGCCGCGACGATATCGCGCANTCGCGGGCGCAGGATTTCGTCCGCGAAGCGCTGGCGTGCGCCGAGCGGGTCGAGCAGGAATGGCGCCACGCCGAGCTGGTTGGCGAGCTGGCAAAGCAGCTCGCCGACTGGCGCTCTGCGGGGGACCGCCCCCCGGTGCTGCGCGCGCTGGTAGGCCACCTGCGAACGCTCCACGGCGAAGCGCTGGTAACAGTGCTCAAGGCCGCCGCGCCGCGGCTGCCCACTCAGCTCCAGCACGACCTGCTCGAGCTGGCGCTCGCCAACACCGAGCAGGAAGTGGCCAGCGCCAAACCGGTGCTGCGCGCATGGGCGGGCGACTTGCAGCCGGCGCCAATCATGGCGCATCTCTCGCAGCTGCCCCGCAATCAGGCGGTGCGGTTGCTGGGCTATTTACACCTGCAATTGCGGCGCAGCAAACGCGCCGTTTCGCCGAACGCGCTCGAGCAGGCACTGGCACTGGAGCCAAACGCGAGCGGGCTGCGCTACCTCGCGTCGGTCGCCGCGAAAGATGAACTCGAGCTACTGGCCGCTGCCGCGCGGCAGCGGTCGGCGGACGAATCGGCGCGACTGCTCGGGACGCTGGCGGGCGCGGCGCACCGGCTGGGCGACCACGCGACCGCGAAAGCGTGGCTGACTGAAGGGGGCGAACTGGCCACCACTATCGATGATACCGCCACCCGGCAGCGAGTGCTCGAAACGCTGGCGCGCGGGCAGGGGCGGCTGGGCGGCAAGGCCACAAAACCCGNGCCTGCGGCAGCTGTCGAGCTGCCGACCCCGGCGGGGGAGCACGTCCTCGGCCTCTGGAACGGCTACCGCGGTGGCCTCAAACCTCCGCACTTGCGAGCGCTCGCACGGGCGGGGGCGCTCTGCGCTGGCTTCGGGCTTGACCTAGCGCTGGTTGATTTCGGGAAGACCGAGCTTCCGCGACTGGCGCAGCGGGTCGCGCGTGAGTCGCGCGCCGACGGCGGCGAGTGGTTTGCGGCACTCGTCGGCGCCGGCCGCGTGAAGCTGTTCAGCGGCGTCCCGGGAAAGTGGGTCGGGACGCTGGTCGCAACGACTCCGCAACCGGCCAAGCCAGAACCGCCTGATTCGTTCGAAGGACGGCTCTGCCTACTGATGGGGGTCGGCCCGCAAGGATTACCGGGAAAGNTGCTCAAGGCATCTAAATTCCACCTCGAGCTGACCGGCCACAGCGTTGAATTGGAGACCGCAACTGCGATGGGTGTGATTGCCGAACGGCTATCACGCCTCTAAAATCCGCTTCTCTTGAATTTTTTGTCAAGTTCCGCAGGCGTTATGGTCATTACCGTTGGTCTGCCGTGAACACAAGCGTATGGATTTGGAATTGATTCCATCTCCCTTATCACGAATTCCATCTGGGACATGGTCAGTTTATCTCCAGCCCTGAGAGCTGAATGACACGCCACTGTGTACATCATGTACTGATGTCTCTCCTCCGCTGATTTCATTGAACCACTTTCGACCACGTCGTCTATAGCCTCCCTGATTCTTTCCGGTTCTGAACCAGCTAACAAGGCCGGTACACTCCTTATCATGAAGGAGGAAGGGCCAAATTTTTCCGCGTCAAATCCCATGTCTGTTATCTGAGGCAACATATGTTCAAAGGCTGTTGCATCGCTCTTCGATAATTCCAGAGATATGGGTTTCAACAATTCCTGCTTTCCTATTCTCGAGAACTGAGCTTGATTCTTCAACCTTTCATACATTACTCTTTCGTGTGCAGCATTGAAATCGATGATATACAATCCTTCAATCCCCATCGCCACAATATACTTGTTCTCGATGAGCGACAAGGGCCTCATTGTGGGCATAGTTGTCTTTATATTCTCATCGTCTTGAAATCTAATCTCGAATTCCTGCTGCAATGAATCTATATTACTGACCTGGACTGCCCTATTTTTTGATGCAACTCCACCTAGTGGCATCCCAAATATCGAATCCGTTCTAGTATCATCAAGATTTACATGTGAGATTAGCGCCTGCTCGGCCAGAATATCCTTGAGAATCTTCCTGAGTTCTTGATTGACCTTTTCTTCTTGGGCAATCCTGACGATTGTCTTGGCAGGATGGACATTGACATCAACATCCTGTGCTGGGATCTCCAAGAAGAGCGCCCCTATTGGGAAATGACCTTCATGTAGCAAACTTCCATAAGCACCTCTTATCGAGTAACAAATATTTCTTGCTTGGACAGGACGTCCATTGATGTGGAGATAGATCCCTAACATGGTCTTTCGCGAAACTGCAGGGCGTGTCAGGTAACCGTGAACTTTCAATCCGTTTCCTTCTCCCTCAATCACGATTAATTCTTTTGCAGCGTCACGTCCTAGCAAGACCCCTATTCTGGTTTTAAGGTCCGAACTGGGAGCATCTATCAGTTTCCTTTCACTGTGAACCAGTTTGAAGCCCACGTCTGGTCTTCTGATAGCTTCGATGGTAACTGCCTTTACAATATGTTTCAGTTCGGTCGACACTCTCTTTAGATGTTTTGATCTTGCAGGAGTATTGAAGAATAGGTCGGCCACTTCGATTGTGGTTCCTTGAGGGACTGCATGGTCTTCCACTTTCAGCCCTTCATTCCCTTCTATGGTTATCCTGGTCCCGACCTTGCTTCCCTTTTCTGCGGTCGTGATTCTCAA
>PCCI01000020.1 GCA_002731655.1 Methanobacteriota archaeon | reverse complement strand
GGATGCCGTGTATTCCACCAGCCCGTAGTCGACGAAGGCGTCCAGCTGCGCGTTGATGCCGCGGACTGCCTCGGTCTCGGTCGGCTTCACCCCCAGCTCGCGCAGGATGTGCTCCGCCGGTAGAGTAGCGTGCTGGCCCTGACTCGTGCGGGTCTTGAGCAAACGTACCAGTTCACGGTCCAGTTGCCGCATGCCACGGAAATCTCCGTCCAGGAACGGATTCATACGGTAAGTCCGCAGCTCCCCGTCCAGCTTGTCGCGCAGCGCTTCCAGCAACCGGATGCGGTCGTCAGCATCCTTCAGCTGGTGGTGCAGCTGCTCATTCACTTCCAGCAGCGACTGCCGGTCGGTCCCCAGAGTCTGGTCCTCCATTGACAACTCCACCAGGTTGGAGATGTATTTGCTCAGGCTCATGCCGGACGCTTTAGCGACTTCAGTCCAGTGCTGCTTGGCTTCCAGACTCGGCAAATAGACGTCTACGCGCCTCTGTTTAATGGTTGCGGTTGTCCCCATTGCCGAATCAAAACTCGTTTCCTTTATATAGTTTACGGGCAAAAGTGGTAGCCCCGCCCGGATTCGAACCAGGGTCACGTGGTCCAGAGCCACGTATGATGGACCTCTACACTACGGGGCTACAGCCGCGGCACGGCTGCACCGGGGATTTACCCTTTGCGCCGCTTCTTCCCAAGCGAGCTGGCACGGTCGCCCTGTCAGCGCAGCCCGGTCGTCACGTTCACTGCGTGCAGGTCTTGGCGTAGTGGCCTTCGCCGCCGCACTTTCTGCAGCGCACTTTCTGACCTTTGCTGCGCCCGCGCCCGCTCGCACGCTTCGTCTCGAGCGACCCCATCGCCGAGACCTCCGGGTCGCTCTCCAAGTCCGGGTCGCCCAGGTCGACCACCACTGGCTCCGCCAGCAGCGGTACCTCCGGCACAACCTCCGGGACCGCCTGCGGCTCAATGACCGCCGTCGCGACGGGAGGTTCGTCGACCATCTCCGCCTCGATAATTACCGNTTCAACGAGCGGCGGCGCCTCTGCGAGCTCGGGTTCTGGCACGGGCTCGGGCTCCGCTTCTACCTCCACTGGCTCAGCTTCCACCAACTCGGGTTCCGCTTCCACTTCCTCCACCGCCTTCGGCTCAGCCTCGGCAACAGGCTCGGCTTCCTCCGGCTCGGGTACNTCGGGTTCCGCCTCCGCTTCCTCCGCGGGCTCCACCAACACCGGCGTCTCCGGCTCGGCAGCATCCGTGTCAGCTTCTCCCCCGGGTAGCGTGACGAATGACGAGAGCAGCGTCCGCTGCGCCCCGTCACTGAACTCTACCTCGAGCCGCCAGTGCTCGTCCTTGGGCCGGCTCTCCCGCACGACGCCAATCCCGAAGAACTCGTGATGTACCTCGACTCCAGGCGGGAATGGATTCTCGCCGGAAGCTGCCTCCGCGGGCGCCTCGGGCTCGGGCGTTTCGGGCTCGGGCTCGGCCGCGAGCGGTTCCGCTTCGGCTTCAATCGGCTCGGCTACTTCAGTTTCGGCAGCTTCAACNGCATCGTCGGCGGCCTCGGCAGTATCAGTAGCCTCAACCTCNACTACCTCGGCAGCGGCGTCAGCGGGGTCTGCGGGGTCTGCGGCCGCTTCGGGCTCGGCCTCGCTCGCCTCAAGCTCCAGCTCCGGTTCCGGTTCCGGTTCCGGTTCCGGTTCCACCTCAGTAACCTCGACGGCACCGTCGGCCGGCACCTCCTCCATGACCGGCTCGGCTACGGCTTCAGTCTCTTCAGCTTCTGCCTCTGGTTCCGCATCAACTTCAATCGGCTCGGCCACGGCGGGCTCGGGTTCCGGCTCGGGCACGGGCTCAGGCTCCGCCTCCAGCGGCTCGGCTTCGACCGATTCCGCTTCAACCACTTCCTCCTCAGCGACCTCCACCGCTTCCACTTCAACCGGCGCGACTTCCGCGTCTGGCTCCGCGACCGCTTCGACGGCCACGGCCTCCGCCTCCACCGGTTCGGCTTCGACTGGTTCCGCTTCAACCACTTCCTCCTTAGCGACCTCCACCGCTTCCACTTTAACCGGCGCAACNTCTGCGTCTGGCTCCGCGACCGCTTCGACGGCCACGGCCTCCGCCTCTACGAGCTCGGCNGGCGGCGGNANCTNATCGTCGCCGCTNGCTTCAGCATCGCCTGACGGGGATTCGGGCGCGTCCTCCGGTTCCGGGCCAGCACCGACGCGGCCCCAGGTCGAATCGTCGGCTGGCGCGGGCTCTGGGGCGTCGCTTTCGCCTTCGAGGAAATGGCTCAGGATGGTGCGGGGGCCGGTGTTGAAATCGATGCGTACCGACCACTGGTTCCCGGTCATGATGCACTCGTGCACCGTGCCGCCGCCATAGACGCTGTGGTTCACCACCTCGCCGACGGCAAACGGCGCGTCCGAAGGGGCTGAGGGCAGCACTTCAGACTCCGACTCCACCGGCGCCTCCNCTTCTAGCTCAGGCGCAGCTTCGGGCTCGACGTCAGTCTCTTCGGCGTCGACGACTTCCGCAGGCGCGGGCTCGTCGGCGTCCGTGGCAGCATCGTCGGATTCGGCAGCAGCCGGCTCATCCGCGGCCGGAGCTTCCGCAGCGCCGCCCCAGAATTTCAGGCGGCTGCCCCACGTACCCACAGGCGGCGCGTCGACGGCGGCCGCATCGGCCTCGGCTGGCGCGGCTTCCGCAATTTCTTCGTCGGCTTCCGCCGCTTCGACTTCGACCGCTTCCGGGACCGCAGCATCTTCGTCAAACTCATCGTCGCCAGCTTCAGTTTCCTCGACGGAAACGGCCTCAAGCGCGACCTCTTCGGCGTCTTCGCCTTCAGCCACTTCAATCGTCTCTGCTTCGGCTTCAACCGCTTCTGCCTCGACTGCTTCGGCTTCAACCGCTTCTGCCTCGACTGCTTCGGCTTCAACCGCTTCGGCCTCAACCGGCTCGTCCTCCTCCGCGTCTCCAACTTCTGCCGGCTCTGTCTCTTCCGCAGCGGGTTCTTCGGTAACTGCAGGCTCTGTCGGTGGGACCATATCAATATCGACCACCGCAATGGATGGTTCGGCAGCAGGCTCGACCACGACCGGTTCGGCCGCGACGGGGGCGGCCGTGGCCGGATCCATGTTCCAGTCGCCGACGACGTCGACCTCGACCAGCCCCGGCGTCGCAGGGCTTTCGGCGANCTTCTCGACCGCCGGGAGTGAGCGCATTTCCTCCTCGAAATCTAGCTCTTCCAGCGGCGCGTCGTCGAGCGCCTGCGACCANACCGAGCAGACGCGAGCGACTGGCTCGTTGATGCGCAAGCAGGTGACGCAGATATTCTGGTTCTCTGGCTGCCAGATGCAGGGCTGGCGCGGCAGATTGTCGAGGAATTCGCGAATGCTGCCGTATCGCTGTGGTTGTGCCATGTGCGCCTGCTGTGCCGCCGCCGCCAGCCCTCACGGCAGAATGTTGCCAGAAGAGTGCNCAGGACGGGCGGCAGGNATNTCCTGAGGCGTATAAAGTNGCTCCCTTGGAACAGCCGTTAATACCGGGCACGATTATCGGCAGGTAATGCAGGAGCTATCCGAGCGCGGCTTCGCCATCCTCGTCGCGCTATTGCTCGCCGGAAGCGGCTACTGGGTCGCGACGCACGAGCGTGAAGCGGAGCCACTGCCGGGCGGCCCNGGGAGCCCCGGCGGCGACTACCTCGCGTGGGGCGAGCCGGTCTGGCTGCCACGCGCGCCGGAGTGCGTTGACGAGGACAACGGCCAGCTCTATCCGGAGTTTGCTATCGGCTACGAGCCGAGCATCGCCGTCGACCAGCAGGGCAACCTCTACTACACTGCACACAAGGACCTGCGCTGGTCCGGCCCCAATGGTGGGCCTGGCGGCGGCGAGGGAGGGGCACCCGGACCGGGGCCGTTCGTCTGCGGCTTCCCGTGGCCGGGCGGCTCGCAGACCTCCTGGGACTACTATGCCTCGTGGTTCTTCGTCTCGCAGGATGGCGGCGAAACGTGGGGGCCACCGAACGACTGGGGGACGGCCGATTTCGGCTCGCAGTATCCCGGTGACGAGGGCGACATCGGCGTCGATGCCAACGGACGAGTATACTTTGTCGACACGACGCTCGAGGACAACTGGCTGCACATCTGGGACGACGGCGGCAACGCGCACGCCAACAGCCAGCGGCTGCAATCGACTACCGCCGACGACCGACCATGGGTTACCGCGCATGGCGACGGCGTCGTGCATTACCTCGGCAATAACGGTGTTTCGGTGCCGGGCATTCCCCTTACGGACGGCACCAGCGGCGTCGGCCGCTACTGGTACTACCGCGGTACGACCGTCGGCGATCAGGTAGTCTTCGATCAGGGACGGGTCATCGAAGGCGGCTGGGCGCACATCGCNGCCGAGACCGATGGACCNCACGTCTACATCGTNCAGGAGNCNAACAACGGNGGNAGCGGCGGAGTCAAGGTATGGGTCTCGGACGACTGGGGCGCCAACTGGGCCGAGCCGGTCACAATCGGCCCGCTGGAGGGCTCGCACCCCGAGGGGTACCCCTGGATAGCGGCGGGCGAGAACGGCACCGTGATGGTCACCTGGCAGGAATCCCCGCAAGGTGGCAAGGCGGCCGGGACGCTCTACCTCAGCCGCAGCGACGACTATGGCGTGACATGGGAATACTGGGACGTCACCCCGCGCGAGGCGGTCTTCCTCTACCCCACCATCGACCTCGGTGCCGAAAACCGGCTCGGCTTCGCCTACTACGCCAACGAGGGCAACGGCACCCACGGTGAGCACACCGCCGGCGACCGCTGGTACCTCTACGGCGCCATCGCCGACGACCTGCAAGTGGGTGAGCAGCTGGAGTTCCTCAAGGCCGACTCGCAGCCGCTGCACACCTCCAGCGAGGCGGAGGCGGCGGCCGACGACCTGCACCCGCTGCACGATTTCTTCGAAGCGGTCATCGCCCCCGACGGCAGCCTCAACATCGCTTACCAGTACAACCTCGGGCAACACCCCTGGGAAGTCGACGAGGAGCAGCGCTACCTGATGTTCATCAGGGGCGAGCTGGNCTGACCGCCCCTACTATAAACGAGTTCCAGCTTCCACCAGTATGGCTGACCACGTGCGGACAGGATACCTGGCAGGGGTCTTCGATTACTGTCATGAGGGTCACGTAAACATAATTCGTCGGGCATCAGGGGAATGCGATGCCCTCATCGTAGCGGTGGTAGCAGACAACTTCGCATCCCGCTACAAGGCCCAGACGATCAGGTATGACGAGCAGTGGCGACTGGCCGCTGTCGAGGCCCTGGATATCGCCCAGCATGTAGTGCTGGTCGATAACAACGACCATGAACCATTCTATCGCGAATACGGGGTTACACACCTGTTCCACGGCACCGACTGGGAGAAGGAGCCCTACATCGATTTCATGGGGCGGGCGGCAATCGACCGAGGGAATATCCAGATAGTCATGCTTCCCCACACTCCCGGCATCAGTAGCAGCCAGTTGCGTGAGCGAGAAATGCCAACCCCCGGAGAGGACGCGGACTGAATATCAGGCAACCCGGAGCTCGCTGGCCAGGTAATCACAAACTCGCCGGGAATTATTCCCGTCACAATACTTGTGGAAAATGCGCTTCACTCTAACCTGCTGCCGGTCAGGGGTTCCATTATTCAGCGCCTTCTGTAATTCAGCCAGGAAGGAGTCAAAAGTCTGGTTGAGCCTTCCGGGGAAAATAGACTCGTAGTCATAGAGCAGGCCTCGATTTTCTATATAAGATTCCAAGTCATAACAGTAGCTGACAACGGGGCGGTCCAGCAACAGGTAGTCAATCCAGGCACTGGAATAATCGGTTACCAGGATGTGGGCGTGCCTGAGCAGGGTACCTACTTCCCTGCAAGGCGAAACAGAGACATCAAGGACATCTATGCCATCAAAATCCAGGGTCGGTGTATTCGGGTGTTTTTTCACGCAAAATACGGCATCATGTCGTTCCAGCATTTCACCTAGCTTGCGGCATTGTTCTCTGGTAAATTCTGTGAAGTCCTCAANCTCTTCCCTCCAGGTGGGCAGGTACAGGACCATTTTCCGGCCCTGAAGCTTTTCCTGAATCCAGGCAGACTCTTCCCGAAGGTCCGGCGCAAGGTCATTCTCTGCCTGGAGCAACATGTCATTTCGGGGCAGGCCCGTAGCCCAGACACGGTGCCGCGGCAGCCTGAAGGAAGCCTGCATCGCCAGCTGGTCCAGTTCTGAGCTACAGATTGTGGCCCTAGGGACCTTAAATTGCTGCCTGAGTGTTTGTTCGTCTTCATTCTTGGCAGTATACCCGATTCCCTTGACCGGGATACCATGCCATAGGTTGATTAATTTCCGCCTCCGGAAATCCATTGAATCCGAGTATGGTATGTCACCCCTGCCATGATGGATNATTATTATTCGGGCCCTCANCCAGGCNAGCAANCCCTCNAGNCTATGAAAGAAAATAGCCNCATCGCCATTCCAGCCTCCTTTCTGGTAACAGAGAATAACACACTCAAATTCAGGGTGTCGGGAGGCTGAATCATGAAAGAAGCGAATGTTATCACGGAATTCCTGCCGGTCTTGGATCGGGAAGANCAGCAGGTTTTCAGTCTTGGGAAACAAACGGTCAAGTATTAACAGAAAATAGCGGAATAATTCAAATGTCAGGTGAGGGGTCAAGTTTTCTTCCTCGCTCCTTTGTCGCTTGTTTACCCTGCTTTTTCAGAATGGCCACAGGGCCTGAAAGGTCTTGCGGTCCCGGATATCCAGCACACCAAACCGGGAGGCAAGCCACAGGAACGCAAGGCAGTAAACAATCAGGCCACCAGCCAGCAGGATTTCGTCCCTGAGACCGATGACCCAGAGTGATGCTGCGGGTACGCCAGCCAGTAACGAAACCAGCGTTGCAGTAGCAATTGCCCTCCAGGGACAGAGCCGGGAGAGAGGGATTTTCAGGGTACGAGCCGTCTGGCGCATGACAAATATCGTTGATAGCCAGGCTACTACTACCGTAGCAACGGGAATCCCCAGGAGGCGCATATCGCCTTCCAGCGTAACTAGCAGAGTATAACTGAGGATTACGTTGATTATGGACATGGATGCGGCCAGCCGGAAAAGGAAGTGTGTCTGTCCACTAGCCATGAGGACCCAGCCCAGGCTGAACGGGCGGCTTGGCAACAGGAGCAGGTAAATCATGAAGACCGGCACAGCGCCAGAGTAGTCAGCCGTGAACAGGAAAACAATCAGCGGCTGGGCGATTATAGCCAGCCCCACTGCGAAGGGCAGGAATACCAATGCCAGCGTATGCACGCTTTCGCTATAGAGTTTTTCGATATCCGAAAGTCGCCCTTCTTTATGCGCAGCAGACATCCTAGGCGTCACCACTTGGGCTGCGGATTGGGTTATCCAGCCGAAAATGGGGGACCAGAGCGACCCAATGTAATAAACCGCAAAAATCGTCGTCGAGAAGAAGATACCCACAAGATATTTGTCGATGTTCAGGTTGATAACATAGACCAGGGCAGTAAGCCCCACTGGAATGCCGTAGGCCAGCTGCTCGCGCATGAAAGCTGCACCAGAAACGCCATGGCGCAAGTATCGTGGGAAAATGTATGCCAGGACCGTCAGGACCTTAATCGTGGCAGTAATCAGGATTCCGTGAAGCATCCCCATGGCGCTGGGATTCAGCCACGCTGCGAGCGGGAGCACAACGAGGTCCAGCAAGCTGAATCCAATCATGGTCCACATCGCTGCTTTGGCGCGGTCTTCAAGCACCAACAGGTTCTGGAATGGCGTTACCAGCAGCATCAACCCGGTGTAAACGCCCAGCAGGAGGAGATACTGTTTCAACGGGTGGGAGGGCTCCCAGACTTCCAGCATCCCTTGGGCGGCCCCGAAGAGCAGGATGACGAACAGCGATGCCAGTCCGAGCAATCCCCAGGTCTGTCGGATTAGCTGCGGCCGTTCTGCGGCCTCCATACGCGGGAAAAAATATTGCAGGGACTGGGGCGTTCCAAGCAGGAGTAACGCCTGTATGGAAACGTAGACCAGGACCAGCTGCTGGTAAGTGCCATATTCATCTCTTATGAGCAGGCGTGTCAGGGCGATTGGAATAGCCAGACTCAGGCCAAACGCGATGGCGCGACCATAGATGAGAACGGCCACCTTGCGAGCCAGCATGGTTGAGATACTGGGGGGAGCAGGCTATAACGGTGTCCGAAATGGACTGGCGTGACTTCTTCGCTGCGTATTGCCATGGTGTCCAGCGCCCGCAGCATCCATACCATCCGCTGGGTGGAGTGGCTCAAGGGTCACGGCCATGAAGTGGCGCTCTTTTCGCTCGTGGAGGGCGATGGTGCGACCCATTTTGGTCCAGAGCCGCCGCTTGACCGCCGCTACCTCTTCACCCTCGGAAGTGCCGTGCGCCGGACCACCGCCCGATTGCGAAGGATGCTGGATGATTTTGCTCCGCAAGTCGTGCACGGGTTCAATCTTGTCAATCATGGAAATTATGCGGTCAGGGCCGGCCGCCATCCTGTGGTGGTCACGGCTCTGGGCTCTGACGTCCTGTTAGCTCCGGATGAATCATGGCTACTGTCGAGAATAGTCCATAAAACTGCTCTGAGGGCGGACCGGGTGATTGCTCCGCCGGTTCTCGTGGAGAACCTGCGGAAATGGGAGATTGACGAGAAACGTTTGCTTTCCCTCATATTTGGAGTAGATTGTGATTTGTTCAAGCCGGGTCGCAAGGAACTCTTGGTGTTATTCAGCCGTGGTTTCCGGGACGTTTACGACCCTCTTTGTCTGGCAAGAGCCATTCCCGAGGTCATCAAGGAGGTCCCAGAGGCACGATTCATCCTAGCTGGTAACGGGCCACTTCGGGAGGAAGTTGCGGAGATGCTCGAAGATGCTGGGCCAAACATCAGCCTTCCCGGTCTCTTGCCGGAAAATGAGTTGGCAAATCTCATGGGCCGGGCGAGGGCGGTGGTTACTCCAGCCCTTTCCGACAGCATCCCGCTGACGGCTCTCGAAGCAATGGCTTCCGGGGCAGTCCTGGTTGCCAGCGACATCAAGGCCAACCAGCAATGGGCGTCTACCAGCGCGCCGGTGCTCCTGTTTCCTCCTGGTGATGCGGATGCGCTGGCGAGGGCACTGGTTCGCGCGCTCACCGAAGAGGGGCTGTCGCAACAGGCGCTGGAGCAGGGGCCGCCGCTCGTTGACGCAAACTGGCGCTGGGACGAAGCGGCCGCAACCGTTGAAGCACTGTATCACGAACTTTGCAGCAGCCGCGCGTAGAGCTCAGGCAGCTTGCCCTGTCGTGCATCCCAGGTGAATAGTTTTCGTGCGATGTGTTGACCCTTTGAGGCCATTGTTGCTAGGTCATCCCGGGACAGCAGCTCCCGCATACCAGCCGCCACAGTCGCGGGACTCGTGGAATCTATTGACAGGCCGGCGGCAGACAACGCAATCAGGCGGTCCAGCAGCGGTCCCCGTGCCGAAAGGACGGGGAGCCCCATAATCAGGTATTCGAAAATCTTGGTCGGCAGTCCCTTCAGGTACCGCTCGGTGGGCTGGAGCAGGGACAATCCCAGGCTAGCCTGCGACACCACTCCGGCCAGTTCCCGGTGGTCTACCCACCCGAGCCACTCCACCTGCAAGTCATGCTCCCGGTCGAACGCATGGCATTTCTGTTCCAGATTATCGTCATAGAATCCACCGGCAATCATCAGTCGGACGTCAAACGACTTCCGGAGCAGGCGCAACGCCTCCAGCATCACCAAGATACCACGGCGCTCGGTCAGGCTGCCGACATAGAGCATCACCGGGGGGCCGTCCGGTCTGGAACTGGAAACTGATGGAAAGTTCGCCAGGCGGGGATAGTTGGGCAGGACCAGAATCCGGCCATACCTGGCAAGACGGCGGCC
>PCCI01000019.1 GCA_002731655.1 Methanobacteriota archaeon | reverse complement strand
GGACACTGACAAGGAGGACAAGGCATGAGCGCAGAAATGACGTTGGCGCTGACCCTCTTCACGGTCGGCTTCGCAATCGTGCTGCTCGGAATGGGTGCGCTTGTCGCGTACTACGGGAGCAAGAAGACGCGTAACGCCGGTTTCGGCTTCATCCTGCTCGGCGCAATCGCCTTCTGGTACTGGAACTCGCAGTCACTCGCGGGCGGCGCCTGGGCCGAGGTAGTGATGATGGATTCGCTGCTGGCGGTCGCGGGCGGCTTCGCCGGCGCGATTGTGGGCGTGATAATCTTCCTCGTGGCGATTATCAAGTCCTGAAACCTTAAAGTACGGCAGTTCGCCGTGCCGCCGTGGCTTCACTCTGGAGCGCGGGCAAGCCCGGCAAGGATGATGACGGCGAGCCCGAGGACGCTGAAATAGTCACTGAAGCGGCCGAAGAGACAGAAGCCACCGAGCCGATAGCTGAATCAGGGGAGGATGCCGACGCGCCCGACGAAGATGCGGAGGACGCAGCCCCGGAGGAGGCGGAAGCCGAGCCCGAAGAGACTAGCGAGGAGCTGGACCTGGGTGGCAGCGACACTGACGCAATCGACGGGGAGGAGGAGCTGGACCTCTCCAGCAATGCGTTGCAATCTGAGCGGGACGAGCCGGTCGCGGCGCCCGCCGCTTTCCCGCCACTGCTCCAGCGCGCCGAAAACCTCAACATGCGCATTGTCGGCGCCATTAGCGCGGTTGCCATCCTGCTGCTGACTGCCGTCGCGGTCGTGATGCTGGGCGGCGCGGTCGAGGTGACGGTACCCAGCGAGCGGTACGGCGACACGGCGACCTATACCGTGACGGGGGGGGTCGACCTCACGAGCCCGGTCGGCATCCCGCTGCCGTTCCTAGGCGAAGACGTCGAAGTTAACGATATTCACGTTGAATGGGGCGGGACGCTCGAGGCGGGGACTGAGGAGCTGCTATCGCTGGTCGAGGATGGCTATGGGCAGAAGCATCCCGTTTTCAGGCGCTACATCGAGCAGGACTGGGACCCAGTCAGCGGCAGCGTTGCCGAGGAGGGGACGACACCCACCGACATCGAGCACGGACGGGTCAATACCACCCACGAGCAGTTTGTGCGTGAGGACAGCCTCGAAATCATCAAGGAACGGGTTGAAAATTACGCATATTACGAAGAGTTCGCGGTCGGCGAGAAATGGTCGCTGGAGAAGCTGACCAGCTGGGTTCCGCGCGCTGACGAAAAGGGAATGATGCCGCACGCGCAGCTCTACGTCGGGAAACAGCTGCGCGAAGGTGACAGCGGCAGCTTCGTAAGCAACGGGCTGGCCTTCAGCTGGGAGGCACTCGACGGAGGCAAGGTTGACGGCAGCGCCACCATCAAACTGCGCGTCAGCAGCAGCAGCTCGGCCGACCTGCCATTCAACTACCACTACGGTCACACGCTACGCTACGACCTGTGGGTTTCCGAGCGCAGTGCCTACCCGCTCAAGTTCGATATCACCGTAACCTCTGACGCCGCCAGTTCAACAGGCGAGCTCTACTCGTTCTCGGGCCGCTACAGCGGCACCATCAATGGCCTCACCGCCGGCTACAGCGACGTGCCGCAGGCGGATGGCACCAGNACGAGCGGCCCGCACATTGACGCCGAGCTGGAGGCGTGGGANTACNANGCGCCCGCCTTCGGGAACNNCNCCAGCAGCCTCGACTCCGGCTTCGCGCTNCANGACGCCATTAACGACGCGCGNCAGGAGCTGCCGCNGTCGGACCTCGACGACTACCTCACCGANTACCCGCAGGCGTTCGTGACCCNCGCNNNCTACGANGGNGTGCGCGACGAATGGNACCTGACGNTGGCGCACNACNNCNAGGANNAANTCNCAGGCAAGGTCACCGGCTGGGAGCTGCTGGTCAACCGCACCAANGCCAGCGGCCNCGANGTCGANNTGGANAACCCNCTGGTCNACCCNGCCGAGCTGGACCGGCCGCTCACCGTTTCCTCGGCCGAGGAGCTGCTGATGTCNCGCACGATTATCGCCGGCTGGGCTGGCAACGCCGGTNTTATCAACCACGCGCAGGTCNACCTGAGCATGGGNCAGAACCTCGCCTCNCGCGAGAACCTGTTCGACCCGCTGGCGTTCCTGAACATNGACNCNNNNACNATGNTGAAGCTGCTCGGGGACCTCGCCANCGGCNATTTTGACCNCGACGATTACGGCAGCAGCGTCGACGCCAACGGCGGCTACGGCTACTACATCGAGCAGGTCGACGGCAGCACGCGNCACGGCGCCGCCGTCGATGCCTCGGACGGGCTGCTGCTCTTCAACGCCGAGCACCGCGCGTCAGCCTAGCGCCTCGAGCAATAGAGATAAAGAAATAGAATATTTAGAGGATAGAATCAAAGACCTTGANAAGATCGTTGAGTATTTGAGTNAACCTATTACCCGATATAGTTGAAGTCCTGCTTCTCGTCGGGCGACTCAGACTCCATCTCGCGCAGCTGGGTCGTGATTTCATCGACCTGCTCGGCGCGCTTCTCGAGTTCGGTCAGGTCAATCTTGATGCCNAGCAGCTTCTGTAGCGTGACGAGCAGCGCCTGCGCCGATTTCGGGTCGACCATGTAGCCGCTGGTCTCGCCCATCAGGCAGCCGCCTTCGATGCCGCGCAGCAGGCCGAGGCCGAGCAGCAGGCCGGAGGCGCCGACGATGCCGGCGCCCGGCTCGCCCTCAATGAACTCGACGCCCGCCTTGCGGAGCCGCTTGACCATCTCGGGGCCGGTCGCGGCGCCGAGGACGCGCGGCTCGGGGACCAGCTTGCCCTGTCCGTAGCCTCCGAGAGTGTAGATGGTCGTGACCCCCATCTCCTTCGCCAGTTCGAGCAGCTTCAGCGTCAGTTCGTATTGCCCCGACGCCTCCATGCCCTGATATTCGCCGACCAGGAACAGCAGGTCGCGCGCGCCATCCTTGCCGCGCCAGTAGAATAGTTCGTTGTTGACCAGNCGCACCTCGCCGCTCTCCTCGATGAGCACCTGCGGCGGAAAGTGTGACGAGTAAATCTCAGTGCATTTCGTGGCACCCAGCTCCTCTATCAGGTGCGCTGTCGCCAGCTTGCCGACGTTGCCCACGCCGGGGAGCCCTTCCAGCAGGATAGCGTTCTCGAGCTGCACTTCTTCGCTGACGACTATCTCGGTGAAACTCATTTCTGCGCCAGCATCCTGCGATATTTACCGTAACGGTCCTCGGGCGAGTAGCGCGGCGGTAGCGGGCTCTGCGTCGCGGAGCCACACTTCGGGCATTCCTTCCCGAGCGTGTAGCGCGCGCATTCGCCGCAGCGGAACATCAGCGTGCGCATCAGAGCCTCTCAAAACTCGCTTCGCCGCCGCTCGGCTTGAAGCCCTTGAGCACTGCGTCGGTGGCTGCCTTCAGTTCGCGCTCCGCCTGCTTGAAGTCGGGCGCGCGGACGCGGATGCGGTAGTCGGGCGCGCCGTCGCTGCTGATTTCGAGCGTCGTCTCCTCTTCCTGCGCCGCGGGTGCGGTCAGTGCCCGTTTCAGGTGCTCGACCCCGTCAGGCGCCCAGCTGGAGAGCGTCAGGCGCCCCTCGATGGTGACGAAGGGGGGCGTGATGTTCGCCTCCGCGNTCGCCAGGAATGGCTTGACCCACTTGCCCTTGTATGCCTTCGTGAAGTCATCCTGCTCCATCACGGCCGCCTCAAAGGCCCCGTAGAGCGTTTCGTAATTCTCGCGGAAGGAGGACGAAACTTCCTCCAGCAGCGCCGCCGGCTCGAGCTTGGCCTCGCCCGCTACCAGCTCAATCAACTTGGTCGCACGCTGCTCGTTTTTCCACTCACGGATGCGCGCCTGCTTGCGGTGGCCCGAGACCTGCCGCACCGACATATCGACGATGTGGCGCTTGCGCTTGACGCGGGTGACCTTGGCGACCACCATCTGCCCTTCACGGATGAAATCGCGGATGTACTTGACCCAGCCCGAAGCGACTTCTGAAATGTGGATGAAACCTTTCTGGCCCGGATATTCGAGCAGGTCGACGTTGGCGCCTTGGTGCCTTACCTCGGAAACCCGGCCGATTACGAATTCACCTTCTTCTGGAAGTTCTGCCGGACTCACTCCAGCTCCTCCACCACCTTCGCGATGACCCTGGCGCGGCCGCCAGCGGATGTGGCGAGGGTTGAGCCNCAGAGTTCGCAGTTCACGGTCGTGGCGCTGTTGCTAAAGAGTACCGACTCGTTCTCGCAACTGGGGCAGTTCACTTTCAGGAATTTGCTGTTAACCATGTTTACTCCATCAACTCGAATTTCTTTGCGCGTATATTTGGCCTGTGCCACGCCTTGTTGCAGCTGGAACAGCGGTAGCGCAGGTAGATGCGTTTGGTCGGTTTCTCCCGCCCTTCGGGCTTGGGACGCGGGAAACCACCGTAGCCGGCGGTAACGCGGCGGAAAAGCCGCTGTCCGCGCGCACGCTCGGAAGCGCGCTTCTTCTTGACCTGCTCCACCTCGTGCTGGTTGTGCGCCTTGCACGCGGGGCAGTAAGTGCTTATTCGACGAGGGAGCTTCATATCAGGGACCGGGCGAGCCAGCCGCTTTTATAAAACTAATCTAAGCCGACGCCAGTTCACGGTGGCGCATCCTGAACAGCGCCTGCACCGCCGCCAGCGGCAGTCTCAGCCAGAAATCGCGCATTGCTTTTCCCTCGTATTCACCACGCGTCATCGTCGCCAGCAGCCCGAAAACCGCCGGCGTCCCGCCGAGCGCGAAGCCGAGGCGCATGAAGAAGGGGCGATAGATGCGATGCTTGCTCGAGGCGGCGCGGTACATCTCCTTCGCGTAGTGCTCGCGCCAGTACTCTTCAAAGCGGGTCGGGTCGCCTTCGGCAACCGCGCGCGCCGCGAGCCGTCCGCCGAGCGCGGCGTGGTTCAGCCCTTCACCGTGGATGGGGTTGACATGCCCGGCGGCGTCGCCGACCAGCACCCAGCCGTCGCCCGAGACCGGCTCGTCAAACAGCGCCGGGTCGTTGTAGGAAGGAATTGCCGAGCCGAAACGGATGCACTCCACCTCCTCGCCCGACTCGAGCCGGTACCTGCCGGGGGCGGTGAACTCACCCGGCCAGCGGTCGTGCAGCAGCTTCTCGAGCGCCTGCTTCATACCGGNCGTCCCGGCGTTGTAGCAGTAGCCGATATTGTAGTGGTCAGCCTTCGGGAAAACCCACAGGTACCCCTCGCCCGGAAGCGCGCCGAGGATGAATTCGACCTCGTTCTCGACCGGCTTCAGCCCNAGGTAGTAGCCGGAGGCGGCAAANAGGTGCTCGCGCGGAATCGCCCCGACNAAGTGGCGTCGCGTGAAGCCGTTGACTCCATCGGCGCCGATGACGTAGCGCGCACGGTGCGTGCCGTTGATGAACCACGTATCGCCGTCGCGCTCGAGCTGCTTCACNCNCTCGTTNACGTGCGTCGCNCCCGCCTCGGCGGCGCGCTTGAACAGGTAGTGGTCCCAGGCATCGCGCCGCACCATCTTCCCCTTCGCAACCGGCACCTTCAGCTTGGTGCTGCCATGAGTGAAGCTNATGGAACTCATGTGGCACTCGATAGCTTCGTCGGGGGCGTCCATCCACTCGATGCCCTTGACCGGCAGCCCGCCACCGCACGCCTTGCGCCGTGGGTGGGCGTGGTCAAAGAGCAACGTATCGAGGCCGCGCTCGGCCGCTTCGCGTGCCGCTGAGGAGCCGGCCGGCCCGCCGCCAATGACTGCTACGTCGGCAATCTCCACGGTTGGCCGACTTGCGCCCCCTGATAAAATCAGCGGCGGTACTTGAGGTGGCATGAAATCGAGCGCGAAACCANCTGGCACCCCTGCAACACCAAGTCCCGCTCGCCCTTGCGNCTGACGACGTAGATNATGCGCGGCTCNCCTTCGCCCAGCAGCCGCGTCAGCTCGGGGTCGGGGTTCTGCAGATCGAGCTTCATCGTCCCGTCGGGCTGCACTTCCAGCACNTGGAAGTCGAAACCACGCCCNTCGATGAAGATTCGGTGGCTCTCGCCGGTGAAAGTGNGCNTCTTGTCAGGCAGNGGNTCGAGNTGTTTNNCCACGCCCCGCTCCAGCGGCGCGAAGTTTAAAGGGCTTCTTCGGGAAAATTGAGCGCCATGAAGGCNGGTCCCCACTTGAACGCCCCCATCAGCTGCGCCGCGTGCNCACGCTCGCCGAGGATGGNCAGCGCGCCTGCCAGCGCCTCGGCNGTCGTCAGCTTGCCCGGCTTGCCGGCGTTGACCGGGTTTACCGGCACCAGCGGCGGCAGNCGACGCGGCTCGAGGCCGTGCAGCCGCAGCCGCNCGAANGTCTCCGTCGCGCGGTTCCAGGAGCAGTCCACCCCGACTAGGCCGCCGACCTGCNCCAGCTCGCGGTCGGCCAGCGACAGCTCGCGGTCGGCGAACGGGTCCAGCGCAATGCCCATCGGCGGCAGCCGCGCCGGCGCCGGGTAGCTGCGCGCCAGCTCCATCCGTGCCAGCCGCCGCGCGGTGCATTTGCGCGGGTCGTCCTGACCCAGCTCGAGCACGCGCAGTTCAATCGACATGCAACCCGAAATCGACCGGCGAGGCGCCGAGCGTCAGCACCCCCAGCGAGAGGCAGTCGCCGTGCGGGGCATACTCGGCGACGTTCTGCAAATTGAGGCCGCCAGAGATCTCAATCGCGACCCCGAGCGGCCGCAACTGCGCCGCAGCTGCGGCCGCCTCCCCGAAGGAAAAGTTGTCGAGCAGNACCCGGTCGGCGCCCGCTTTCGCCGCNTCTAGCGCCTGCTCCAGCGTGTCGGCCTCAACGACCAGTTCCAGCCCNGGCGACGCCGCGCGTGCGCGACGCACCGCCTCCGTAATGCTGGCGCAGAGCCGCAAGTGGTTGTCCTTGACCAGCANAGCATCGTCGAGCCGCATCCGGTGCGTCCCGCCGCCGCCGTCGACGACCGCCTGTTTCTCGAGCTCGCGCAGCCCGGGGATGGTCTTGCGCGTCGCCAGCACTTCCACGGCGGGATTCACGGCGCGCGCCCGTGCGACGACCGCGGCTGTGAGCGTTGCGATGCCCGAGAGGTGCGCCAGCAGGTTCAGCGCCAGCCGCTCGCGCGCCAGGATTTCGCGCGCCGCCCCCGCCAGCCGCGCCACCCCGGCGNCAGCCGGGAGCGCGTCNCCGTCGGCGAACGCNAGTTCGCAGCGCACGCCGCNCTGCGNGAAGAGCANCTCCGNANCGCGCCCGCCGGAGAGCGTGCCGGGGCCNCNGCGGATGGNCGCGGTGCAGTCGCNCTCGTCGATGACCGCCAGCGAAGTCGCGTCGCCGGCGCCGAGGTCCTCGGCCAGCCACTGCTCCAGCGNCGCTGCCAATTCCATTACCGCNCGAGGCTGCTGCTGGTTATGAAGGCTTCAGCCGTTGAACGGCGGCTCACGNCGGCCCCGNCTCGCCACGCAAGCGCTGCGAGAGCCACCAGGTNCAGCCGATGGCANCTATCCAGAGCAGGATGTTNGCGCGGTAGGTCCAGTGGTAGGCGTCGAGGTTAGCCATGCCGCTATCGAGGAAATAGCCCATCAGCAGGTAGCCGAGCGCGATCCCGAGCGCCTGTCCGACCAGCGCGGTCGCGCCCGCCATCCCGAGGCCGCGGTTGCGCTCGCGCGCGGTGGTGAAGCGCGCCATCAGCGCGTCATCGGAGACGAGCAGCATCGGGTAGATGGGAATCACGAATATGACAATCGCGACCGTCAGCGGCAGTCCCAGCGCGAAGAGCGACCAGAAGCCACCGTAAGCGAGCGCCGACCAGAGCAGCACCCTCTCGGCGCCCATGCGGTCGCACACCTTGCCGATGACCGCGTAGAGTATCAGTACCATCAGCACCGCCCACGCCTCGAGCAGCGCCGAGAAGTCGACGGCAGCGCCGCGCACCTCGAAGTAGCGCAGCGTCGTCAGCACGACCGCACCGCGCGGCATCGCCACCAGCAGCACGCCGAGCAGGATGAGTGGCGGCCAGTGGCTCTCGAAGGCGAAGAGGGCGCGCAGCCCCGCCAGCCGCGCAGCGATTCCCGACGGTGCAGCGCCCGCCGCGGCGGGCGCTGCGCCCCGTAACGCCCACGCCGGCCGTGCGAACTCGTCACCGCGCAGGCGCAGCACCAGCCACGCCGCCAGCACCAGCAGCGGCACCATCAGCGCTGCCAGCCCCAGCATCGCGTCGGACGCGCCGCGCGCGTCGAGCAGCCGGTCGTAGACCTGCCCGGCAGCGAGCGCGACCAGCGCCGAGACCAGACTCGCGACGGCGTAGAGCAGTCCAATGGCCTCGCCCTTGCGGTCGGGATACCACTCGGTCACGGCGGCGAACGCCAGCCGCGCCGACGAGAGCAGCGCCACTTGCAGCATCGACGCCGCCATGAACGCTTCCAGCGAGAGCCACGGGAAGAGCAGCGCCAGCGCCGCAGCGCCGCCCAGCGCCCCCAGCATCATCCGGCGCCGCTGCCCCCAGCGGTCGGCCGCGGCGCCCCACAGCGACCCGCAGCCGCCGACGGTCAGTGCCAGCAGGCCGGTGTGCAGCAGCACGAGGTCCTCGCGCGCGCCAAGCTGCCGCGAGTGGAACGAATACATCACCAGCGCCGTGTTAACCCCCATCACCAGCAGCGCCCCCGCCAGCAGCAGCCGTGGCAGGTCGCCCGGCCGCGACGGCCCCGCGACGGCCGCCAGCGTGCGGTAGCGGCCGCGCAGCCACCAGGCGATGCCGCCCATCAGCGGCAGCGTCAGCAGGTAGAGCGCCGAGAGCAGGTCGGCGGAGATTATGTTCGACTCATCGGGGGGTTCGGTCGGGGGCGGAGTCGGTGCAAAAGGCAGGTAATCTACAACATAGAAAGTCACGCCAGTCTCGTTCGCTCCATCATAGAGCGTCTCGCTGCTTGTGTCAGCAGCCCTTGTCCAGGAGAATTCGAGCTGGATTGTGGTGTTGTACTGGATGATTCCTCCATCCAGATTGATTGTCAGATCTGCTTCATAAACGCCATTCCCGCCAGCTGTCAGCTCTGCTTCGGAAACTATGGTGTCATTGACGTAAAGGCGAACATCGACACTGTTGCAGGGGGAAAATATACAGTTCCGTTCCAGATGCAGGCGGACATGTACAATGTCTTCTTCTAGTTGGACATCGCCGGAGAGTGGTTCGCTCTCGTATTCCAGATTAGTAGAGCCTCCGTCCCAGTTTCCTCCGCCACCGGTTGCCCTGCTCTCATTCGCCGACAGCCCACCACTGCCGTTCTGCATTGTGTCATATGCCCACAACCCTCCATGCTCGGGAGTGGGGTCATCGTCTTCGCCTGCGCTAGCAACAGGCAGGACTGCAACGAGCAGCAGCGCGACTAGCAACGCGGGCCGTGCTGCCTGCGGCGGTAGTACTACGGCGTGTCCTGTTCGCACGTACCGGTAGCAGCAGGGCGCTTTAGTCGCGCCGGCGCAGAGCTAATCCCAGCGCGGAAAGCGCCGCCAGCAACCCGAAGCCGGGGATTCCGCCTTCTTCCTCGGTGCCGGTGTCAGTCTCCTCGGGCTCTTCACCCTCGGTCTCCTGCTCAGCTATCTTGACCGAGAGGTCGCCGCTGGTGGCGGTCTCAACGCCGTCGCTGGCGGTCGCCTGCACCTGGAAGGTGTAGGTGCGGCCGGAGAGCGAGGTCACGTCAGGCGCAAGGTTGACCGAGATGGTCACCTGCCCCCCGGATGGGACTGGCACGGANGTGTGCTCGAGCGTCGCCCAGGCGGGCGCATCGACCAGCGCCAGGCTGGCGGTGTCGTAGCCGTTACCGTTGTTGGAAAGGATTACCTGCAGCGTGATAGTCGTTGACTGTGAGACATCGACCGAATTGACCTCGACGCCGGTGGCATTGAGGGCGTAGCTGAAGGCGAGGTCGTGTATCTGCCGCACGGAGACCGTAACGGTCTCGGTGGCGTTTGTCTCGCCGTCCTCCGAGGTCACGGTGACATTGATGTTGCCGCTGGTGCCGGGGTACTTCTTGCCGGCTGGCACCGACACGGTNAGCGCGAAGTTGCCACTGCCTAACGCAGTGACGTCAATACTGTCAACGTCCGCCGTGGGCGCCCAGAGGCCGGGACCGTCAACCGCGATTACGTAGCTGTCGATTCCGTTGCCGGGGTTCCCGATGGTGAAGAGGAAGGTGGCGTTGCTGCCGGGGCTGCCGATTTTGCTCGNCTCGTCGACCNAGAACGAGAGGCCGTANTGCTGCGTCACCGTGGCGGTGAAAGNCTGCGACGTGGTCTTCGCGGGGTCGTTGACNGAAGTGGCGGTCAGCGTCAGCGTGCCGCTGTCGCCCGCGCCCGCACTGGCGGGAATGCTCACATTCAGCTCGAAGCCGAAGCTGCCGCCCGCGAGGCGCCAGCCGAGTGAGCCGGAAGTGGCCGGCTGCCCGGGTGCACTCCAGCCGCTGGGCAGGTCGCTGTTCCAGCCGAGGTTGAATTCGTCGTCGGTGTTACCGAGGTTGCGGACGCTGACGTCCCACGCCGCAAAGGCTGCGCCGCCGGAGACGTCGACATCCTGCGAGCTGGCGCCAGTCACGGTCACACCGTAGAGTGGCTCAACGCTGGCGAAGAGCTTGACCGGGAACGGCTGGTAGTAGGGGAAGCCGAACGGGTCGTCCGGGTCGAGGCTACTTGCCTGGAAGCCGATTTCCTGCGGTCCGGCGTGGACCGAGTCGTCAAAGAGAGTCACGGTGACGGTCGACTCGTACGCGAGGCCGGCGTCCATGCCATGCAGCACCATGCTCTGCGTGCCGGGATCCCAGTCGCTGCCGCTGACGCGCCAGCCACCGGTTCCGGCATACTGCACGGTGATATCGTCAGCGATGGCGACCGCAGTGCCATTCTCGTCGACCGCGATGTTCTCAACGGTCAGCGAGTAGTCGTGCGCGCCGCCCACTTCGAAGGAATGCACGGCGACGTCGTCGCTCCATGCAATCCAGTTAGTGACGATGACGACAAACTGGTGGACGGCGGTGTCGCCGTCGGCGCCGACAGTAATGGTGACCTCGGTCTGCTTGCCGACGTCACTGCCGAAGGGCACCGAGACGTCCACGGCTAGCACCGTGCTACCGGCGGCGTCGAGCGTACCGAGGTCCATCATTCCCTGACTGTAGTCGCCGGTGGACTGGATGGTAAAGTTGACCAGATCGGCCGGCCATTCGGGGTCGTCCATCTCGGCGCTAACCTGTACCGCGCTGTATTCCTCATCACCGCTGTTGGCAATGGTCATCGTGAACATGGCAGTGCCGTTGGCCGAAGCGAACGACTCCTGCTCGTGGTAGCCGCTGCCACTCACATCTAGCTGCGCACCCGCCTCAGCCGAGGGGAGCGCTGTAATTAGCGCGAGTAGGGCGAAGGCGGCCAGCAGGCCCCTAGTGGTACTCAAGGGACTGCCTCCAGTTCAGCGCCGCCTGAGCAGCAGTGCTGCGCCAAGCGCGGAGAGTACCGCCAGCAGGCCGAAGCCGGGTAGCCAGCCCTCATCTTCATCGCCGCCGATGTTGTCCGTACCCGGGTCGCCGCCGCCAGTCGATTTCTCGGTGACGTCAACTGTCAGGGTGCCGCTCGAAACAGCCGTTCCGCTGCCGCCAGTAGCGGTGACAGTGAAGCTGCTGCTGCCGGTCGCGTCATCTGCGCTCGGTGCGATAGTTGCTGTGACAGTGATAGTCTGGCCGGGGCCAACGACGCCCTCGGCCGCGCTAAGTCCAGCGAACGCGGGCGCGCCGTCAAGCGCGAAAGTGACAGTCTCGGGGCCGTTACCGCTGTTGGTCAGGTTGAAGACAACCGAGACACTAGCGTCCTGCGCCACTGAAGCTGTCTTGGCACCGGCGTCGAAAGCGAGGGCGAATACCTGCGCGGTCGTCACGCTCACCGTAGTGCTGTTCGACGTTGCGCCGTCCTCAGAGGTGACGGTGACGGTGATGTCACCGCTCTGGCTGTGCGCCTGCTTGTCGGCCGGGACCATCGCCGAAACGACGAACTGCCCGGTCTCGCCAGCCAAAACAGTCACCTCAGCCGCGTCGGACGCGGGTGAGTAGGCGGAGGGGCCACCGACAACGACTGCGTAGCTGTCCTCGCCGTTACCGTCGTTGGTGATGGTGAATGTGAAGTCGGCCGTCTCGCTCGGTGCCTTGGTCGCCTCGTCGGCCGAGGAGGCCAGCGACAGGCCGTAGGACTGGTTGACGGTCGCGCTGAATGCCTGGTCAGCTGCCGTGGCGCCGCTGGATGAGCTGACGCTCATCGTGAAGCCGTGACTCGTGCCAGCGCCGAGGCCGGCAGGGACTGTCATGGTGACTGTGAAGTTGTGTTCGGATGCTTCGCCGCTGCCTTTCCAGTCGAGGTAGCCGGTGCTATCGCTGCCGGTGCCGGTAGTGGACCAGCCAGCTACGTCGGCGTCAGCGGTGTTGAAGCTGATGTCGAAGTTGTCGCCAGTATTGCCCATGTTCTTGATGGTCACCTCCCAGCTCACTACGCCACCGTCAGCCGCAACATCCCTGCTGCCGCTGCCGGTCGCCGTGACTGCATGGAAGTCGGCAACGGTCGCCTCGAATATGATGAAGAACGGTTGGACATAGCCACTGTCATCGTGTGCCTGGAACGCGATGGTCGCGTTACCGGCGTCAGAACTGGCCGGGACGTTGACGCCCACGAGCGAGATTTCGAGCGAGATGTTGTACTCATCCCCGCCCGCCATGCCAAAGAGAGTGGCGGTCTTGTTCATCGCGTCCCAGTCATCGCCAGCGACGAGCCAGCCCTCGTCAGCACCAGCGAAACCAATCGTGATTTCGTTGGTGATATCCGCCTCGTTCAGGTTGATAACGGTGATGTTGTAGATGTTGCACGAGGCCGAGGCAGCGCAGTCTTCCTCAGGGTCACCCTCCTCGTAGGACTGTGCTTCGTCCTCGGAGAAGGCTACCCAGTCAGTCACGATCAGAGTGAATTCCACCATGGCGGAATCGTCATCGGCATCAAACGTCGCCGTGAAGATCACGCTGTCGCCGTTCTCGGCCGTTGCGGGAATCGAGACGGTGGCCACGACGATATCGTAGNCCTCCGTTTCCAGGGGGCCGAGGTCGGCGGTGCCGTTACCGTGGTCANCATCCATATAGCTNTNGAAGNAGACCTGGTCGGCGGTCCATGANNCGTCGTCGAACGAGGCCGAGATGGTGACTCCGGTGTAGTCTTCGTCACCGAGGTTCATAGCATAGGCNATGAANATTGCCTCACCGCCGGCCGGGCCGAACGACGTTAGGTCGTCGTCGCCCTNACCNTCNACATAGAGNATTGCGCCNGCGCTTGCGTTGGGTACTACGAAGGCAGCCGCGAGCATCAGCATCGCGATAGCCAGTACGCCCCAAACATTCTTACTGTTTTCCATTTTATTCACCTTTTTTGCATCCTTTATCGGGTCTCCGTAGGAGACCGTGGTAACGCCGTCGATTATGGGTGCGCTATAAAAGGTTTCGATTTCCCCGCCTGTTTNGCTGGTAATCGGTTTTGACAATCNGTGCGGGGCACCCTGCTGTTAACACTCATTGGCGGNGCGGNAATTCAGGGAAACCTTTTTTATGGGGGCGAGTACCGCCGNGGTCCCGTCGCCGGGAGAGGTCACAAATGGAGAAGCACAGCAGGTTCGAAAAAGCCCGTATAATTGGCTCACGCGCCCTCCAGATTTCGATGGGCGCCCCCGTGGATATCNAGGTCCCCGAAGAAATTATCGANCCGGTGCTTATCGCNCAGATGGAGTATGACCAGCAGGTCATCCCCATCACCGTGGTCGACCGCGAGAAGAAGTGATTATCGAGGATATCACTCTGCGGCGCATCCTCGACTCACGGGGCAACCCGACCGTTGAGGCTGACATCACGACAGCCTCCGGCTTCGGTCGCGCTGCCGCACCCGCAGGCGCGTCCACCGGCACGCATGAAGCACAGGCGTGGCCCGCCNAAGGCGTCGCTGCCGCCATCGAACTGGCGCGGCAGGAAGTCGTGCCGGAGCTCATCGGAATCAGCGCCGACGAACAGGCTCAGGTCGACGCGCTGCTGCACGAAGTGGACTCCACCGCCAATTTCAGTCGCATCGGTGGCAACCTAGCGGTCGCGATTTCACTCGCGACCGCCCGCGCGGCGGCCGCCAGCCAGGGCGTGCCGCTCTTCCGCTATGTCGCCGGGATGGGCGACTGCGTCCTACCGGCAGTGATGGGGAACGTGCTCGGTGGCGGCGCGCACGCGGTCGGCGGCACCGACATCCAGGAATTCCTCGTGACCAGCTTTGACGATGACGTTTCGCGCGCAATCGACGCCAACACCGCGGTCCACCGCGCGGTCGGTGCGGCGCTGCGCGAGCGGTTCCCCGACACGGCGCTCGGCAAGGGCGATGAAGGAGCNTGGGTCGCGCCGCTCGAGAACGTCGCGGCGCTCGAGCTTGTGGTCGAAGCGACGCAGAGCGTCGCCGACGAAANCGGCGTCGACATCCGGCCGGGGCTCGACCTCGCCGCCAGCGAGTTNTACCGCGACGGGGAGTACCACTACCGCGACCGTAGCCTGACTCCCGAGGAACAGGTCGATTTCGTCGTCTCGCTGATTGAGGATTATAACCTCCACTCGGTCGAGGACCCGCTCGACCAAGAGGATTTCGAGTCGTGGGCGGCGCTGACGGCGCGCACCGACGCACTGGTCATCGGCGACGACCTCTACGTTACCAACGTCGCGCGGCTNGCGAAAGGGATTGAGCTGGAAGCGACGAATGCGATACTCATCAAGCCCAACCAGATTGGGACGCTGACCGACACCATCGCTACGGTCGCGCTCGCCCGCGAGGCGGGGCTGGCGACCGTCATTTCGCACCGCAGCGGCGAGACCACCGACACCGCCATCGCGCATCTCGGGGTCGCCTTCGGGTGCCACGCTATCAAGACCGGCGCGGTGGGCGGCGAGCGGATTGCAAAACTTAATGAACTGGTCCGCATCGCCGGCGAACTGAGATGACCGAAGCCGTAGCCGAACAACCGCTGCTCATCGACGAGGATACCTTCCTCAACTGCGGGGTGCACATTGGCACCAAGCAGAAGAGCAAGGACATGCANCCCTACATCCATCGCGTCCGCGATGACGGCCTACGCATCCTCGACGTCAGCTGCACTTCGCAGCAAATTCGCGTTGCCGCGGAATTCCTGAACGGCTTCGAGCCGGCCGAAATCCTGGTGGTCTCGGCACGACAGTACGGCTGGAAACCCGCACGGCAATTCGCCGATACAACCGGCGTTACCTGCATCCCCGGCCGCTTCACACCGGGACGGCTGACCAACCCCGAGATGCAGAACTTCATCGAGCCTCGCACAATCCTGCTCACCGACCCTGCTGCCGACGCGCAGCCGTTCCGCGAGGCGCTGAATATCGCGATTCCGGTAGTCGCAATGTGCGACGCAAACAACCTCACGAATGGCGTCGACCTAGTCATCCCAGGCAACAACAAGGGGCGCCGCGCACTGGCGCTGATATACTGGCTGCTCGCCCGCGANATGCTGCGGCTGCGCGGCGANCTNGGTGCGGACGAAGACCTCGAGGCNACCGTGGACGACTTCGAAGCGCCACTGGTCTGATTTTTATACTAATCCTCGAGAGACCTCGACTGCTTCCGGCACTGCCGGGCAGCTTACTTAACCCCGCGCAGTTACCGCGCTGATGACTGCCGCCGTGGAGTGTCGCGCGCTGGAGCGCGGCTATGGCTCGCTGGAAGTGCTGCGCGGGCTCGACATGGAAGTGGGGGCGGGCNGCATCTACGGCCTGCTGGGGCCGTCGGGCTGCGGTAAGACGACACTACTGAAGGTACTGCTCGGCAGGCTGGTACCGTGGGGCGGGACTGCCTTGGCGCTCGGAAGCGCGCCGGGCGAGCCCGACGCGCCGGTCCCCGGGCCGGCCGTCGGCTACGCGCCGCAGGAGCTGGCGCTCTACGAGGACTTGAGCATCGGCGAGACACTGCGCTTCCACGGACAACTGCAGCTGCTGGAGCCTGCGCAGGTCGCGCAGCGCGAGGCGTGGCTGCTTGACTTCCTCGACCTGCCCGACCCGGAACGAGTCATCGGCAAGCTGAGCGGCGGGCAGAAGCGGCGCGTCTCGCTGGCGGTGGCNCTGCTNCACGAGCCGCAGCTGCTNCTGCTCGACGANCCAACCGTGGGGGTCGACCCCGAGCTGCGCGCGCGCCTCTGGGACCACTTGCGCACGATTGCCGACGGGGGGACNACGGTGATTCTCACGACGCACTACATCGATGAGGCGGCACAGGCCGACGCTGTCGGACTGATGCGCAACGGGAGGCTACTGGCGGAGGATGCGCCACAGGCGCTGATGGAGCCGCATGGCCACGTCTCGCTCGAGCAGACCTTCCTGCTGCTCTGCCGGCGCGAAGGGGCAAAGACATGAACTTCGCGCGCATACGCGCCATCGCTGCGCGCAAATTCGCATCGCTGCGGCGCGACAAACGCACCTTTGGTTTTATCGTCATTATGCCCGCCATCCAGATTGTGCTGATGGGCATCGCCATCGGGCAGGTGCCGACCGGGCTCGACATCGCAATTATCGACGACGGGGCGACCGGGATGGGCGCGATTATCACGGACCATCTCGTGGACTCGGAGTCGCTGGTGGTCCATGCCGACTACGGCTCCGTGGCGGAAGCGCGGGACGGTATCGAGGCGGGCGAAATCTGGGCGGCGCTCCATATAACGCCAGACGGTACACTCGAGCTGCATCTCGACAACTCCAACCAGCAGGTCAGCGCCACTATCCTGGTCGAGGTGCGCAACGCGATGACCGCGGCGCTGGAGGAGCAGGGCAACGCGCTGCCGCTGGCGGTGGCGCAGCCAGTCTACGGCGAGCGCGACCCTGCCTTCATCGACTTCTTGGCACCGGGAATCATGACCATGGTCTGCTTCATGTTCTCGCTCATCCTGACCACTATGGCGTTCGTTGGCGAGCGCTACGACGGGACGCTCGACCGTGTTTTCGCCGCCGGCACCCTGCCAGTCGAGGTGCTGCTGGGGCATTTGGCGGCGTTCTCGACTGTCCTTATCGGACAGGTGACGGTCGTAATCCTGATTGCAGTCTATGGTTTCGACATCCCGATTAACGGCTCGCTACCGCTGCTGTTCCTGCTGGCGCTGCTACTGGGTTTGTCTGCAATGTGCTTCGGACTGTTCGTCTCGACCAAGGCGCGCAGCGAATTTCAGGCAATGCAACTGAACATGCCAGTCTTGTTTCCCGTAATGCTGCTCTCGGGAATCCTGTGGCCGGTGCAGGCGCTGCCCGGCTGGGTCCAGCCGATTTCATGGGCGCTGCCGTCGACCTGGACCGCCGAGGCGTTCCGCTCAATCATGATTCGCGGCTGGGGGCTCGAGCACTCCGAAGTGGCGACGGCGTTCGCGTTCGACCTGCTCTTTGCGCTGCTGGCGCTGGCTGTCGCGACGCGCTCGCTGAAAGTGCGCGACTGATTTTATAGCGGGCAGGGTTGCACCGCCGTGTTGTGGCAACTGGACGCGCTGCATTTCTTGGTGGTTCTTGTCAGGCTGCGTTTCAGAGCCCTGTGGCTCTCACGAGAGAATTTCCGCAGAGCAGTCCAGAACGAGGCGGTTGGACTGGCCAAGCGATACAAGCTGGAAATCTACGTGCACGGAGAGCCCCGGCCCGGATTCTTGGCTGCCAACCACACGAGCTACACGGATGCCGTGGTTATCGAGGCCCTGAAGGGGGCAGGTTCGGTGTCCAAAATGGAGGTGAAGAACTACTTCCTGATAGGGCCAATTGTAGAGAAGGTAGGCACACTCTGGGTCAGGAGAGATAACCGGGATTCGAGGGTCGAGACTATGCAGAAACTGAACGCCTGGAATCCTGTCAGGGACCCCATATGGATTTTTCCTGAGGGGGCCACCACTCCTTTCGGCGAAATTGGCGAGTTCAAGATGGGGGTCTTCAAGGCAGCAGAGCATTCGGGACACCCTATTCAGCCTGTGGTAATCTGCTACAACAATCCAATGATCGACTGGGGAAGGGACAACAAAAAAATATTCATCAGCATCGTCCATTTTTTCTCCGAGAAGGTGAGGACCTCCGTACGCTGTTTCTGGCTTGAACCCATTGTGGTTGGTCCCGGTGAGGCATACAGTGCAGCCGAGAAACTGCGCAGAAAGATGAGGGGTTACATCCGTCGTTTTGAGAGGGACGAACATGGCACGTGATAGGTGGGAAAAAGAGACGCTCAAGCCTTCCCTTTCTAGGAAACCTGAAAGGGAGGAGGTGCGGGCCCTAGGCCCGGAGAGGCTGAATGTGCCAGAGGATATTCCGGCAGGCGAAGCGGAGTGGCCTGGCGAATTCCCCTACACACGTGGGATACATCCAACCGGGTACCGCGGGCGACTCTGGACAATGCGGCAGTACGCCGGCTTCGGGACCGCTGCCGAGAGCAACGCGCGCTACCGCTACCTGCTCGATCAAGGCACCAGCGGGCTTTCGGTGGCTTTCGACCTGCCGACGCAGATTGGCTACGACAGCGACCACTCCATGGCACAGGGCGAGGTGGGCAGAGTGGGTGTTGCCATCGATTCGCTGCGCGACATGACGGCGCTGTTCGACGGGGTGCCGCTCGATCGCGTCAGCACCAGTATGACCATCAACGCGCCGGCAGCGGTGCTGCTAGCGCTCTACGTAGCAGTTGCCCGGAAGCAGGGGGTCGCGCCGGTAAAGCTGCGGGGGACTGTACAGAACGACATCCTGAAAGAATACATCGCGCGCGGCACCTACATCTGGCCGCCGCGCGAGTCGCTGCGGCTGACGACAGACCTGATGTCGTGGTGCCATGCCGAGACGCCGCAGTGGAACACGATTTCCATCTCGGGCTACCACATCCGCGAGGCCGGCTCGACCGCAGTGCAGGAGCTGGCGTTCACACTCGCCAACGGCATCGCCTACGTCGAGGCGGCGCTGGCACGCGGTATGGAGGTGGACGACTTCGCACCGCGACTGGCGTTCTTCTTCAACTGCCACAATGACCTACTGACCGAGGTCGCCAAGTTCCGCGCTGCGCGACGGTTGTGGGCACATATCATGCGCGACCGCTTCGGCGCCCGTGACGAGCGTAGCCAGCGGCTGCGGTTCCACACGCAGACCGCCGGCTCGAGTCTGAGTGCGCAGCAGCCGTGGAACAACGTCACGCGCACTGCCATCCAGGCACTCGCCGCCGTTCTCGGGGGGACGCAGTCGCTGCACACCAACGCACTGGACGAGGCACTGGGGCTGCCGTCAGAGAAAGCGGCGCAACTGGCGCTGCGCACACAGCAGATTATCGCGCATGAAACCGGCGTAGCCAACATGGTCGACCCGTTAGCCGGTTCATGGACTGTCGAGGCACGCACCGATGAGCTGGCGGCGGAAGCGAAGGCGCTCATCGCGCGCATCGATGGTATGGGTGGTATGCTACCTGCTATCGAGCAGGGATGGGTGCAGGCACAGATTGCCGAGGCGGCATTCGCCTACCAACTGCAGGTCGAGAGCGGCGAGCGCATCATCGTCGGTGTCAACACCCACACTGAAGGCGACGCCCCCGAGGCGGAGCCGCTCACCATCGACGCGTCGGTCGCTGAAGCCCAGATGCAAGCCCTGGAACAGCTGCACGCCAGCCGCGGCGACGTCACCGCCCCGCTCGAGAAACTCGGCGCGGCAGCCGATGGCGATGACAATTTGCAGCCCCACATCCTGACGTGTGTCGAAGCGGAGGCGACGCTGGGAGAGATTTGCGATATGCTCCGCGCGGTGTGGGGCGAATACCGGCCCACAACGTAGTCGCCAGCTTTATCTGCCCCCTGCCGTCCGCCGCGAGCGTGGCGGGGTTAGGCTAGTTGTGGTAAAACTGGGGGACTGTGGATCCC
>PCCI01000018.1:7117-50260 GCA_002731655.1 Methanobacteriota archaeon | reverse complement strand
GGCTGGCTATCGAGAGCGGGCAGCTAGCGGCCGAATCGATTATCGAGGCAGGTGTACGGTCGCCCGTACCGGACTACCGCGACGGTGTCGCCGGAATCGCGCAGATGGTGGCCGCGCTGCATCGTGTCGTGCTCACCACTGACGACGATGCACGCGAGCAATTTGTCGCCGCCGAACTTGCCCGCCCATAACAACGCGTTCTTTAACCGGCGCAGGCTCCCGCGGCGTGGCCCATATCGTGATGCTGCGCACCCGCCTCACCAGCGGCGCACAGCCCGAGCCGGTTGTCGCCGACACCGCCGCTTCGCTCGCCGCGCTTGGGCACAAGGTAACGCTGCTGGCGTGGGACCGCGACAGCGACAGCGACAACGAGTCGCAGGCCGAGTGGGGGCGCATCATCCGCTACCGGCGCGCCTGCCCGCTCAACGCACCGCTGGCGTTCGCGCGCGAGCTGCCGCGCTTCTGGTGCTGGTGCCTGCGGCAGATGTTGACCTTGCGAGGCGACCTCGTGATTCACGCGCACGACCTCGACACGCTGCCGCTCGGCCTGTTCACAGCGCGGCTGCTGCGCTCGCCGCTGGTCTACGACTGCCACGAGAATTATCCGGCGCTGGTCGAGGGTGCCGTCTCGCATCGGGCGACGCTTCGGCTGCACCGGCTCGAGGCACGACTACTGCGTCACTGCGACGGCGTGCTGGCGGCCGGTCCACAAGGCTTCGCACGACTTACTGCAATGCGACGGGAGGGGCGCGGCGCGCCGTTCAGCGCACCGCTGGAGGAAGCGCTCGCAGTCCTGCAACTGCCGCAGTCGGAGCTGGTCCGTGACGGTGTGGCGCTGGTCGGCAACCTGAAACGACTGGAGGATTATCCCGCTGCGGCGGTCGCGGCACGGAAACCCGGAAAACAGCTAAAAATTATTTATATAGGTGTTCTCGAGAAACGACCGTCACGCGGAATCCTCGAAACAGCGCTCGCGGTCGAGGGGCTGCGCGACGTCGAGTTCCAGATTGGCGGCTTCGGGACGCTGGTGCCGCAGCTGGAGCGCCTCTGCCAGCGGCTACGCAACACCTGCTACCTCGGCCCGGTCCCGCCGGACGACATCGCGTGGCTCACGCTGGAGGCCGACGCGGTGCTGATGGCACTCGACCCGGCCAACCTCAACAGCCGGCTCAGTGCGCCCAACAAGCTGTTCGAGGCGATGTGCGCCGGCGTGCCGGTCATCACCTGCCGCGAGCTGCTGATGGGGCATTTCGTTACCGACGAGGGAATCGGTGCCACCTTCGCGTGGGGCGACTGGCGGGCGCTGCGGCGCAGCGCCCGCGAGCTGCGTGACTCGCCGGCGGAGCGCAGCGCGATGGGGCGCCGCGGACGCGCGCTGGCCGAGTCGGGGTTCCACTGGGGCGCGGCGGCCGAGCGGCTGGCGCGGCTCTATGACTCGGTGCTGAAACGGTAGTTATCGAGCTCCGCTTCGGGGATGATGACTGGCTCGGCATCGACCTGTCGGATTTCGAGCATCCCCGCCTGCGGCGCGTCGAATTGCGACATTTGCGGCCGGCGCCCTTCAACTAGCTCGACAATCGCGGCGGCGAAGTTGGCGCCGGCGCCGGTGTAGAGCCAGGGACGCGCCGCGAAGCGGGCGTTGATTTCAGTAACAAGCGGGTTGCCATCGCGGTCCTCACGCAGGTCGACCGAGACCGCGCCCGAGCCATCGAGCCGCTCGCAAATGGCGGTGCCGATTACGTTGAGCCGCTCATCGTGGAGCGTGCGGCCGGTGCGGATGTTGCCGGTGATGCCGGAGACCGCCGCGGCTGCCATCAAGTAGTCGAGCCGCTCCGACGAGCCGGAGGCGACCAACTCGCCTTCCCACAGGATGCCGGTCCAGTTGAAATTGCGGCCTGGCAGGTATTCCTGCGCCAGCCACTTCCAGCGCCGCTCGCGCCAGTAATGCAGCCACGCCGTCGCCTCGTCCAGCTCGCGCACCAGGATTGACCCACGGCCGCCCGCGCCCGACGCGGCGCGCAGCCAGAGCGGCGGCTCCAGCTTCTCGAAGGCGCGCGCGAGGTCCAATGCGGTGCGCACCGCCAGCGTGTGTGGCGTCGCCGCCAGCCCATCGAGGAACTTGACCGTGCGCCCTTTGTCAAGGAAGGTCGCGACAAGCGATTCCGGCAGCGCGAAGAGCGGCGCCGCGAGGCGGTCGCGCTGCGGTGAAACCAGCCCCAGCTCGCCGTCCGGATTGCAGAGCACCAACCCGATGCCCTCGTCGGCGATAATCGCGTTGAGCGCGTCGTAGTAGCCGGGGTCGCGCGCCGGCGGCGCGGGGTGGACCGCGTCGGCGACCTGCCGCCCGATGAGCAGGTTGCGTGGGTCCATGTCGATACCGACGACCGCATGCCCTGCCTGACGCAGGCTGCGCGCCAGGTCCATGCCGATATTTCCGCCGATGCCGGTGACCAGGACCCTCATCGGCCGCGCACGCTTGGGGCGGTATTAAGTATTGAAGTCCAGCAGCTGATGATGCCCGAGTGGAGCGAGGGCAGAACCCAAGTTGCGCTAGTTGAAATCAAGCACTTGCGTCTCGAAGCTCTGCAGGTTGACCGCGATGGCGCGGTTGGGGTCGGGCTGGAACCCCATCATGCGCTGGAAGTCGGTCTGCGACTGCCACGTTCCCGGGTTGAGCAGCAGCATCCCCCGATGCCGCTCGACCCCGCACGAGTGGACGTGGCCGGTGACGAAGATATCGGGCATCTCGCGAATCAGCATATGATCCTGGTCCTCGGGCGCGAGCGGGGTCTTGCTGCCATAAATCGGCGCAAGGTGGCGGCGCAGCAGCAGCTCCTTCATCATCAGTATCGGCTTGTCGTAAGTCAGGTCGCGCAGGCTCACCAGGTCGTCGAACGACTTGCCGTGGTAGCAGAGCACGTTGACCCCGGCCAGGTCGAGCTGCGCCGGGTTAGCGGTAAAGGTGACGCCAGGCGGGTAGCGCTCCTGCACGCGCCCCGGCAGCGGCAGCTGCGGCTCCATCAACCGCACCGCGTCGTGGTTGCCCGGCAAGATGATGATCTGGATGTCGGTCGGCAGCTTCTCGAGCTCGCGCTGCATCACTGCATACTGCTCCCAGACGTCGGTAATCTCCAGCTCCGCTTCCTGCCCGGGGTAGGAGTCAATGCCGTCAACCACGTCGCCCGCCAGCACCAGGTAGCCCGGGCGCGGAATCCACTCGCGATGGTAGTCGACGTCGCCATTCAGCCACGCCACGAAGCGGTCCCACTGCGCCTGCTGGAAGGTGTTGCTGCCGATATGCAGGTCGGAGATGAAGAGCGCGGTCCACGGCTCCGCGGCGCGTCCCGGCTCGCGGGCGCGACCCTGATAGGGGCGTACGATGGGGCCATTGGCGAACAGCATGTCACCGCGCCGGCTCAACCGCCCCGAAATCCCGATGACTTCGTCGTGGAGCAGATTGTGGCTCGCCTCGTCCGCCTCTCCAAACATCACCGCCAGGCGGCCGTCCGGATCCTCCAGCACCGCACGCACGCGGCCGCCCTGCAGCTGCCGCACTTCGGCGACCATCCCGACCACCGTGCTCTCGCCGTCGGGGTCGACCTGCCGCAGCCCACTCGCGTCGCGCATCGCCGGGTCGCGTCGCACCAGTCGCGCCAGCGTGCGGAAGCGGTCGTTGAAGAGCGCAACGTAACTCTGCAATTGACCGTCGGCGCGGGTGCGTCCGATTTGCCGCTGGATGATAACCGGTGGCAGCGCACCGGTCGCCTCGCAGACAATCGGCGTCGGCTCCTCCGGTTCGGGGATGAGGTCGCCGAGGCCGAGGAAAAGCTGCGGCGAATCGAGCGCTAGCAACGACTGCTCGAGCCAGCCGAGGCCGTTGGGATGCGCGACGACGCGCTCAACCAGTTCCGGCGACGGTAGCATGTTGCGCTGCGAAAGCCATGCTACCACCTCCTGCTCGTCCGCGGTCAAGTTCACGCCTAATGGGGGAGCCGGCAAAACAGTTGCCCCTTTTTCCCCGACGCGGCTGGCGCACCATGACTCCCCTCGAAATCGTCGGCCTGCTACTGCTGGCGCTGCTCGCCGGCGCGATGTGGCGCGAAGTGGTGTGGCGGCTGCGGAAGCGGCAGCTGGAGCAGGCGGCCATCAGCCGCTCGCGCAGCGTGCTGGGCGGCCAGTTCGCCGAGCAGCTGGCGCCGTTCCTGCCCGACTTCCCTGCCGACCCGACCGAGGCGCGCTTCCTTGGCAGCCCGGTCGACCTGGTTGTCTTCCCCGGCCTCGCCGAGGGCAATCCGCGCGAAATTGTCTTCGTCGAAGTCAAGTCGGGCAACGCGCGGCCGACCGCGGTCCAGCGGCGGCTCGAGGCGCTTGTCACGGAGGGGCGCGTGCACTGGAAATTGCTCCGCGTCAACCTCCCCCGCTGAAGCCCTCGGAACCGCGCGGCGGGTGGTATTTAGTCGCGCTCCGCCTGCGCCCCGGGCAGCCGGCAACGGCGGCAAGAGGGGGGTTAAAAATCAGCCTCTCGCGCCGCGCCGGTCCGCAGCGTTTATACGCGGACTGCTATACCTACGGCCCCGCGGTTGAGCGGGTTCCCACTAATGCAGTCAGCGCAAGCTTCCCGTAACGTTTTTGACGCCCTCACGGGCGAAGGACGCATATTCCGCAACCGCGGCGTGCTCTCCTCGGACTACGTCCCAGAGGACTTCCCGCACCGCAACGACGAGATAGACCAGGTGGCGCATATCCTGCGCCCCGCCCTCGAAGGTTCGCGGCCGAGCAACATCCTAATTTACGGGCAGACCGGCACTGGCAAGACCGCGGTCGCCAAGTATATCTGCGACCAGCTGAAGGACAAGGTCACCGCTAACGGGGGGGCTATCCACACCGCGCACATCAACTGCAAGCGGGTCAACACGCCCTATGGCATCCTCGCCAATATCGGGCAGACCTACACCACCAACTGGGAGGACTCGATTCCGCACACCGGCTGGCGACTGGAGCAGGTCTACGCGGCGCTCTGCCGCAAGGCGGAGGAGGCGGGCGGCATCGCGCTGGTGGTGCTCGATGAAGTCGACGCACTGGTGAAGAAATCGGGCGACGAGGTGCTCTACCACCTCACCGGCATCAACGCCGACCTCGGCAACGCGCGCATGTCGCTCATCGGCATCTCGAACGACACCAAGTTCACCACCTTCCTGGACCCGCGCGTCAAGTCGCGGCTCGGCGAGGAGTCGCTGACCTTTCCCCCTTACAACGCGCTGCAATTGCGCGACATCCTCGACCAGCGCGCTGGGCAGGCATTCCACGAAGGAGCGCTCGACCCGCAGGTCCTCTCGCTCTGCGCCGGCCGCGCCGCGCAGGAGCACGGCGACGCCCGCAAGGCGCTCGACCTGCTGCGCATCGCGGCCGAGATGGCCGAGCGCGACGGCTTGCGGCAGGTGACGGTCGACTACGTCAACCGCGCCGAGAGCATGATGGAGCAGGACCAAGTACGCAAGATGGTGCTCCAGCTGCCGCTCCAGCACAAGGCGGTGCTCGCGTCGATAATCGCTAACGAGTCGCAGTCGCGGCTCGACCGGCAGACCACCGGCGACGTCTACGACACCTACTACCGCATATGCAACCGCTTCGAACTCGACGCGCTGACGCAGCGCCGCATCGGCGGCATCATTTCCGAGCTGGACATGCAGGGCGTCATCTCAGCGCGCGTCGCCAGCCTCGGCCGCCACGGCCGCACCCGCTTCATCTCGACCGCGGTGCCATTCAGCGAACTCCAGCCGATTATCAGCGACGACTCTTTCATGTCGAGCGCGCTCGACCTCGCCGCCGACGGCCACTTCGCGCAGCCGCAGCTACGGCTGATGTAGCGCTTCAGTCGCGCTCTTTCCAGCCCGCGGCCCAGCCCTGCTCCCAGCCGGCAACCCATGCTGCCTTCAGTCCCGCCTCACGCGCGGCCGCCTGCGCCTGCTGCAATATGTCGTCGCGCTGCTCGCGTGAAACTTGCGGCAGCCGCATCGGCTGCCGCAAGCCGTGGATAGCGACCAGCAGCGCGCCAACACCACCGAGCGCCGCCACTCCCGCGACCGCTGCCGAGGCGGCGAGCCATGCCGCCAGCGCCAGTAGCAGCGCGGACGCCAGCGTCAGCCATGGCAGCGTGCGCGAACGCCGCTGCGGCGTGACCAACGCGGCCAGTCGCTCCGCCTCCCCGCGTGCGGCGGCGGTCGCCGCCTCGGCCTCGCGCCATGCGGCGCCGGTCGCCGCCCGCTGAAGCGCGTCGCGGTCCGCCCCCGCCTCGGCCGCGAGCGCCGCCGCACGGCCGTCCGCCTCGCCCTCGTCGAAGCGCGCCTGCTTCTGCGCCATGCCGCGCGCCTTGTTCATCCCGTAGCGCGCCCACGCCTGCTTGCCCACGGTGGTGCAGTGGACGGCGGCTAAATCAGTCGCGGTTGTCGGAACGCTAGTCGCGGTAAGTCCCCGGGAAGAATAGCAGCAGGCCGGTGATAATCTCCAGCCTGCCGAGCCACATCAGCAGCGAGAGTACGCTCAACGTGCCGCTCGAGAGGCCAGCGTAGCTGGTGCCGGGACCGACCGCGCCGAGGCCGGGGCCGACGTTGCTGAGGCACGCAATCGAGGCGGCCATCGCATCGACCAGTCCCCAGCCCGGTTCGAGGTAGAGCAGCACCAGCGCGCCGGTCAGGAACAGGATGATGTAGATGAAGAAGAAGACAGCGACGTTGCGCACTAGTGTTTCGTCGAGCACCGTGGCGCCCAGCCGCAGCTTGCGCACCGCACGTGGGTGGACCACGAGAAATAGCTCGCGCCAGAGCGCCTTGAGCATGATTTCGATGCGGATGATCTTGAGGCCACCGGTGGTCGAGCCGGCGCAGCCGCCGATGAACATCAGCAGCAGCAGCACGAACTGCGCCGCCACCGCCCAGTTGCCGTAGTCCTGCGAGGTGAAGCCGGTGCCGGTCAGGATCGAGACCACCTGAAAGAGTGCCGGTCGCAGCGCCTCGCCAAAGGTCCAGCCGTTGCCCCGTAACGGCGCCCAGAGGCCGATGACCACCAGCGAAATCGCAATGCCCACGAAGCTGAGGTAGTAGCGGAACTCGCCACTGGTCCAGAGATGCTGCCAGCCCCGCAAAAGCCGCTGTTCGTCGTTGCGGCGCAAGCTTATGAAAAAGCCGTAAAGCAGAACGAAATTGATGCCAGCCAGCAGCATGAAGGCGATGACGATGCCTTCGACAAGGCCGCTGTCGTAAGCGCCAATCGAGCCCGCCTGCGGCGAGAAGCCACCAGTCGAGAGGTTGGAGAAGGCAGTGCAGACTGCGTCGTAGAGCGGCAGCTCGCCGACGAAGCGCAGCAGCATCATTTCGACGACGGTGAGGCCGGCGTAGAGTCCCCACAGCAGCCGCGCCGTCTGTGCCATTTGCGGTTTGACGCGCGTGACGCCGGTTCCCGGCATCTCGGCGCGCAGCACCTGGATGCCGCCACCAAGCAGCCGCGACAGCACCACCGTCGCGAGCACGATAATTCCCATCCCGCCCAGCCACTGCGACTGCGAGCGCCAGAGCAGCAGCGACTTGGGCGCTGCGAAATAGCCGTCGTCGGTGGTGCCGTTGGCGACCGAGGAATCGAAAACGGTCGCGCCGGTGGTCGTCAGCCCCGAGATTGACTCGAAATACGCCTCAGCCAGCGTCAGGTCGTACACCATCAGCGGCTCACCGTCGCTACTTGCCATGTCGCCCGCCATTACGTAGGGTATCGCGCCAAACACGGCGAAGAGCAGCCACGCCACACTCACTAGCGCGAACGCTTCGCGGTCGCGCAGCTCCTCGTCGCTGCGGAACTGGAAGTAGAGCAGCGACCCGCCACCGACCGAGAGTAGTAGCGGCAGCCCGTAGAGCCACGCCACCTGCTCGCGTGGCTCACCCAGCAGCAGCCCCGCGAACAGCGGCAGCAGGAAGGTGCTGCCGAACAGCGCCAGCAGCACTCCCAGCAGACTCAGCAGCAGGCGTCCGCGCATGTCAGCGGAAGAGCTTCTCCAGCGCCGGCAGCTGCCCCTTGAGCGTGAAAACCAGCAGGTGGTCGCTCCCCCGCAGGACTTCGTCCTCATCGGGGAAAAACGGCTCACCGCCGCGGTTGATGAGCGCCACCATGCTCCCCTCGGGGAGCTCGAGCTTCGCGATGGACTTCCCCACTAGGCCATTGTCAGCCTTGACCAGGAATTCGCGAATCGACGCTTCGCCGCCCTGCAGTTCCTCCAGCGCCTCGATTTCCTCGGTCGTCGTGGCGCGGTTCAGAATGGCGGTCACCGCCACTCGCTTGGGGTTGATGAGCGTGTCAACGCCGGTGTTCTGCACGACGTGCTCCAGCTCGGTCTGGTAGACCAGCGCCACCGTGCGGCGCGCCCCCTCGCGCTTGGCGAGCAGGCAGCTGAGCATGTTCAAATCCTCGCGTTCGGTCGCCGCGACAAACAAATCCTCGTGGCGAATCCCCTCCTCACGCAGGAAGTGGCGGTCAGTCGGCGACCCCACCAGTACCGTCACGTCGTCGGACAGCCGCTCGCTGACCTCCTCGGCGCGCGCGCGGTCGGGCTCGACGAGGTAGACCTGCACCCCGTCGTAGCGGCGCGCCACCTGTTCGGCCAGCCGCAAGGCAACCTGCGTGCTGCCGGCAATCATCAGCCGCTTGATGTTCCCCTCGCCCGTAACTTCCTTCGGCGCACCGAGCGACTCCGAAAGCTCTTCGAGTTCGTGGACGTCGCTCAGCAGCACCAGCAGCCGGTCGCGTGGCAGCAAGACTTCCTCGCTGCGCGGAATGATGATGCCCTCGTCGCGCGAAACCAGCACAACTCGACAGTGCGGTGGCAGCTCGATGCTGTCGAGCGTGCGGCCCACCGCAGGCGAGCTGTCGTCCAGCCTGACTTCGAGGATGCGCAGTTTGCCAACCGAGAAGTGCTCAAGCCGCGTCAGTGCCGGTCGCGAGAGGATTTGCCAGATGCGGTGCATCGCCAGCTCGTCAGGGCTGATATAGGCATCAAGCCCGAAAACGGCCTGCGGGTCAGGCTCGAACGGCCAGTCGAGCAACTGCGGCTCGTTGACGCGCGCAATCGTGCGGCAGCCAATCGCCTTGGCGAAGGTGCAACCGAGGATGTTGACCATGTCGTTGCCGGTCACACCGATGAACAGGTCGGCTTCCGCCAACCCCGACTGCTCGACGAGCAGCTTCGGCGCCGCAGCGTGGCCCTGGATGACCTGCGCGTCGAGCCCCTGCGCCCGCTTGATGGCGGCTGGGTCGGAGTCGATAATGCTGATGCCGTGGCCGCGATTCACCAGGTCCCGGGCCACCCGGTAACCTACGTCGCCGGCGCCGGCTATGACCACGCGCATTTTGCGCCTTCACCGAAGGTACGATTTAAGCGCTGCGGTTCGTCTATCGACGAGAAAACCTTTCCAGCGCCAGCACTAGCAATCCCCCCAGTAGCGCCGCCAGCGCCACTTCGGGCCAGTTTTCGCCCACAAACTGCGGTGAAAGGTCGCCCACGCGCACGTCGTAGCTCGCCTTCCACGGCCAGAGCGCGCGCAGCGAACCGGCCATGACGCCCGTGAGCACCGCTAGCGTGCGCCCTGGTCGCTCGATGAGCAGCCGCTGCAGCCGCGGCACCACCACCAGCGCCGCGACAAGGCCGCCGCTGCCGAACCAGAGCAGCGGCGTCAGCCGCGGCTCGTGCACCGCGCCGGCGATGGTCGCATACTGGCCGAGCATCACCAGCACCAGCGAGCCGCTCACCCCCGGCAGCAGCATCGCCGTCAGCGCCAGCGCGCCGCCAACTGGCAGCATCCAGCCGGCCGGCGCGCTCGTCGCGAACGGCAGCCCCAGCACGACGAAGGTCGCTACCGCTCCCGTCCCGGCGAACGCCAGATGTTTGCGCTGCGGCGCGTCGATGCGGCGCCACGGCTCGCGCAACGAGACCGCCACGAGGCCGCTGAAGAGGCCATAACAGAGCGGTGCCGTGGTTTCGTGTAGCAGGATTCCAGGATTGCCTTCGGGGCCGATGAGCAACCGCGACATCAGCCAGTAGGCGGTCGCCATCCCAAGGCCGAGCGGCAGTAGGAACGCCAGAGGCGCGCGTAGCGCCTCGAAATCGCGCCGGCGCGGGTATTCCAGCACCGTCGCGATTGAATCAATCAACCGGCGATAGAGGCCAATCACCAGCGCGATCGTGCCGCCGCTGATGCCCGGCACTGCGTCGGCCGAGCCCATCAGCAGCCCGGCGGCGAAAGGGGGAATTCGCACGCGCGCTGAGCACCGCCGTTATTTAACCGGGTCATCGGAACCCAGTGCCGCCAGTAATTCGGCGCCGCACGGCTCCCCGCCGTAGCAGTCGACGCGCGCCGCAATCGCCGCCTTGGCGGCCAGCCTCCGCGCCATGCGGCCGCGCTCCCGGCGCGGGGCGTCGCGCACCAGCGGATGCGCCAGCAGCAGCCCATGCTTGGGCGGCGACGCGCCGCCGCCGCGATGCGCGAAGAGCGCCCGCTCAGCGCCGAGCGTCTGGATGGTCGAGCCGGGCAGTCGCGCCAACCGCGGTAACGAGCCAGCAGCGGCAATCACGCGCGCCGCGAGCAGCGGGCCGAGCAAGGCAGCCAGCGACGACGCCACGTCGGGCGCCTGCGCCTCGAGCCAGTCGCGCAGCCGCTCACCGCGCGCTCCGGACTCCCGCCAGGCAATCTGTAGCTCGCGCAGCGGCTCGGGCGCGTCGGGCGGCAGCTCCGCCGCGGGTGGCTGCCGCGCTGCGCCAGCCGCTTCCGCCGCCCAGCGCGCCAGCCGTTCGGCGAGCCGGTTTTCAGCTTCGAGCGCCTCGTCGAGCGCCCTGACGCCCTGCAGCAGCCCACGGTCGGGCGTCACCGCTTCCGCCAGCGCAGCGCGAGTCTGCTCGAGCGTCGCTTCGCGCAGCGCTGCCAGTTCGCCGGGCGGGGGACTCACCGGCGCTGGCGCAGCCGCGCGACCGCGCCAGCTGCACCGAAGGCGGCCAGCAGGCCAGGGCCCGGAATCGAGAAGCCGCCTTCATCACCATTGTCGGTCGGCGGTGGGGGTGGGGCGCCCTCAACACTGAGGCTCATTGACTTGAGAATCGAGACACCGTTGCTGCTGACCGTGGCGTTGAAGCTAGCGGTGGTATCCATAGTGGGGGTATTGCCGGGCGGGCTCGCGATGACCGTTATCTCGCGCGTATCACCCGGGGCCATGTTAACCGACGCCTGTGGGAGGTTGAACCAGCTGGAATACTTGCCCTGCACCTTCAGCGAAATCTGCTCGTAGGTGTTGCCGGTGTTGGAGAGGTTGAAGGTGAAGCTGCCATCCTCGCCCGCCTTGACGTCGTCGTTCTTCTGCACCAGCGTTACCGTCAGGCCGGGGCTGGCTGGAATCGTGACCGTGAAATTCAGCGTGTGCTTCTCACCGGTCTCGTCTGAATTGATGGTGACCATGACGGTGTGGCTGCCACCCCACACTCCTTCAGGGGTGCGCAGGTTCAGGTAGACCGTCTTACTCGCGCCGGGGTTGAGGGTAAACTGAGTGTCCGAGAGCGTCGCTTCCCAGTTCAGCGGCGGAGTCGGAATGGGGAGCGAAACGTAGTCTAGCGCGTTGCCGTTGTTCCTGACCGTGAAGGAGAACGGAATCGCCTCGTTGGAGCCGCCATCCTTGGCCATGGTGCCGGTCATAACTTCGAGGCCGTGCGTCTCGGCAATCGTCAGCGTAAGCGTTGAATCACGGGTGATGCGCTGGTTCAGCCCCGAGCGCACGGTGAGGGTGAGGCTGCGCTCGCCCGGACTGTCGCTAGCGAGTGTAGTCACGAAGATGTCGACCGACCGCGTCTCGCCAACCGGGACCGAAATCTGGCTGATGTAGGCGCCTCCGTCCGGGAGCCGGTACTGCACCTGCCAGCTGGGCGGCAAGTCATCGATGTAGAAGCCAAAGGTGTCGCCCGAGTTGCCAGTATTGGTGATGCTGAAAGTGTAGCTGGAAGTCGCGCCCGGGTCGCTGCTAGCGGCGGCAGGGTCGACCACGACAGTCATTGCGGCGAAGTTCTCGACCTCGATGGCAATTGACTGCAGCTGCTCGATAGAGGAACTATCCTTGACGGCGACGCTGACCGTGAAATTGTTCCAGCCCGGGGTTTCGTCATTTGGGACAGTCAGGGTAGCTTGGAAGGAGGCGGTGCCGCCGTACGCACTGACGCCAGCGAGGTCGGCGTGCGGCAGGCCGTTAACGTCCCAGCCCACCGGCAGGGTGGTGTGGTCTATCGTGAAGTCCTCGACACCGTTGCCGAGGTTGGTGACAGTGAAGCTGAAGGTAGTGCTGTTGCCGGGGTTGGCGGTGCGCTGCCAGCCGTCGACCGAGAGCGACATCGAGTAGACTGTGTCGACCGAGAAAGTCGCCATAATTGCCTGCGAGACCGAACTGTTGCCGCGCGAAGTGGCGGTAACGGTCGCGTCAGCCGAATCGGTATCGTGCGCGAAGCCGGGAATGACTCCCGAGAGGGTGATGGTGGCGCTGCCGCCGTCGGCCAGGTCCTCGACCGTGACCTGTGAGAGCGAGATGTCCCAAGTGGGCGGCTTGGTGAGCGAGAGGTCGTAACTGTCAGGGTCGCTGCCGGTGTTCTCCAGCGTAAGTGTGAAGCTGACCGTCGTGCCGGGCGTACCGCCCTTGCCCGCCGCGTCGCTCGACAGCGAGACGCCGCGGACTGGGATGCGAACCGAAGTATTGGTCGCGGCCGAATCGCGGTGGTGGTTGCGGCCGGTCGACCACGCGCTGACATCAGCGGCCGCCCAGTCGTCTTCCTCAGCATCCACAGGAGGCGTGACGCTAAAGGAAATATCAGCAGTGGCGTCCGGCTCGAGGTCGGCGACCGAATCGGGGTTTACCGAGCCACTCCAGCCAGCCGGCAGGGCAGACGCGTCCAGCGCGAAGCTGTCCGGCTCGTTGCCGTCGTTGCGTAGCGTCAGCGAGTAGCTGGCTGCCTTGCCGGGGATGGTCTCCTGCGAGCCAGTATCAATCGTGAGCGTCAGCCCGTAGGTGCGGCCGTCGGTAACGGTAGTGTTGACCTGTTGGACGGCGTCAATATGGTCGAAGCCGGTCGCCTTGGAGGTTACTAGCACGGTAATGAGCGCATACTCGTCTTCCTCGGCCGAATCGGGAACGTCGACATCGACGTAGAAACTGCGAAGCTCGTCGACCGCAACATTGTTGATGTTGACCGTGTCTGAGTCTGCGACCCAGTCCCACGGTACGTGGGTCAGCGAGACGCGGTAGCTGTCGCTATTGTCGCCAACATTGGTCAGGTCGAGCTGGAAACGCACCATATCGCCGCGTTCAGCCGACATGGATTCGTCGCCGCGGATGGTGAGGTCGACCGCATGGCTCATGTCAATAAGGATGTTGAAATCCTCGCTGTCGCTCACCGTGGTTTCATTGGTGGAAGTGGCATTCAGCTTGAACTGCTTCTCGGCGCCGTCGTAAACGCCGGCGCGCGGGGTCGAGAAAGTGAACTCGACCGACGCGGTCGCGCCAGCCGCGAGCGAAACCGAATCTACGTCGGCTACGCATTCCCAGCCCAGATTGTTATTGTCGGTCCAGACCGCCGTGATTTCATAGGTATCTGCATCGCCACCGGTGTTTTCGACCGTGAACTCGAAAGTGCGGCTCTGGTTACGCGTCAGCTGGTTATCGCCGGGGCCGATTTCGCCGGCCGGGTAGATATCGACGCTGTACGAACCGTGGTCACGGCCTGCGTCCGGGTTGCTGGCCGGGTGCAGTCCGCTGTCGGAACCGGGCAGGCTGAGGCCAGCCAGGGGTGAGAGCAGCATCAGCGCCAGAATGAAGATGACGCCAGACAGAGTCGCGTGAGACATGCGCGGCCACCCCCCGCGATTTTTATAAAACGGTTACTCCGAAGATTCCTCTTCAGGTTCCGCCTGTTCCGGCGTGCGTAGCAGGCGGACCTCCTCATGCAGGTTGTGCACATCATCGCGTAGTTTGAGCATCGAAACCTCGAACGGTGTGAAACCCTGGCTCGAGAGCGCGCGCGTGGCGATGAACATCCCCAGGAGCACCCCGCCCAGCACCGCAAAGAGTGCGACAGTGAACACCTCGAAGGTGTAAAACGTGAGTAGCCAACCGACTGAGTAATTGATGAAACCGAGCTGGAACAGCACCAGATAAATCAGGAAGGAAACCACGGCGGCAATCGTGAGCTGGAAGCTGAGCGGCGCGCGCAGCAGGTTCATGGCAGTCGCTCCAGCGGGCGGCTGCGTGGCAGCCCCCAGTCCTCTTCGCGTGGTTCGGAGTCCTCAACCGGGATTTCGACCAGCGCGTGATACTCCGGTTCCTCAAGCCCCTGATCCTCGAGTATGATGTTACCGCTGAAGCCCCAGAAGACGCCCAAGAGCTCCGCCTCGACCGTCAGGCTGAACTCGACAGCGTCGGTCGCACGCTGGAGCGTATAGACCCCAGGCTCGCGCAGCATATCGTTCCCGAAGGCGATAGTCAGGTTGTCCATCCGCACCCGTGGCGTCGTATAGATGTAGACCCATGCCTGCTCACCATCCCAGTCGAGTTGTAGGCTGACGACGGTGCGCGCAGGGTTTGGCTCCTGGCAGCTCGGCGTCGCGGCCAGCAGCAGCAGGCTAACCGCCACGAGGCGGGGGTCCATGCGCGGCGCACGGGCATGGCTTAAAAAAAAGGTGGGCGCCGGCGCAAAGGTGATTAAACCGGCGCGGGTGGCGGCCGCATGGGCGTCAGCGGCTTCCGCATCACCGGCATCGAGGCAAGGCGCCATCGCCGCAGCGGGCGGCCGCAGCAGGTGCGCATTGACCACAACACTACCGTGCTCTCGATTCGTGACACCGGCAAGGAACGCGCGACGGTCGAATATCGCTACACCGTAAACTACGGCGGGCTGGGAATGGTCCAGCTCGACGGCGAAGTCACCTACGCCAGCGGCGACGGCGGAACCGCGAAAGAAGTGCAGAAGCTCTGGGAGCGCGACCACAAAATGCCAGACGGCGCCGCCGAGGAGGTGCACAACGCGGTCCTGTCGCAGGGGTCGTTCGAAGTTTTCGTGCTGGCGCGCAAGCTAGGCCTGCCGCCACCGGTAAAGGTCGAAGTGCCGCAAGTCAAATTCCAGAAAGGCAAGGGCAAAACCAGCGGAAGTACCGCCGGCCCCGAAGTGGCGTAGATGCGCCGCCATGCCTTCGAATGCCCGGTCTGCCAGGGTGAGCAGTCAATCCTGCTACCCGACGGTGATGCCAGCGCGACCAGCATCTGCCGCGAATGCCGCAGCGAACTCGAGTTCCTGCCGGATGGCGACGCGGTGAAGGTCGTCCCCGCCGGTCCCCCGGCACCAGCCGGGACGCGCCGGCCCCCTGCCCAGCGACCGGGCGCGGCTGGCGAGTCGCCAGCCGCGGCCGCAACTGTGCCGGACGATTACCCGCGCTACCGCGGGTCGCCGCTGCGCGAGCAGTCGAAGGCGGGCGGAACGCTCGCAATTGCACTGCTGATCCTGGCGGCGTCGCTCACCGGACTGACAAACGCCTGGTTTGTTCACATCATACCGGAGGTGAATGAGGGTGAACAGCAGGTCGGGATTACTGTCGAGGTCGCCAACACCACCGGACCGCTGGCCAATGTGACACTGCTGGTCGACGGCGCAGCCGCCAACCTGACGGCGAGCGAACCGGGGGCTTACACAACCACCGTGAGCAGCGGCATGCGCACGTTCGAGGTTACCGCACCGGGCCACCGTAATGGAACCATGTTGGTCTTGGTCTATGTGCAAGACCTCGACATGGCTCCCACGGAGGGCGCCAACCTGTTCAAGTTTATACTTCTAGAGGGCGAAGGGGCGCCAGTCAAGCAGGAACAGGCGGAACAGGCCTTACTGCAGGGAATGCTTGCTTGGTGCCCGTTCCTGATACTCGCCTTCTCGCTCATCGGGCTCGGCGGCGCATGGGCCGCGTGGCAGCGCACTTCGTTCCTGGCAGCGCAAGTCGGGGCGCTCTTCAGCGCGCTGGCGCTCGGATTCCTGCTGGTGGGGCCAATCCTGGGGTTGATTGCCCTTATCCTTTTGCAGCGACAGAAGCACGCCTTTTCCTTTAAAACGGGCGAGCATCCGCCACCGTGACACTCACCGCCGGGCTCGAGGTGCACCAGCAGCTCGACTGCGGCAAGCTCTTCTGCAGCTGCCCCGCCGCCGACGGCAGCCCCGACCCCGGCTTCAGCCGGAGGCTGCACGCGACCGCCAGCGAGATGGGGCAGGTCGACGCGGCCGCCGCGGCCGAAAACGTGCGCGATTTCGGCTACCACCAGGGCGACGGCAACTGTCTAGTCGAGGCGGACGAGGAGCCGCCGCGCGGCCCCAACCCGGAGGCGGTCGAGGTCGCACTGCAGGTCGCCGGACTGCTCGGTGCGCAGCCGCTCGAGGAGATACATTTCATGCGCAAGGTGGTCGTCGACGGCTCCAATACCACCGGCTTCCAGCGCACCGCACTGGTCGCCACTGGCGGCCGGCTCGACTACGACGGCGGCAGCGTCGACATCGAACAGCTCTGCCTTGAGGAGGATTCCTGCCGGCGCGGTGAAGGCGAGGACGAGTTCCTGCTCGACCGACTGGGGGTGCCACTGCTCGAGATTTCGACTGCGCCGCAGCTCCACTCGCCCGAGGCGGTGCAGGCGGCGGCGCGCACGATGGGGCTGCTGCTGCGCGCCTGCCGCGTCCGGCGCGGGCTTGGGACCATAAGACAGGATTTGAACGTCTCGATTCCCCAGGGCGTGCGGGTCGAGCTGAAAGGCTTCCAGGACCTCGGAACAATGCCGCAAGTCGTCGAGCGTGAGATGGAGCGGCAGGCAATACTCGCCACCGTCGAAGCGTGCGAGCCCGGCCCCGCCATAGAAATTACGGCGCTGCTGAAGAAATCGCGCGAGGCGTGGGGCTGCCGGCTGCCGGGCTGGGCTAGTCTGCTCGGCTCGCCCGAATCCCCAGCAGACCACCCGCGGCTGGGGCGCGAGCTGGCCGACCACGCGCGCCGCGCCGGCGTGGCGGGGCTGCTACAGAGCGACGAACTGCCGGCGCACGGCGTCTCAGCGGAAGAGGCGGCGGTAATCGCCACCGAGCTCGATTGCAGGAAAGTGGACGCTTTTATACTGGTCTTCGAGAAAAAAACGCTTGCCAAAGCGGCGCTGGCGCGCGCCTGCAACCGCGCGCGGCAGGGCGGCGTGCCGCACGAAGTGCGGCGCGTGCTGGCCGAGGGCGGCAGCCGCTACCTGCGCCCCATGCCGGGCGCGGCACGCATGTATCCCGAGACCGATATTTCGCCGCTGCGACTGGCCGGGAACGCAGTCGAGCTGCCGCCGACGCTCGCGGAGCGCATCGCGGTTCTGCCGCTGGGGGCGCAGCAAGCCGGGCAGCTAGTGCGCGCCAGACTTGACGCACGCTTCCACGCACTCGTTGCGGCGGGCGGTCCGCCGAAGACGGTCGCGCGACTGCTGCTGCACCAGTTGCCCGAGCTGCGGAAAGCGAGGCTACCGGCACCGTCCGAAGCGGTGCTCGGGGAATTGCTCGCGGCGGTCGCCGACGGCAAGCTAGCGAAGGAAGGCGTCGAGGACGCACTGGCGGCGCTGGCGCGCGGTGAAGCGCTGCCGGAGCAGGCAGCGAGCGGTGCGGGCGAGCTGGACGCGTTCATCGAGCAGTTGCTCGCAGAGCGCAAGGACTTTGTGCAGCAGCGTGGGATGGAGGCGGTGGGGCCACTGATGGGAACCGTGATGGGCGAATTCCGCGGCCGGGTCGACGGTGCGCTGGTGAGCGAGCGGCTACGGGTGAAACTGGGGGAATTCCTTGGCTGAGCAGGCGCTGATTCTCGCCGCTGGCAAGGGCACCCGCATGCGTCCGCTGACGGCGCGGCTGCCGAAGCCGCTGCTGCCGGCCGGCGGCGCACCGTTTCTGGAGCACCAGCTGCGCGCGCTGGCCGAGGCTGGCGTAACGCACGTGGCGGTGCTGGTGGGCTACCGCATGCGCGAGGTGCACGAGGCGCTCGGCGACGGCCAGCGCTTCGGGCTCGAGCTGGATTTCCTGGTGCAGGAAGAGCAGCTCGGCACCGGCCATGCGGTGGCGCAGGCGGCCGGGAAGCTGGATGGCAATTTCTTCTGCCTGAATGGTGACACGCTCGTCACGACCGAAACGCTGCGGGCGCTCGCCAGCGCAAAATCCGTGCACGCCATGGCGGTCGCGCAGGTCGCAGACTGCAGCAGATACGGACTGGTAAAGGCGCGCGAGGGAAAACTGGCGAGCATCATCGAGAAAGGCGCTGAAGGACTGGGCAAAATTAACGCCGGCATCTATCGCTTCGCGCCTTCCATTTTCGAGGCGCTAGAGAGGCTGGAGCGGTCGCCGCGCGGCGAATTCGAGCTGACGACTGCGCTGGAGGCGATTGCAAAGCAGGTCGCGGTCGTCGACGTTGAGGGCGACTGGCTCGACCTAGGGCGGCCGTGGGACCTGCTGACGGCGAACGCGCTGCTGCTCACGCGGATGGAGCCATCCATCGAGGGAACCGTCGAAGAGGGTGTGGTGCTGGAGGGAGCGGTGCACGTCGCCGCCGGGGCGATAATCAAGGCGGGCAGCCGCATCGAAGGCCCGGTATGGGTCGGCCCCGGTGCGACCGTCGGGCCGAACGCCTGCATCCGCGGTGCGACCATGCTGGGCGCCGGGGTGAAAGTAGGCGGTGCTTCGGAAGTGAAGAATTCAATTCTGATGGACGGGGCCAAGGCGCCGCACCACAATTACGTCGGCGATTCCATCCTGGGGCGCGACTGCAACCTTGGTTCGGGGACCAAGGTTGCCAACCTGCGCCACGACGGCGCCAACGTCTACGCCATCATCCGCGGCGAGCGGGTTGACAGCGGGCTGCGCAAGCTGGGCGTCATTCTGGGCGACGACGTCAAGACCGGCATCAACGCTTCGCTCAATGTCGGCACCGTCCTGGGCGAAGGGACGATTGTCGGCCCCGGACGCGTCGTCTCGGGCAGCTGGGCGGCCGGCTCCCGGATACTCTGATGCGGATTCTCGAAGTAACGCCCTACTTCCACCCCCACTACGGTGGTGTCGAGTCGCACGTGCTAGGGCTGTCGATGCACCTGCAACAGCGCGGCCACACCGTCGAGGTCGTCACTTCACGCTACGCGCGCATGCCAGAGCAGGAGACGGTGCGTGGCTTGCCAGTGAACCGGGTGACGCAATGGCTGAACCTGTTCAACACCCCGGTCGCCCCCGGTTTTGGCGGGCACATCGCCGCGACCGAGGCAGATGTGGTGCATGTCCACTCGCCACCCCCTTTCACCGAGCTGTTCGCCGCGCGTGGCGCGGCGCGGGCGGGGAAGCCACTAGTCATCACCTACCACTGCGACCTGGAACTGCGCGGCCGGCTCGGCTCGCTGATGGTGCGCGGCTACCAGCGCTATGCTGGGAAGCGCCCGCTGCAAGCCGCGAAGCGCATTATCTCGACTACTGAAAGCTACGCCGCCACTTCGCGCGCGCTCTGGAACCAGGAGGTCGAGGTAGTGCCCAACGCGGTCGACACCGATCGCTTCCACCCTTCGAACAACAGCGAGCATCTCTGCAGCCGACTCTCGCCCGAAGGAGAGCCGCTGGCGCTCTTCGTCGGGCGGCTGGTGCCGCACAAGGGGGTCGACATCCTTATTCGCGCGCTATCGCGGCTCGAACGGGGGCGGCTGGTAGTGGTGGGCGACGGCCCCTACCGCGGCTGGCTCGAGAGGCTGGTGCGCAGTAAGGGGCTCGGGGAGCGGGTGGTCTTCACCGGCCCCATCGGCGACGCGTGGCTGCCCGCCTACTACGCCGCCTGCGACACCGTCGTGCTGCCGTCGACGTCGCGGCTCGAGGCGTTCGGCATCGTCGGCCTTGAAGGCATGGCGTCGGGCAAGCCGCTCGTGTTGAGCGACATTCCCGGCGTGCGCGACGTCATCACCGGCGAAGAGGGGCATATCGTCGAGCCGCTCGACCCCGACGCACTCGCTGGCGCGCTGGAAAACATCTGGGATTACCCCGAGCGCGCGCGGCAGATGGGGAGGCGCGGGCGCGAACGCGCCGAGCGCGAATTCGCCTGGCCACGCGTCGCGGAGAAAATCGAGCAGGTGCTGGAAGCGGCCCTTTCGACCTAGGCCAGTTCCGTCTCGACCAATAAGCGACGCAATTCGTCGGCCGGCTTGCCCAGCGCTTCGAGCGACGCCACCTTGCCCGCCAGCGCTTCCGGGTCGGCGGCTCCGCAGCCAAGTGCGCCGTCGAATGCTTCGCTGGCGCGTTGCGCATCGCCATTTTCGAGCGCGCTCCAGCCCAACGCCAGCCACGCCTCGAGCCGCGACGGCGCGAGCGCCGTTGCGGCTTCGGCCGCAGCCTGCGCTTCGCGGCTGCGGTCGAGCGCGTGCAGGCAACCACAGCGCGCCAGCGCCAAATCTGGGTCGTCGAGCGACAGGTACACGAGCGCCGCTTCCGGCTCGCGCGAAGCAAGGTGCAGTCCCAGCTGGCACTTTATATTTTCATCGTCAAGAAATTCAGCCTGCAAATCGGCGAGTGTTTTGCGCGCAGCATCCCACTCCTGCGCGCGCGACAGAAGCAGTCGACCGGAGCGGGAGCCGGGTTGCAGCTCGAGCGCGTTTTCGATAAGCGACAGCGCCTGCTCGTTGCGGTCCAGTTCCAGCATCGACTCCGCCAGCCGGAAGCGCGCGCGCGCCGACTCGGGATGCGCGACCAGCGCGTTGGTGTATTGCCGCGCCGCCTCGTCCAACATCCCGGCGTTGACCAGGATTTTGCCTTTCTCCATCCAGTCCAGGTCGCGCATGCGGTTGCGCGCCTGATTGTCCATCGCGCGCACCGCCTCGTCGTAGCACTGCAGTGCGTGCCGGGTCTCGCCGCGCTCGCGGCTGGTGTCGCCCAGCGCGACCCAGCACATGACGTGCTGACCGTCGGCCGCCAGGCCAAGATTCAGCGTGCGCCGTGCCTCATCGGGGCGGCCGAGCGCCAGCAGGCTGCGCGCCAGCGCCTCGTGGTAGTCGGGGTCCCCGTCCTCGAGCTCGAGCGCCGTCTCCAAGAACTCGAGACCCTCCTCGGGGCGGCCGAGCCGCGCCAGCGCGCGGCCTTTGGCCATCCAAGCGTAGTGAAATGTGGGATCCATTTCGAGCGCCTGCTCGTGGTATAGAATGGCCTCCTCGTAGCGGTCCAAGTGATCGAGTGCATTGCCGATGTTGTTGACGGCGATGACGTATTCCGGGTCGATATCGAGTGATTTCTGGTAGAACTCGATGGAGAGCTCGTATTCGCCCTGGTTATACTGGACGTTGGCGAGATTATTCCACGCAATCTTGTCGCGTGGGTCCAGTTCTACGGCGCGCTGATAGTAATCCTTGGCGTCCGCCAGCCGCCCCGAGAGCTGCAGCGTGTAGCCGTAGTTGTACCACGCCACCGCGTAGGTGGGGTCGGCGCGCATCGCCTCGTCGTAGCAGCGCATCGCCTCGTTCCAGCGATCGAGCATGAAGTTGGCAAAGCCGCGGTTGTTCCACGCCGGCGCGTTGCGCGGCTCCAGCTCCAGCGCGCGGCCGTACGCCTCGACTGCCTGCGCGTAGCGCTCTAGACGCTGCAGCGCGTCGCCGCGACGCACATAGTAGCGCGCGATGTCGGGCGCCAACTCGCACGCCCGCTGGTAGGCGCGCAGTGCCCGGGCGGGGTTGCGGCGCGCCATCTCGGCCATACCGATGCTGTTGTGGAGCGAAGGGTCCTCCGGCGCCAAGTCCGCCGCCCTGCGGAAGCAGGAAATCGCCTTGCGGAATTTCCTTTCGCGGACCAGCGCCTCGCCCTGTTCCACCAACTCCGCGACGTCAGGCATCAGTTTTCCAGGATTAGCTCAATGCGCACTATCGCCTTATTGGTATCTTCCATCAACCGCCCCCACTCGGAACCGTCGTGGTGCTCGTGGCCCGACTCGTGCGCCAGCGTGTTCTGGTAGCACTTGAGCGCCTCACGGGGACGGTCGAGCAGCTCGAGCGCGTAGCCCTTATTGTGCCACGCCCAGGCGTAATCCTCCTTCAGCTCGATAGCGCGCTCGTAGCAGGGGATGGTCTCCTCGATGCGGTTGAGCTGCCGCAGCGTCACGCCACGGTTGTTCCACGCCGAGCGGTTTTTGGGATTCAGCTCGGTCGCGCGGGTGAACGCCTGCAGCGCCTCCTTCAGGTTCCCAACGCGGAAGAGAGCCTTGCCGAGGTTGAACCAGCAGGTGGCGTAGCGCGGGTTGGCCGCCAGCGCCCGCCGGTAGCTCTCGATGGCGCGATGGTTGTAGCCCAGCCGCGAGAGCGCAACGCCGCGGTCGTTGTAGACCACTTCGTCTTCGGCCTCGAGGCTCTGTTGCAGCGCCTCCGCCGCGGCGCCCGGCTCATCGAGCTGGTCGTGCGCCAGCCCCTTCGCCTCGAGCGCCGCCAAATCGCGCGGACGCCGGGTGAGGATGGCGTCGAAATCCTGCAGAGCGTCGTTGTAGCGCCCCATCGCGTGGAGTAGCTTGCCGCGGCGGTAGAGCAGCTCGCGATCCGGTTTCCCGCGAGCGACAGCGTCGAGCGTCGCCAACGCCGCTGTGCCGTCACCGAGTGCCTGCTGGGCGCGCGCTTTCAGGACGTGCGCTGCAACGTAGCGCGGCTTGATTTTGAGCGAGCGCTCGGCGCACGCCAGCGCTTCTGCGGGGTCGCCGAGCAGCAGCTGCGCCAGCGCGCGGTCCTTCCACATGATTTCCGAGTGCGAAACTGCATCGGGAATCTGGTCGAGCTCCGCCAGCGCCGCTGCCGGCTGCCCCGCCGCGAGGTGCACCTTACCGAGGTCATGCTGCAACCGCTTGCTTCCCGGCTTGGCGGCCAGCGCCTTCTCGAGCGTGCGGCGGGCGCGGCGGTAGTGGCCCAGCTTGAGCTCGGCCAGCCCTTCCGCGCGCAGCTCGTCGGCATGGTTGCTGTCGTCGATAGGCACAGGTCGCCAGCGAGGGGCAGTTAAAATCCGCTGCCCCGAACAGCGCTTTATAATCCGGGTGAGGTGGCCGCGCGTGAAAGTCGAGCTTGACGGCGGTTCGCTCACGATTGGGCTGCTCGCGAGAGTCGCGAGCGACGGCGCGAGCGTCTCGCTGGCGCCCGCGGCGCGAAAGCGTATCGCTGCCAACCGCGCCATGCTGGAAGAGAAAATCGCCGCGCACGAGGTGATGTATGGAATCACTACCGGCATCGGTGAGTTCTCCGAGCATACGCTGACGCCCGACGAGCTGCGCGACTTCCAGCGCTTCCTGGTCTATTCGCACGCCGCTGGCATCGGCGAGCCGCTGCCGGCGGCTGTCGTGCGCGGCGCGATGTGCGGCCGCGCCAATGTCCACTGCCACGGCCACTCCGGGGGGCGGCCAGCGGTGACCGACGCGCTCGTCGGCGCGCTGAACGCGGGGGTGACGCCGGTCGCGTGCGAGAAAGGCTCGGTCGGCGCGTGCGGCGACTTGGCGCCGATGTCGCAGGTAGCGCTCTGCCTGATGGGCGAGGGCGAGGCGTTCTACCGCGACGAGCGGATGGACGCCACCGCTGCCCTGGCGAAAGCGGGACTCGAGGCGCTCGAGCTCGAGGCGCGCGACGGGCTGGCACTGATTAACGGTTCGAACGTGCTAACAGCGTGGGCGGCGCTGCTGTTGCACGACACGCAGCACTGGTTCAAGCTGCACGACATCGCCGCGGCGATGACGCTCGAGGCGCTGCTCGCCAACCAAAAGCCATACGACGCGCGACTGCACGAACTGCGCGGCTTCCGCGGCGCGCAGGAAGTGGCGGGCAACTTGCGGAAGCTGATGGCTGACAGCCCCATCCTGGCGGCGCACGGCGAGAAGGTGCAGGACGCCTACTCGATGCGCTCGACGCCGCAAGTAGCGGGCGCACTGCGCGACGCAGTGCGCCACGCCATCGGCGAAGTGGAGACCGAGCTGAACGGTGTCGGCGACAATCCCATATTCCTTACCGAAGAGAAGGAGGTGCTCACGGGCGCCAACTTCCAGGGCACACCGGTCGCACTGCCGCTAGAGATGGTCGCGACCGGGTTGAGCATGATTGCCGTATTGAGCGAGCGACGGCTGAACCGGCTCACCAACCCTGCGCTCTCGGCGGGGCTGCCGCCCTTCCTGAGCGAGAAGCCGGGGCTCCACTCAGGGATGATGCTGGCGCAATACACTGCCGACGCGCTGATTGCCGAAGCGCGCATCCTGTCGCACCCCGCCGTCAACCAGTCCATCCCCGCCGCCGCCGACCAGGAGGATTTCGTCTCGATGGGGCTGACCACGATGCAGAAAGCACAGCAGATTCTCGACAACTGCTTCGGCGTGCTCGCCATTGAGATGATGGCCGCCGCGCAGGCGCTAGACCTGCGCGGCGACGAGCCGGCGGCCGGCACCGCTGCCGCACGCGGGGTAATTCGCAAGCACGTTTCGCACCTTGACGAGGACCGGCCGCTCTACCGCGACCACAACCGGCTGGTGCCGCTGCTGCGCTCGCCCGACATCACCAGCGCGGTCGAGGCGGCCGTCGGTGAGCTGGCCTAGAGAGCGGCACGGACACGCGAAAGCAGCTCCACAATCTCGTCGGCCGCAATCACCAGCGGCAGCCGGAAACGGATTGAGTTGGCGCCGGACTTGAGCGCCATCACCTTCTGCGCTGCCAGCGAGGCCATCAGCGCGTCGCGCTCCCCCGCCGACGGCAGCGTAAAAGCGATGAGGCTGCCGACACCGCGCACGTTGCTGAAGCCGCCGGTCTCGCGCGCCAGTGTGCGCAGCCCAGCCAGCAATTCGGCGCCCCGCACGGCGGCGTTCTCGCCGAGGCCTTCGGCCTCAATGATGTCGAGGAAACGCTGGCAGCGCACCATATCCGTCAGGTTGCCGCCGAAAGTGGAGTTGATGCGGCCCGACATCTGAAAGACGTTGTCGGCAACTTCATCAATGCGCTCCGAGCAGTAGATGCCGCAAACCTGCGTTTTCTTGCCGAAGGCGACGATATCGGGCGCGACGTCATGGTGCTGCCAGAGCCACGGCTTGCCCGACCCCCAGAAGCCGGTCTGCACTTCGTCGTAAATCAGTAGCGCTTCGCGCGAGTCGGCGTAGCCGCGCAATGCCGCGAAGAATTCGGGGCGGAAGTGGTTGTCGCCGCCTTCGCCCTGCAGTGGCTCGAGCAGGATGGCGGCGATGCGGTCACCGTGCTGCGCGAAGGCGGCCTCGATTTCGGCGCAAGCGCGTGCTTCCTCGGCGGCGATGTCGTTGGCGACCTCGCCGTCGGGGCCGAACTCGATAGTCGGGTTGTGGACCCGCGGCCAGTCGAACTTGGGGAAGAGCCCGATTTTGTCGGGCACGGTATTGGTCAGCGAGAGGGTGTAGCCGCTGCGGCCGTGGAATGCATCGCGCAGGTGCAGGATTACGATGTCGTTTACGTCGGCCCCAAAGTCGGTGCGCCCCAGCTTGCGCGCCTTCCAGTCGAACGCCGTCTTGAGCGCGTTTTCGACCGCCAGCGCGCCGCCGGCGACCCAGAAGTGATACGGGAAGCCCGAGGGAGTGGCGCGGGTCGCGAACGCTTCGACGAAGCCGGCCATCTCCCGGGTGTAAAGGTCGGAATTAGCGGGGTTAGCGGTGGCGACCGCGCGCACTTTCGCGAGGAATTCCGGAGTCTGTAACATCGGGTGGTTGTAGCCCACCGGCCACGAGGCGAAGCAAGTGAAGCAGTCGAGGAATTCCGACTCGGTGCGCGCGTCGTAGAGCCAGGCGCCGTGCGACTGCTCCAAGTCTAGCACGACGTCGTAGCCGTCAACCAGCTGGTGCCGCCGCAAAACTTCGTGGACGCTGGTCGCCGCGATACCGTGCGCGGCGGGTGTAGCGGTTCCGGACGACGACGCTTCCATTGCGACCGGCGCGGTGGAGGCCTGCTGCGGTTTAAGCCTGACGGCTGCGCAGCTTGCGCTCCAGCGCCGGCAGCTCCTCGACGCAGCTGATATCGCCGCGCGAAATCAGCGCCAGTTCGCGCCGCAGTTCCAGGTCGGGCTGCAGGTCGCTGGCGCGACCGAGTTCGGCAAGCTTGCGCGCCAGCCGGCCGCCGGTGCGGTCCCAGTCGGTCAGGATGGCGAAGCGGCCGCGCGACCCCAGTTGCGCAGCCAACCCCTCGACGGTCTGCAGCACAGAGTTTCCACTGTTGAGCGAAACCAGCTGCAGCTCGCAGAAGCGGGCCAGCGCGGCGATGTCGCGCTGACCCTCTATGATTACCGGTCCCGGGAATTCCTCAATTTTTTCGAGCCAGCGTTCCAGCGCCTCGAACCGTTCGGCGTCGTTCAACGCAGCGCTCCCGCCAGGCGATTGGTCGCCTCATCGTACGGTAGCGGCAGTCGCACCTGCTTTGAGCGCGAGCGGTGGCCGCGCAGCAGTTCGGCGCTGCCGGGTTCGAGCCTTAGTTCGCGCTCGAGCAGCCTCAGCAGGGCACGGTTAGCGCGCCCGCTACTGGCGGGCGTGCTGACCCTGACCGTCAGCGCCCCGCGCCACTCGTCGAATTCCCCGAGTGCGTCGCGGCTGGCGCCGGGAGCCACGCGCAGCGTGAGTAGCGTCATGTCCTCACTCGCCTGGAGCGCAGCCCCGGCCATTGGCTCCAAATGGGCCGCGTCTATTTAGCCGGGCAGGAATGGGTCGTGGTGATTCAGGTCCAGGGGCTAACGCGCTACTACGGAAAGTTGTGCGCGGTGCGCGACATCAGCTTCGAGATCCACCGCGGTGAAGTCTTCGGGCTGCTCGGGAGCAACGGCGCCGGGAAGTCAACGACCATCAAGATGCTCTGCGGGCTGCTCAAGCCGACGCGCGGTAGCGTGAGCGTCGCGGGGGTGGACCTGGCGCGCAAACCGCTACAGGCGAAGGCGATGCTGGGGTATCTCCCTGAAAATCCCGTTCTGTACGACCGGCTGACCGGGATGGAAATGCTCGAGCTGGTCGGGGCGCTGCGCAAGCTCTCGCCCAAGCTGCTGCGGCAGCGTGCGAAATACTACAGCGAAGCGCTAGGCCTTGGCGGGCAGATGCAGTCCGAGGTCGGCACCTACTCAAAGGGAATGCGGCAGAAGCTGGCGATTGCGATGACGCTGGTGCATGACCCCGAAGTGGTGCTGCTCGACGAGCCGGCGGCCGGGCTCGACCCGCGCTATACGCGGCTGCTGAAGGAGTGGGTGCGCAACCTCTCGCAGGGCGGCCATACAGTGCTGCTCTCGACTCACATCACTGAGATGGCCTCATCGCTCTGCGACCGTATTGCAGTCATCGACCATGGGCGGCTGCTCTCGGTCGGGACCGTACCGGAGCTGCTCAGCTCGACCTCGAGCCCCACGCTCGAGGACGCGTTCATCCGGCTTGTGGGCTAGAACTCGAGCGCCGGATATTCCCGCGCGGCTGCGCGCAGGATGCGCTGCGCCCACGCCAGCTTGCGTCGCTTGAGCCGACCGCGACTGCGTCCCGAGTAGGGGCCCACGGCATCGAAACGGAAGCCTGCCAACCGCACGCGGCGCGCGCCCATGGCGAGCGCCGCCAGCACAGCGCGGTCACCATCGGTGAAGCCACCCCAGCAAGCCACCCCCACGGCAGGATGCCCCGCGGTCAGCGCCGCCGGCTGCAGCCGCGGCAGCCATTCGCCAAGCGCCGCCAGATTGTCGCCGTGACCGTGGATTACCAGCGCCGCGTCGCCGGCGAGGGCCCAGTGCAAGTCGTCGCGGTAGCCGTCCAGATCGCTCACCACCAGCGCCGGCACGCGCCCGCGCTCGCGGCAGGCACGCACCGCACCGTCGGCGGCGACCAGCGCGCCACGCGGAAGTGCTTCGCCCGGGCGCAGCCCCGCACCGACGATGACCACGCTGCGGCCCCGGAATTGCGGCAGCTCACCTGACGGGCGGCCGAGTCGTTGCAGCAACCGCAAGGCTACCGCTTCGCGTCGCGGATCGTGGCCAAACTCACGTTCAAGGCGCGCCTGCAGCGGCCACCACCACTCCAGGTTCAGAGCGGGTTGCCGTCTTCGTTGCAGGGAACTTCTTCGCCCGAGTCGGGGTCGATGTAGTAGAAGGAACCGTCCTCGTCCTCGTAGATTTCGACCTCATACTCTTCGTCGTCGTCGCCTACTTCGTCGTCGTAGTCGTCAGCGAAGCCGAAGTCGTCGTCAGAGGAAACCGCGGCACCGCTAGCACTCAGGAGGTCCATCAGACTGGTCTCCTCCCGCGCCTCCTCGCGCGCAGTGCGGACAGACTCGATAGCCTCAATCTTACGCTGGGTTGACTCGTATGCCTTGGTAATCTCGGTAAGCTTGGAGAACTGCTCATCGCGCTCCATCTTGAGCACGTACGCCAGCTGTTCCTCAATCTGCCCCAGTTCGGTGCGGGTGTCGACCAGTCTGGTCAGCGTACCGTGGAACCGCTCGGCGAGCAATTCCATGTCGGGGTCGGCCATGTCAAGCTCGAGCTGTTCCGCTGCCGCGGTTTCGGCTGCCTCGGCAGCCTCCAGTTCGGCTAGCCGCTCGGTGGCGGCAATCTGCTGGGCCTTGACCAGTATTTCGTTGAAGGCCGAAAGGTGGGCCTCCAGCTTGGTCGCGACGCGAGATGCGTCGTAAGCTGCTACCTCGAGCAGTTCCTCGCGACCCTTGGAGGTCTCAAGGCTCTGTTCGACTTCTGCCAGACGTGCTCTTTCTTGCTTGTTCATGCTTTCACCAGTAAATCCGCTCGTGCGGACGTTATACGCTGCGGCGGCCATTAGCAGACCCAAAACCAGTCCGCCCACCAGAACGATGAAGCTGCGGTTCCAGTTGTCTGCCACCATTACACTCTGGGCTTCCGCCACCACTACTTCCTGAGCCACAGTGGTAGTCACCGCACCAGAGTTGTCAACTGCGGTGACCTGCACCTGATAGGTGCCGGGCGCCGCATAGGCGTGCTTCAGGTTCAGCGTGCTCTGACCAGTCAGGTCACTGCCGCTGAAGGAAATTTGCGAGCCATCGCCGAAGTCGACCACCAACATCGCGATGCTGCCGTCGCCATCGGTCGGGACTGCCAGGACAAACTCGACTGTGTGCTCCTCGACCACGCTGACGGTGTTGCCGTCAATCGTGATGCCCTCATCCACACTCACCGAGGGTGCCGGGACCAAGGGTGCGCTGTTAGCGGCAGTTACCGGCGCGCTAAAGCTCGTGACCTGTCCGAGGCTGTCGGTTGCGACTAACGAGATGGTGTAGTCGCCTGCCATATCGTAGGTGTGGTCCTGCGAGGCGCCGCCGTCAACAATGCTGGCTCCGTCACCGAAGTCCCAGTCAATCGTCAGTCCCGCTGCGGCGTCGCTCAGCGCAAAGATGTGCGCGGAGCCGGCCATGGTGCCGCCCGTGCTGAGCGACCAGCCGGAGATGTCCTGCGGCAGGTTGGGGGTAATCGAGATGGTCTGCGAAGCGCCAGTACCGTCAATCGACGGCGTGACTGTGAAACCGGCGGAGCTCGCCGCGGTCGCGCCAGCCGGGACCATGACGGTCAACTGGACCGTCCGGAAACCGCTCTTGTCGATGCGGAAGCTGGTTGTCGAGAAACGCAGGTTGTCGTGGCCCGCAGTGACGACTATGGTGTAGTCGGTCGCGACGCTGCCGGTATTGGTCACTGTAACAACCGTGGTCGCCGAAGTTCCGGGGTTGAGCTGGAAGCTGTCATCAGCCGCGCTCACGCCTGCGCTCCGCGCATCACTGGAAATGTCGATTGTCGCGCTTGCGCTGTCATCGTCAGTTGCAGTCGATATAGAATAACTGCCACCAGCCGGAGTATCTTCGGGGACATTAATCCAGACGCGGAAGTCGAAGCTGGCGCCGGCAGTGAGTACGCCGGTGGAGGTGGTGTTCAGCAACGCCCAGCCATTGGCCTCACTATTGCCGCTGATACCAAAGGAGTAGGTTGCGTCACCGTTACCGGTGTTGGTGACGGTGCCGGAAATCTGGAAGGAGTCGCCCGGATACGCTGCGGAAACCGTGCCGAGCGTTATGCTCGAGCCAGTCACCAGCCCGGCGCTGCTGTCGGCCGAGTCGCTGTCGGAAGCGCCGCCGGTCGCGGTGAGCGTTACCGTGTCGCCCGCACCGTGCGCTGCGCCTGCGGGGACGTCGTGCGTGACCGTAACTAGCCGCACCTCGCCCATGCCGAGGCTCATCCCGCTGGAGGAAGCAGATGAGGACCAGCTTCCACTGGTTGAAATTACGAACGTGTTATCGTAGTTACCGGTGTTCTGCACCGTGAAGGTGTGGATCGTGGAACTGCCCGGTGCGCCTTCCTGCGTGCTGGAAACTGCGGTGACTGCGACGTCCTGCACTAGCCCGACTGAATAAATCATGCTGTGCGCATCGGTCGCGGTGCCGTCGTTCTGCGACGCGATATCGACGTCAATCTGGTTCGGAACACCGTAGGCCAAGAAGGGGACGCTGAGCGTCAGGTCGAAGGTGGCTGAGCTGTCGTAGGCTACGTCAACCGTCGCCGGGAAGCTCAGGTCCCAGCTCGCGAAGTTGCTGGCACCGATGGTGTAGGTGTCATCGGCGTTGCCGCTGTTGGTAATCGTGAAGGTGATTGTGCGGTCGCCCGGCGCGCCCGAGGTATCTGCCGGATCGTCTAGGTCTGCGCCGCCGACATAGTCGACGAAGAAGCTCGCTGTCCCGGCGTCGCCGGTTGCGGGCGCACCGACACTGTCGGTGGCACTGAAGGTAACAGTGCGAGTGCCACCACGGTCAATGAGGTCTAACAGGTCAAGCGTGGCTGAATAGGTACCATCACTGTTGTCGTTGAGCGTGAGGGTTCCATAGTGCTGGAGGTCGGCCGAAACTGTAAGTGAATCCCCATCGTCCTCGTTAATGTCACTGGCGCTGGCAGTGAAGGTGTAGGTGTCACCGGCACGTTCTACAGTCCCGTTGGCCGTGAAGGCCGGCGCGTCGTTGACCGCAATCGAGCCGCCCGAAAGCTGTGCGGCGTCGTTGGCACCATTGTTGGCGTCGAAAGCCACGGAATGGGTGCCCCAAGCCATGGTGCCGGTGTAGGCATATTCGGCGCCAGCGGCGTCAGCCGGGCTCTCCGAGGCGTTGGTGCGTGAGAGCGAGAAGAAATTGCTGCCGACCGTCACGCTGATGGTTGAGGCGTTGGTGCCGTTGTACTCGTGGTAGCGGACCGAGAAGTTGAAGTTGTCGTTCTCGCCGCCGCTGGCTGGCGAAACTGCCGCGTCGGTCAGCCACGGAATATCGGTGCGGACCCAGACTGAGCCGGCGACCGCGTTGGAATCATCCATGCTGTCGTTCGAACTGGCAGCGAACACCGTCTTACCAGCTGCGAATACCTGGCTGTGCTCGTACTGCTTACCGTCGGTGTAGTCACCATCGTTTGGGTCGGAGGCGAACATCGGTACTGCGGTGCCGTCACAGCCATCGCTCAGGTCGTCGTCGCCGACGCAGAGCGTTATCGCACTGGGTGCCTGGTCGTTAGCGTCGGTATAGGTGACGGTAACCGTGGCGGGGTCTACTGGTAGTGGTACCGTTGAGGGTGTTGCCGTAATAGAGCTCAGGACCGGTTCGTCATTAACGCGAGGGCCATCGTAGGTATCGGAGGTTGCGTCGTCCTCCCCGTCAGAACTGGTGAAGTAGTAGGTGTGCATCCCGAGGCCAATATCTACCGCTAGGGTGAAGGCGTACTCGTAATTCTCGCCATTGGTGTAATCACCATCGTTGCTGCTGGAGGAAGTCATTGGGTATCCGGTATCATCGACAAAGAGGAGTACCTCACTGGGAGCGTCGCCGTCAAGGTCGGTGTAGGTGACCTGGAAACCCACCGTGTCACTCGCGGAGATAGGCCAGTTGGCTTCTCCCGGGGAAACTTGGCCGTCCGTGAGAGTCGGGGCGCGGTTCTGCTGGACCAGCGGGCGGCTCAGGTCCCATGCTTCCTCGTCTCCGACCTGACACTCCTCCGTGCCATCGAGCCAGATACAGCTCATGCTGGCTATGTAGAAGGTGACGTCCCCATGGTAGTCTGAGGGTGCCCAAACAAACTCCCACGACAAAGATTCGTCTCCGTCATCTTCGGAGTTGCTCATGATGTAGTCGTAACCATCCGAAGCGGTAACGAGGGTTATATCGCCCACCTCAATCGAGAAATTGCCGACTGAGTCGCCATTACCGTTGATAACCACCATCTCAAAACCGAACTTGTCGTGACCGCTGCCACTCACAGTTACGTCGATGTCTACGTCCTCGCCGGGCACGTACTCTGCAACGCTGAGCGTTACGTCCAGCGAACTCTCACCATCGTTGGGATTAGCGTCGGTGTGGCATGACGTGCAGTCATTATCACCTGGCGCGCTGGAATAGCCTGGGTCAATATCTCCGCCCTGATGTCCCTGCGCATAACCTGCAGCGATGACGGCTATCACCGTCACAATCAGGATACCTGCCAATAGTTGTTCCGGCCGACGTGTCAGCATATTTACACCTTTTTTGCGTGAGACTGAAGTCCTCCGTAATGGGCGGACTGACCTCTCTCGTAGCGCCTTCATACCCAAGGACTTTATTTAAATTTACTTGTTCGGTAAAGCGCCTTCCCGGCGTGCAGGAAAACAGGTGGCGGGGCAAGCGGATAAATAGCTCAGGGCTTGCGCCGCCGCCCATGCCCGAAACGTCCCGATTCCGGCTGGTCCTGCCCGGTCCGGCCCTCAGCCTGGCGGTCGCCGCCGATGGCTCGACCATCGTTGCGGGGGACCGCAATGGAAACCTCACCGTCTCGGACGGGGAGGGAGCGCTGCTATGGCAACGCAAGCTGGGCGAAGGCATCCACGGCGTCGCAGTCTCGCGCGACGGGCAGCTGATTGTGTGCGGTAGCCAGGACTGCCAGCTGCGGACGTTCACCCGCGCGGGGGAGCTCGAGTGGGAACAGCCACTTGGCAAGTCGGTCTGGTCTTTAGCGATGGACCCCGGCGGCAACTTCATCGCCACCGGCACCGGCGACTCGGTCGCGTTCTACACCGATGGCGGCATCCTGGTCTGGGAGTACGAAACCGCGCGCGCGATGGTCGGCGTCAGTGTCTCGCGCGCCGGGTCGCGAATTATCGCCTGCGGGGACGAGCAGCTCTTCTGCCTCGATGGCGAGGGAGCCTTGCTGTGGCAGAAGAAGCGTGGCGACTCGCTGTGGGACGCCGCCATCAGCGAGGATGGCGGGCGCGTCTTCCTCGGCGGCTGGGACCGCAAGGTGCACTGCCTCGACGGCAGCGGCGAGGAGCGCTGGGAATACCTGACTGACGGTTACGTGCGCGCAGTCTGCCCGACCACCGACGGCGGGGTGCTGGCCGCCTCGCACGACGGCTGCATCTACCGGCTCTCGCCGGCGGGCGACGCGCTGGCAGTGCGGCGGCCGGGCGGCGAGCTTACCTCGGTGAGCTGCAGCGCGAGCCTCGCGCTGGCGGTCGCCGGCACCGGCACCGACGTGGTCGCCTACCAGATGGACATAACCGACACGGTCGTGCCGGCGGCGACGCCAGCTCCCGCAGCGGAGCCCGAGGAGGATAACCTGTTCGGCTTCGGCATGTTCGGCGACATCGAGCCCGACACCAGCGGGCTAGGCAACTACGAGCCCGGCACCGCCACGCCACCCGTAACCGGCACAGCGGGCGAGGGCGGCGAATTCCGCGAATTCGCCGCCGAGATGGTGAAGGAGGACGTGCGCAACTACCTGCGGCTCGGGAACGTCGCCTGGCGGGGGGGCCGCTTCGCGCGCGCAGCCGAGCATTACGAGCGCGCAACGCAGGTCGCGCCGGACGAACCGCGCGGCTGGCACAACCTGGCGGTCTGCCGCTACTACCTCGCGCGCAAGTCCAACCCGGACGATATCGAGGGAGCGGTGCGACAAGCGTACGAGCCGCTGCGCAGCGCCAACCGCAGCGACGCGCAGTACGGACCGGCGCTGGCAACGCTCGAATATTTTGCCGAGCTGTTGAAGCTGCTAGAGGATATCGAGTAATTTCAGGCCAGCTCGACCACGGTCGCGAAGTAGTAACTGTACTGGAGCGTTAGCACCCAGTCGTTGCCGTTGTCAAGGTCGAACACCAAACCAATCGAGGGGGCGTTGTGGCAGGTTACCGCTAGCGTCCAGTCACCGCCCCCCTTGCCGCTGAAGTCGCCGCCCGCCAGCAACTGCGCGTAGATGTCGGCGCCGGACTCGCCCTCCATCTCGCGCGCGGCCGGGGCTGAGTCGAGGACCGTGAAGTTGACCGAGAGGTCGCCGCTGGTCGAGCGCGCCGTCTCGCGGGCGCCCCAGGCGCTGTCGCCTCGCAGCTCGAAATCGTCGGGGAAGAGCCCCAGCGCATCCGCCGCTTCATCTTCGCTCCACTCGAGGCGGAGGGTGACGCTGGTAACGTTGTAGGGCAGCGTTTCGAGCCATTCGGTCATGTCGCCCTCCGCTGTCCAGTCCGGAACGGTCACTGTGCGGGTGGTTTCGCTGAAGCCGACGCTGTAGTTGCGCAGCCGCACTTCGGCCCACGTTGAAGCTGTTGCCGTAAGGTTCTCGGCGTCGGTGACTACCAACGTGACCGAGTAGTTGCCGGGCGCCGAGTANTTGTGGAACGGCCGCGCGCCCGAGCCNAGCACACCGTCGCCGAANTCCCACGCCCAGTCCAGCACGCCCTCGGGGTCGCTCGAGTTGGAGCCGTCGAANCGCANCTGCTCATGCACGCGCGCCTGTANTCCGGGACCGGCGTCCGCGGTCGGCGGCANGTTGCGGTGCATGATTTCGANGCTGGCNGTCGCCGCGCCGGTCGCGCCATCNGGGGCGACGGCGGTCAGCCGCACTGCGTAGGTACCTTCGTCNGNGTAGGTATGGGCTGGCNCCGCACCNACAATGCCGTTGCCGTCGCCGAACTCCCAGTAATATGTCGTGCCGGACGGCTGTGAGCCAAGCAGGCTGAATTGCGCCGAGTCGCCCTCGATGATACCCTCCGGCACCACAATCTCGGCGTTCTCCAGCGTCCCCGGTCCGGCATCGAGGCAGCCGGCCATGAGCAGGAGGGCGGCAAGCAGCAGGGCAGGGCGCACGCGGGCGCAGCAGCATGGTGTTAAAGGATTGTGCGCGACCATACCTATTTAGCACTCCAGCGGCGGTGGCGCGTCGATTTCAATGCAGGCAGGCCACATGGCGTATGACCGCGCCATCACCGTATTCTCGCCCGACGGGCGACTCTTTCAGGTCGAGTACGCCCGTGAGGCGGTCAAGCGCGGNACCACGACCGTCGGAATCAAGTTCAAGGATGGCGTANTTCTGATTGTCGACAAACGGCTCAGTTCCAANCTCATCGAACCCGACTCGATTGAGAAAATGTTCAAGATTGACAACCATGTCGGCTGCGCCACTTCGGGGCTGGTCGCCGACGCGCGGGCACTGGTCGACCGAGCGCGGGTCGAGTGTCAGGTTAACGCCTTCAACTACGAGGAGAAAATCCCGGTCGAGGCGCTGGTCAAGAAGCTCTGTGACTTCAAGCAGAGCTACACCCAGTACGGCGGTGTGCGGCCTTTCGGGACTGCGCTGTTGATGGCGGGCGTCGACGAGTCGGGGCCGCATCTCTACGAGACCGACCCCTCGGGCGCGATGATGGCGTACAAGGCGGGCGGCATCGGTGCCGGCCGCAACGAAGTCATGGAAGTCTTCGAGGATAATTACAAGGAAGGAATGACGCAGGCGCAGGCAATCGCCTTGGGCCTGAAGGCGCTGGCGGCAGCTAATGAGCACAAACTCAAGTCAGAAATCATCGAGATTGCCGTCGTTTCAGCCAAACAAGATTTCCACACCCTCGACCAGGCTGACGTGAAGAAGGCGGTCGCCAAGGCCAAGTAATGGTATCGCTGGACGAGGCGGTAATTGCACGCCTCGAATCCGGCGGCCANAAATTCGAAATCCTGATTGACCCCGAGGCGGCGCAGGCGTTCCGCGAAAGCGGCGAAATCGACTGGGACGACGCACTCGCGGCAGAAGGCGTCTGGAGCGACTCGGCCAAGGGCGAGCACGCTAGTGACGAGGCGGTGCAGGAAGTCTTCGGCACGCTCGAGCTGGAAGCGGTTTGCACCGCCATCCTCGAGCGGGGCGACATCCAGCTCACCGCGGCGCAGCGCAAGGAGCTGGTCGAGCGGCGGTACAAGCAGCTGGTGGCGCACATCGCCTCGGCGGCGATGAACCCACAGACCGGCGCGCCACACCCGCCGCAGCGCATCGAAAATGCCTTGGCCGAAGCAAAGTTCGCGGTCGACCCGCTCGAAGCGCTCGAGCGGCAGGTCGAGCGCGCGGTGAAGGCGCTGCGGCCGCTGCTGCCAATCTCCTTCGAGAAGATGCGCGTCGCCGTGCGGATTCCGGCGCAGCACGTCGGCCGCTGCTACGGCGAGATGAAGGCGCTGGCAACCATCACGCAGGAAGAATACCAATCGGACGGCAGCTGGATTGCGGTTCTCGAACTGTCGGCGGGCGCGCACGCCGACCTGCTCGAACGGCTCGGCTCGCTGACGCACGGCACCGCCGAAATCAAGCAGCTGTAGCGCGAGACGCGGGCGACGGGGACGGCGCAACAGGCCAAGCTTCAAATACCGCACGAGGTCCGCGCCGACACACGNAAGGCAAAGAAAGGAGTGATTTCTTATGACAAAATCTTCATCTAAACAAGCCAGCGGCAGGTCTGTCCTGCTGCCGGGCGACAAGCTAGCAGCGGACCAGAAAGCCGGCTCCGGCACGTTCCGCCGCGACGGGGAGGCACACGCCGCCGTGCTCGGTTTTTCGAGCGAGAGTTCCGGCTACACCAACGTCCAGCCGATATCGGGGCGCTACAGCCCGCGCGTCGGCGACAAGGTCGTCGCGGTCTGTGTCGAGACCGGCCCTTCGCTCTGGCGCATGGACATCGGCGCGTTCCAGAATTCGATGCTACACCACAGCGAAACCGACTGGAAGGTGGACTTCGGCGATACTGCCAGCTTCATCAGCATCGGTGACGCGGCGCTGGCTGAGGTATACATGGTCGACGGCAGCGGCAGCCACCAGGTCACCCTGAAGAAGGACGACTGCCGCAAGCTCTATGCCGGCACCATAGTCCATGTCGCGCCCACGTGCGTGAACCGCGTGATTGGCAAGCAGGGGTCGATGATTACACTAATTCGCGAAAAGACGGGATGCCGCATCCAGGCCGGCCAGAACGGCTTAATCTGGATAGATGGCGAACCCGATCAGATTGCCCGCGCCCAGCAGGCAGTCGAGACTATTTCCCGCGAGGCAACTAGCAGCGGGCTGACGGAGAAAATCGAAAAACTACTGGAGTGAAAACATGGCAGGCGGAAACAGCGATATCGAATTTATCAAGAAGGGCAAGCGACTTGACGGTCGTAAGCCAGACGAGCTGCGCGAAGTGCGCATTGAAGCCGGCGTGCTGAACCGCGCCGACGGGTCATGCTACCTGGAGTGGGGCAACAACAAAGTGTACGCNGGGGTCTTCGGTCCTATAGAGTGCCACCCGCGCCACAAGCAGCAGCAGGACCGCGCCATCGTACAGGCGCGCTACACCATGGCGCCTTTCAGCGTCAACGACCGCAAGCGGCCCGGCTACGACCGCCGCTCGAGCGAAATTTCCTACATTGTCTCGCAGGCGCTGGAGCGCGTCGTGATGGTCGAGCAGTTCCCGCGTGCCGCCATCCGGGTGGACATGCAGGTCGTCGAGGCGCACGCCGGCACCCGCTGCGCGGCGCTGACAGCGGCATCAGTCGCGCTAGCTGACGCCGGCATCCCGATGACCGANCTCATCCCGTCCTGCGCGGCAGGCAAGGTGAGCGACACCGTCGTGCTTGATCTGAACAAGGAAGAAGATAACTACGGGCAGGCGGACCTTCCGCTAGCCATCGTGCCTTCGACGGGCGAAGTGGTGCTGCTCCAGCTGGACGGCCACTTGACGCCCGAGGAGTTCGAGCAGGCGCTCGACATGGCCTACAAGGGCTGCATGGACCTTTACGAAATCCAGCGGGCGGCACTTGCCAACCGCTATGGAGGCGGCGCATGAGCTCCGCTACCGTCGCCAACCTGATGCGCGGGCACATCGAGAAGCTCGCCGCACAGGGCAAGCGTACCGACGGACGTGGCGCCAACGAGTTCCGCGGCGTCAGCATCGAGACCGGACTCATCGGCACCGCCGAGGGGTCTTCGCGCGTCAGCCTGGGCGATACCACGGTGATGTGCGGCGTCAAGCTACTGGTCGGCACGCCCTACCCCGATTCCCCGGGGCGCGGCAGCATGACTACCACCGCCGAACTGGCGTGTCTCGCTTCTGAGCAGTTCGAGCCCGGGCCGCCGCGTGAGCCCGCTATCGAACTGGCGCGCGTCGTCGACCGCGGCATCCGCGAGTCGCAGATGATTGACTTCGAGGGTCTCTGCATCGAGCACGGCGAAAAGGTGTGGATTGTCTTCATCGACATGCACATCCTGGACCACGGCGGCAACCTGTTCGACTGCTGCACGCTCGCCGCGGCATCTGCGCTTGGGAACGCGAAAATCCCGAATGTCCAGCACGGTATCGCCGACAAGGACGTCGACCTACCTCTCAGTTGCTGGCCCATCTCCTGCACCTTCGCCAAACTCGGGGAGACAATCGTGCTCGACCCGAACCACGACGAGGAGACGGTGATGAACGCCCGGTTGACCGTGGCGCACGACGAAAACGGCAACCTGCGGGCGATGCAGAAGGGCTACAGCGGCGCCTTCACCCCCGACGAAATCAAGGCTTCGGTCAAAACCGCGCGCACCGCCGACAAGGCACTGCGCAAGGCGCTGAAAGAGGCCACGAAATGAGTCAGAGAACCCGCAAGGTTGGCAGCACCGGCCGCTTCGGCCCGCGCTACGGCGTCTCCGTCAGGCGACGCATCGGTTCCGTTGAGACAAAGCAGCGCAAGTGGCACGCCTGCCCCGAGTGTACCAAGCCGCGCGTGCGGCGTGTCTCGACCGGCATCTACCGCTGCCGCAGCTGCGGACTTGAGTTCGCCAGCGGCGCCTACTACCCGACCCCGGTGGAGAAGTAATGGTCAACTACAAATGCTCGGTCTGCGGCACTTCGCTCGAGATGGACCTTGAGACGCTCGGGCTGACCTGTCGCAAGTGCGGCAACAAGATTTTCTACAAGAAGCGCCCTTCGACCAAGAAGACTGTCCTGTCGGACTGATGCGCGCTTCGCTCGACCTGCGCACCGGCCCTCGCACGGCGGCGGTCGCAGCTGCGCTCGCTCCCGAAGTCGAGGAGGGCGTCCCCAAAGTCAAGCTGGAGATGAGCNGCGCTGGCGAACGGCTGCGGCTCGAGATCGAGGCCGGAGACATGGTGAGCCTGCGCGCCGCGCTCAATTCTTTTTTAGGCTGGGCCGCTTGCGCGCAGCAGGTGGCTGAAGATGGCGACTGACGCGATTCCCGACGACGTGCAGCAGCAACTGGAGCAGTTCGAGCAGCTGCGGCAGCAGGCGCAGGCGCTGGCGCAGCAGCAGTCGCAGGTCGAGATGGCGGTGCGCGAGACCGAGCGCACGCTGGAGGAGCTGGACGAGGTCGCGGCCGATACGCCGCTCTACCGCGCCAGCGGCGCCATCATGGTGCGCGTCGACGACCTAAAGAAGCTGAAGAGCGACCTGAAGGAAGAACTGGAGAGACTCGAGCTGCGCACGAAAACGCTCAAAACACAGATTGACAAATTGAATACCCAGTTGCAGGAGATGCAGACCCGGCTGACACCAGTGCTGCAGCGGCTGCAGGGGCCGGGTGGTCCCGGTGCCGGGTCCTGACCCCGCCGCGCTGGAGGCGGCGCTCGCGCGCGAGCTGCTGCTGCTGGTCCACCACCACGGTGACGCCGACTCGGTCGGCTGCNCCATCGCGCTCGCGGCGGCGTTCCCGGGCGCGCGTATCTCCGCCACCGACGGGCTGAGCGCCGCTGGCAAGGTGATGGCGGAGCGGCTCGAGGTCGAAATCGAGGCGCGACCGCCCGCGAGCTGGGACGGCACGGTCGTCGTGGTAGACACGTCCAATCCGGAACACTGCGCGCCGCTGCCGGAGTGCAACAGCGTCGTGGTAATCGACCATCACCAGACTGCGGGCGAATGGCCTGCAGGGACGTTGCTAATACACGAGCCGGAGGCGAAAAGCACCGCCGAAATCGTGACTCGCCTGATTCCGGAGCTGGGCATCGAGCTGACGCCGCAAATGGCGTTGCCGCTACTCGCCGGCGTCTACGCCGATACCGGCCACTTCCGCCACGCGAGTTCCGACAGCTTCGCGGTGGCGCACACGCTCGCCGCTGCCGGCGGGGAACCCCGCCAAGCGATGGTCCTGCTCGACCGCGTGCGGCCACAGCAGCAGCGCACGATGTTCCTGAAGGCGGCGCAGCGGCTCAAGTTTTCTCAGGAGGGTAAGTGGCTGCTGGCGACGACCCGCACCGGCTCGTTCGAGTCGGGGACGGCGCGGCTGATGGTCGCGCTTGGCGCCGACGTCGCGCTCGCCGCTTCGGGCAACAAGAAGGGGCAAGTCCGGATTTCGAGCCGCGCGTCGAGCGCGGCCATCGAGGCAGGGCTGAACCTGGCGGAGTTGCTCGAGGCACTCGCCGACGAGCAGGACGGCTCGGCGGGCGGGCATCCGGGGGCGGCCGGCTTCCAGGCGCAGGGCGACCCCGACGCGCTGCTGGCGATGGCGCAGCANGGGTGCGTCGCACAGCTGAAATCGCTAGCCGAAGGCGCTTAACCGGGGGGCAACTGGCGCAGGGTGCTGTCACGAGGGCTCTTCCGCATCTACGGTCTTGTGCTGGGCAACCTGCTGCTGCTGATGGGGGGGCAGCTGGCGTATCTCTACTTTGTCCCGCTCGAGCAGGACGGGACGCCGCTGCTGCTGCCCGCGGTGCCGCTGCTGCCCTTCTTCATGCTCATCATGCTCTGCTCGGGCGGGCTCATCGTCGGAGCACTGTTGCAGAAGATGCCGCGGCCGCTGCTCTTCATCCCGTCGCGGAAGAGCGGGGGGCTACCGCCCTTCCGCGGCTACTTCCTGCCGGGGCAGGGCGAGCGCTACTATCACCGTGAACTACCCGAGGACGACCTGCCGTTGCCGGAGATGGAAGAGGAACTGGTGGAGCCGCCCNGGATTCAACCGGTCCCGAGCCAGCCGCTCGAACTGCCGGCGGCCAAGTGGCTGCTACTCGGCTTCCTGATGGCGATTGCACTGGGGGTCGCGGTGCTCGCTGAGAAGGGCGAATTCCTGCTGCTTTTCCCGCTGGCGTTCGTCGCCGCCTTCTCGTTCCCAGCGTTACTCTGGGTGAGCTACATCTACCGTCGCACGCACAGCGAGCCCGAGCCGCAGCGGTTGGTGCTGATTGCGCTCTCGTGGGGCATGTTCGCGACGCTGCCAGCGAGCCTGCTGAACGATGCCNGCGGGCGGCTGCTGGGGGCAGACCCTATGCTGATGCTCGAGGGCGGCACGGTCGGCCGGGCCGAAATCCTGCTGGTGACGGTAGTCGCGCCACTGGTCGAGGAGGCACTGAAACCGCTCGGCCTGCTGTTCGTGATGAGCCGGTTGCGGACGCCGTACGAGGGGGTGCTCTACGGCGCCGCGTGCGGGATGGGGTTCGCGATGATGGAGAACATGCTCTACGACCTGCTGGTGCTGATATGGTATGGAGCTGACGCCTGGACCATCAACGCCTTCGCGCGCGGCGTCGGCTCGACCGTGCTGCACGCGGTCGGCCCGGCGCTGGTCGGCTTCGCGCTGGCGCTGTCGCAGAACGGCGACTGGCCGGCGGAGCGGGTCGTGCCAGCCGCCTATCTTGGCGGCGTCATCGTCCACGGCGCCTGGAACGGCGCCGCGACGCTGCCGTTCATTTTTCCCGACGACCCGCAGATGGCGACCAATTCGTGGGTCGCGCTGGGGCTGGTGCTAGTCGCCTGCCTGCTGCTGATGCGCGAGCTGCTCCGCCGCGGGCTGGCGTACGACGAGCCGCAGCCTTAACCCTGATATAGTGCCGGCAAATGCAGCCGCACCCGCCTTAGCTCAGACTGGCTAGAGCGGCCGGCTGTAGGGGTTAAACCTGAAGTCCCGTGAGAACGGGAGGCCGCAGATACCGGCAGGTCCCCGGTTCAAATCCGGGAGGCGGGACCAGTTCTATTTTTATAGCGGTCGTCGAGAACTATTCGGCTGTCACGCCGCCATCGACCGCAACGATGGAACCGGTGGTCCAGCCCGCTTCCGAGCCGCAGAGGTGCAGCGCCATCGCGGCGATTTCTGCCGGCTGGCCCATGCGCCCCATCGGCTGTACGCTCTCCATCTCTTCCCGGTCTTCGGTCCCGGCGTCAATGCGGTCGGTCGCCATCGGCGTCTCGACCACCGCGGGGCAGATGCAGTTGACACGCACGCGCGGCGCCAGCTCAAGCGCCATCGCGCGCGTCAGGTTCACGAGCCCGCCCTTAGCGGCGCAGTAGGCGGCCGCGTCGGGGATGCCGCGCAGGCCGAGCGTCGAGCCGATGTTCAGGATGCAGCCGCCGTCCGGCACCAGCGGCAGCAGCGCCCGCGATACGAGCCACGGCCCCTTCAGGTTGGTGTCGACAACCGTGTCCCAGTCCGCTTCGCTGGTCGTCGTGGCAGAGCCCGGCAGGAACAGCCCAGCGTTGTTGACGACTATATCGACCCGCTCGAACTCCGCTTCGAGCCATTTCGCCAGCGCCGCGACGCTGTCGCTGTCAGAGACGTCGGCGACCATCCACTGCGCCCCGCAGGCGGCCACGGTTTCGCGCAGTGGCGCGTCGCGCCGGCCGCAGATGGCGACGCGCGCGCCTTCCGCGGCGAACCGCTCGGCGATGGCGCGGCCGATGCCGGTGCCGCCGCCGGTCACGAGCGCGACCTTGCCGTCGAGCGTTCCGCCCATGCTGCGCCAGCGCGCCCTGCCATAAAGGCGGCGCGGCGAACTCGCCGCNCCGCCGTGCNGGACAAGGTTAATCNCCGGCGNAGGCTGGC
>PCCI01000018.1:0-7112 GCA_002731655.1 Methanobacteriota archaeon | reverse complement strand
GTGCGATTCCTGCTGTTGGCGACGCTGCTGGGGCTGGCGCTGCTGGCGCTCGCGCCGCANGCCGAGGCNCTCGANCNGCTCCACANCTACTACGANCTGCGCGACGANACCGAGGCGCTGGCGGCGCAGTACCCCGATATCGCGATTTACAGCGAGCATGGCAGCAGCACCGGACCACTCGGGCTCGCCATCTTTTCAGTCGACGTCNCGCTGAACATCACCACGCTNNCCGAAGCGGAGCTNGCGGCGCTNCCGACCNTNTACGTCGACGGCGCNCACCACGGCAACGAGGGGATGNCGTCNGANGCGGCGTTCCTGTTCCTNCAGGACGTACTNGNNCGATCANCNGCCNACCCNGNCTANNTGNCNGGCAAGCGGCTGGTGGTGACNCCCATCATNAACNCCGACGGNCACCTGCNGGACTGCCGCAANAACTGGAACNNCGTCGACCTNAACCGNAACTANCCCTGGATGTGGGGCGCTCTACGGCACCAGCGANACNCGNGGCNNCTGTCCCGNNNCGGGCACCTACCGTGGNCCNAGCGCCGGGAGNGAGGNCGAGACGCANGANAACATGGCGCTGATGCGCANCCTGAANCTCTACGCCTACNTNTCNGGNCACACCGGNTCNAANGACATNGTNNTGCCNTGGAAGACANCATACNAGAGCCCTGANNACGNCGTACGCCNAGGTNANNGTCGACTGGNCNCTCTANNANCGNTTNCTNAACGANTCGACCAATGTNTCNGGNCTCTNNTATCGNGACCCGNNGGGCGCNGGTGAGTCNANNGCNTGGGGCTANGGCGCNCGCGGCGCNGTNAGCGTGATTGTCGAAGTTACCACCCTGCAGTGGGTTCCCGTCGAGGATTCGACGCTGCGGCAGGAGCTGGCGAACGAGCTGCTAATGTATGACATGGCGTGGGAAAACCTGCTGAAACTGGGCGGCCGCCCGGTGGTCATCGGCACCGGCCCCGGCGAACTCACGGTGCGTAACGACGGCTGGGGCGCCGCCTACAATCTCTCGGCCGGCGGCATAATCCTGCCGCGGCTCGAGCCGGGCGAGACTGCCACGGTGGACTGGCATGACTCGCAGCTGCGCTACGAGCGCATCCTGCGCAACCCCGAGCGCGATGTGGACGCCGATGGGGTGGTGACGCTCGAAGTCGGCACGCCGCTTCCAGATATCCTGAACCAGCCGGTGCCTGCAGTCTCGCCATTAGCGGTGTTCGTGGTACTGGGGCTGGCGGCGCGGAGCCGGATTATCCGGGCTTGACAAGCAGGTATCTGTGATAATGCAAACTGCCTGAATGGAATCCTTCATACACTGGAGTTCCCCGGACACCTGCGAACGTCTCAAAACTTTTTCTGATTGATTTCGGGACGTTCTCCCTAATTTGCTCGATTTTCGCTTCATTTATCTCATCCAGTGCAGCTAGAACCTCTCTGGTAATCTCCTTTTTTGAAACCAGTTTAAAACCAGAATCAACGAATAGGGATTGAACTTTCTGCATGGTTTCTTCATCTCTGAAATCAGTCCAGCAGAAATGCCCGCCCGCTCGGAGGACACGATTAACCTCCCCTNCAAAGGCTCTCATGTTTCCATAACAATGAGATGATTCGACATTGTAAACCACGTCAAAAGCCGAATCATTTATCGGTAATGATTCCGCATTACCCTCTATGAAGGAAAGATTTTCCTGTTCGGAATACCATTTTCGGGATAGTCTGACAGCTTCTTTGGAAAAATCAACTCCAACTAATGACTCGGGTTTGCAATACTTCGCTATCCAGGAAGCACCCCCTCCTCTCCCGGAACCCACCTCAAGGACTTCTCTCCCCTGCAAATCAATGTCTCTGATATTCATGTGATAGAGCTGGATGAACAGTCGATTTGGTTCGTCTTCCCTGGACAGTTTTGGACCCTTGTCATCCTTGTACCCATAGTTCATAAAACGAAAATCAGACCTGCGATGTGCTTTAGCCAACCTCTGATACCACCATTTCCACATCCAATTGCGAACACGGCCTGGTGAAACTCTAAGAATTACCGAGAATAGCCGAGCTGGGAACCCCATTGCCATTTCTGGGCCTGACTAGTGGGTTGGGATTTATCTGTTTGGGAAACCGGCACCCTTTTTGACCCCCCTCACTGGCGCCGGCGCATGCCTATCGACATCCGCGATGAGGGCGCGGTGCGGATTATCACTCTCAACCGGCCCGCGAAGCTGAACGCGCTCACCCTCGCGATGGCGACCGACATCTGCAACGCCGTGGAGTCCGCGGCGGCTGACCCATCAGTGCGCTGCCTGCTGCTGATCGGCAGCGGCCGCGCCTTCTCGAGCGGCGGCGACGTCAACGAGATGGGCGAGCACCTGCCGCGCGCGGGCGACCTGTTCTACCAGCTGACCGACCAGCTGCACGACACGGTCAGCGCGATGCTAACGATGCGAAAGCCGGTCGTCACCGCCATCAACGGCATCGTCGCCGGCGGTGCTATCGGCATGGCGCTAGCGGGTGACGTGCGCATCGCGGCCGAGTCGGCNCAGCTGCTCTCGGCGCACTTCAAACGAGGCTTCGTCCCGGCCGGGGGCGCGACCTACCTGCTGCCNCGGCTCATCGGCCTCAGCCGCACGCAGGCGCTCTTCTTCGGCGAGCGGACCCTCACCAGCGCCGAGATGCGCGAGTGGGGGCTGGTGCACCACCTAGTCCCCGACGGGGAGCTAGTGGAATTCGCGATGACTGAGGCGCNGCGGCTCGCCGCCGGGCCGACGCAGGCNATGGGCGAAACCAAACGGCTGCTGGCGGCNGCCGACAACCTCACCGCCGAAGAGCAGCTCGAGCTGGAGAGCGAGCNCAACCGCGATTCTGGCAACACCGGCGACGCGGTCGAGGGCATCACCGCCTTCCTCGAGAAGCGCGAGCCGGAGTTCGGCCGCTCAGAAAATTAAACTTCTATAGTCGCTGGCGGGCCCGGGGGGATTTGAACCCCCGTATCTGGGTCCGAAGCCCAGCAGGATTCCGAACTACCTCACGGGCCCGGGCGCGGATTATGGGGGGTGCTTTAGGCTTGGGGGAGGCGCGCCACGACNCCCGCGACGCGCGGCAGNTCGATGACCGCCAGCACGCGCTGCCGCTCCNCGCACGCCTCGCGCAGCCGTCGCGCCATCTCCGCCTCGCGGCCGCGCTCGACGGCGGCGTAGCCGCTCAACGTGCACAGGTNGCNGTCCATTTCGAGCGCGAGTTCCTGCGGCGTCNCNGCTTTGAGGCCGCGCTTGCGGAGCCGTTTCTCGAGCCGGTCGCAGCGGAACCACTGCCAGGTCGAGACCGATTCCGTGAACAGCGTGGTGAACTCCTCCTCGATGAGNTCGAGCGCTTCGACCGGGACGTTGTCGGCATCGGCCAGCGCGAGCGCNNGGCGGAGNGCGGGAGGCGGGAGGCGCACGCCGTCATCNCCCGCCACCTGGCGCAGCGCNAANCCATATAATTCCTCCCAGCCCGAGATGTCGAACGGCTCGCCGTCCCACTCGCGCAGCCCCGCGACCTCGCCGGGGCTGACGGCCAGCGCTAGCGCCTGCGGGCGCGCCGCGGCCCACGCCGCCTCCAGCTNCGGCAGCTCGCTCGCGAGCCCCTTGACCGTCGGGAAGATGGCGAGCGCGCAGTCGCCTAGCTTCAGCTCCATGGCCCGCGCAAGCGCGCCGTGTAATAAATTCAGCCCAGCTTTGCGCTGCAACTATGGGCGCTGNGGCAATCNCCGCAAAGCATCGCTGAACAGCCGCGGCAAGCGGTGAGAGCGGGCGCGCCACACTCGGTGCAGAGGCCGGCTCGCATGNNGGGCGAGGCGCAAACCCTAATTTAGGATGGAGGNTGCCGCGCTCTGTGTTCAGNGCCAATAAGATTACCGTGTTCCTGCCGGGCGACGGCGAGACGCAGGTCTTCGAGAAAGTGAAGTTCCAGTCGAACCCCGAGGTGGGGGTNCTGGCTGTTTTCCCCGGCGAAGGCAAGGAGGCGCTGGTCTTCTCCGGCCTGAGCTTCCGCATCGAGATGGACGTGAAAGGCGCCAAGGAATCGTTNGAGATGGCCGAGAAGGCGCACAAGGTCTCGCGCGAGCAGATGAANCAGATGTTCGAGCGCGAGTCGGGGAAGGGCGACCGCTTCAGCTCCAGCTTCGGGTAGCCATGGCGCTGAAACTCGTCGTCTTCGACATGGACGGNACGCTGCTGCGCCCCAAGTCGTCGTGGGGGCTGCTGCACGACNATTTCGGCACCGANAATTCCGAGATGCTCGCGCNCTACCNGCGNCACGAGGTGAGCGACGCCGAGTTCGTCGCCACCGACCTTGCGCTCTGGGCCGCCGCCTATGGCGGCCCGGTCGATGCGGNGACGGTCAACGCCGNGCTCGANGGAGCCGAACTGCTGCCGGGCGCCGTCGAGGCGGTCGCCGGGCTGCANGCGGCGGGAGTCGCGACCGCGATTATCTCGGGCGGCATCGATTATCTCGCGCAGAAGCTGGCGGCGGAGTGGGGCATGGCGGAAGCGCACGCCAACCCGCTGTTCGATTCGCCCGCGGGGCTGCAGGGCGATATTCGCGTCAGCCGCCACGCCAAGGCGCCGGTGATGCGCGGCGTGATGGCGNGCCATCACGTCGCGCGCGACGAGGTGGCGGCGGTCGGCGACACGGTGGTTGACNTNGACCTGTTCGCGCTCGNGGGGACCAGCGTCGCGGTCAACACCGATGACGAGCGCGTCATCGCGGCGGCGACGCACCACCTGCCTGACGAGTCGCTCGACGGGCTGCTACCGTTATTGCTTCCGCGTTAGCAACGCCCCAATCAACGCCGCCGCGGCCGCGACCAGCGCCAGCCGGTCCAGTCCTGGCGAGGGCGAGATGGCCCAGAGCGCGAGGCTGAAGCCGGCAAAGAGCAACGCGCTCTGCTGCACCACGGCGCGGCGCGACTGCCCCACCTGCAGCATCAGCACCAGCACCAGCGCGAAGGTGAGCGACGCGAGGCGGAACGGCGCCGCGTAGCCNAGCAGCGTCCAGAGGCTGGTGCCGAGCAGCGGCCCGATGGCACGCGACAGTGCGCCCAGCGACTGGCTCAGTCCCAGCACCGTCCCCTGCTCCTGCGGCCCCACCGCGCGCGAAATTAGCGCGTTGAGCGTCGGCTGGATGAAGCCACTGCCGAGCGAGAAAATCGTCGTCGCCAGCGCAACGCCTTCGAGCGTCGTGGTGTAGGGAATATAGCCCATACCGAGCAGCATCAACAGCGCCCCCGCGCGCGAGGTCCACGCTTCGCCGCAGCGGCGCACCGCCGGGCCGACGAGGCCGCCCTGCGTCACGATGCTGACGCCGCCCATGTAGGCGAACAGCACCCCCGAGAGCCGCACCGGCAGGCCGATGCGTTCCTTCGANAACTCGACGAAGGTGCCGAAGATTATTGAGAACGCCAGCAGGTANAGCGTGAAGATTACCAGNAGNAACCCCAGCCGCGGCTGNCGCAGGTAGGCGAGCGTCTCGCGCAGCGCTTCCCCCGGCGAGACGCGCGGCCGCACCACGTGGCCTGGCGGAAGCGACTCGGGCAGCCAGCGCCANGCGCAGAAGAGGTTCAGCAGCGCCAGCCCCGACCCGAAGAANGCCGGCAGCCAGAAGCCCCACTGCCCCAGCAGCCCGCCCAGCGCCGGCCCGCAGACAAAGCCCAGCCCGAAGGCGACGCCGAGCATCCCCATCCCCTGCGCGCGCTCCTCGGGCGGCGTCACGTCCGCCACGTAGGCGTACGCGGCGGCGTAGTTGGCGCTCATCACNCCCANCATGATGCGCGACAGGAACAGCACCCCCANCAGCAACCGCCGGTCGTCGCTCAACCCCAGCGCCGGGTCNGCCAGCCCGAACACCGCNTANGCNANNGCCGCNCCGCCGAGACCGAGCATGATGACCGGCCGGCGGCCGATACGGTCGCTCANCCGGCCCCACGCGGGAAGGCAGGCAAACTGCGCCAGCGAGAAGGCGGTAATCAGCAGGCCGACGGTGAGGATGCTGCCGCCCAGTTCGGCCACGATNTANTTCAGCAGCGGGATGAACATCGCGAACCCCGCAAGGTCGATGAACATCGTCAGCATCAGGATGTGGAGCGGCTTCACCGGCCCGCAGGCGGGGGGTGGATAACAGCCTGCGTTACAATCACTTATAGCCCCGTGCGCTCTGNCNCNCTCCCGGGATGATGANTTTCATGCGNAAGACCCNCAAATATTCGTTCNCCGTACTNGTGTTTGCATTCCTGCTTTCACTGGCTGCCTCCNANGCTTCCNGNGAAGNGGCGGACCTGANNATTACNTCCNTNGANTACACTAATGANTTNGNNACNGGAGATCCTGTTACNATCGTCCAGAGCGGGNNGGATGCTGACACNGTATACAAGTATAATTTTTACGANGATGACNANGANGACTGCGANGANCANNNGTGTNTCCCNGAGAANTGGTATGCGAAGAATTTTGACGACGCANTCTGGNNTTCNGGNGCNGCACCCTTCGGCAATAATGACCAGGCCGGNGCCAGTCCGGGCACGATATGGCAAACAGAGGANNNTCTGAATGACCACGTCATAATTCGCCATCACTTTACTTATAATAATGAATATGATACAATCAGTGCTACCCTGAACCTGGCCTACAACAACTACTATATTGCCTACCTGAACGGGAACCTTATTCGAAACTGCTATTCTTACCAAAACAACAACAATTGTTACGAAGGTAACGCTGCATACTGGAACAATGAACTTACCTATAACGGAGGCTCCCAGTCGGGGCCTAATCCGGACTGGCTAGTCGAGGGTGACAACGTACTTGCCATACTAGGGAGAGATAACACAGGCTGGAACCCGGACGGCGAACAGTGGCTTGATGTCGAGCTCGTGGTGAATGTTCAGGCATGGAGAGAAAGTCCGATTGTCCTGGGCGATGACCTGTGGCTGAGGGTGATTACTTCCAACGTGGGCAATGAAAACGCCAGCAGTTTCAACGTCACGCTGGACATCGATGGCGAGGAACTCGGCAACGTTACCATATCGGAGCTGGCGCCCAACGCAACGGCCGTGAACATCTTCTACTGGACC
>PCCI01000017.1 GCA_002731655.1 Methanobacteriota archaeon | reverse complement strand
AGAGGGGAGTGCTGCTGTCCTTCTCGAAAAGGTATACCTTAAAATCCTTGGAGCTGGCAACGATGTACTCGCCGTCCGCCGAGATGGCGATCGACATCACTGCGCTGGTGATGGTGTAGTCCCAGTGCGGCATATTGCGGTCCTTGCCGAAGAAGTAGACGTTGGTGTCACTAGAGCCGGCGGCGATGTACTCACCGTCCGCCGAGATGGCCACCGACAGCACATAATTTCCGGTGGTGTAATTCCAGAGTGGGGTGCTACTATCCTTGTCGAAGAAGTAGACCTTGGGTTCAAGGGAGGCGGAGCCAGCGGTGATGTATTCGCCGTCCGCCGAAATGGACACTGAGTACACAGTACCTCCAGTGGCGTAGCTCCAGAGCGGCGTGCTGCTGTCCTTGTCAAAGAGGTAGACCGTGTAGGAGGTGCCAGCGGCGATGTACTTGCCGTCTGCAGAGATAGAGACCGAGTTCACAGCACTCCCACTTACAATGGTGTAGTTCCAGAGTGGCGTGCTACTGTCCTTGTCGAATAGGTAGACCTCTTTACCATCGATCATGCTGCCGGCAGCGATGTACTCGCCGTCAGCAGAGATGGCGACCGTGCGCACATCAGCTCCAGTAGAGTAATTCCAGAGGTATGTGTCGCTGTCCTTGTCGAAGAAGTATATACTGTCATCATCGGAGCCGACGGCGATGTACTCACCGCTCGCCGAGATGGCGACCGAACGCACAGCACCTCCAGTAGTGTAGTTCCAGAGCGGTGTGCTGCTGTCCTTGTCGAATAAGTAGACCGTGCCGTCAATGGAGGCGACAGCGACGTACTCGCCGTCCGCCGAAATGGATACTGAGTACACATTATGCTCGGTTTCATAGCTCCAGAGTGGCGTGCTGCTGTCCTTGTGGAAGAGGTAGAAATACCTGTTTTCAATAGAGCCGGCGGCGATGTACTCACCGTCAGCCGATATGGCCATCGAGCACACATCATTCCCGGTCTCGTAGCTCCAGAGCGGGGTGCTGCTGTCCTTACCGAAGAGGTAGACCTTGGTGTCACCGGAGCCGACAGCGATGTACTCGCCGTCAGCAGAGATGGCCACCGAACACGCAACATCTCCGGTGACGTAGTTCCACTCAGGATCTTTCGCCTCAGCCCCCTCAGAAACTAACAGCAGCGCCACCGCAAGCAGCAGTAAAACAGCGAGGGGCAGTCTTACTGAGTGTGTGTCCACGCACTTCAGCCGAAACGGGGCTGGCTAAAGTGTTTATGTTTCTTCGAAGAAACATTAAGTAAGGCTCGGCAAGCAGCCCCAACTCCCTTTTAGTGGGAGACAATCCGCCCGCATGGCGCGCACCTCGGCCGTCCCCGGTTTCTACAAGCTCTCGCCGGCAGAGCGGCTGCAAATCGTCTGCGATTTTGCCGACCTTAACGACGAGGAAGCAGCGGCGCTGGGCGGCTTCGGCGCGCTCGGCGGCGAAACCGCCAACCGCATGATTGAGAATGTCGTCGGCAGCTTCCCGCTGCCGCTCGGTGTNGCTGCCAACTTCAAGGTCAACGGTGAAGAACTCTTCGTGCCGATGGCGCTGGAGGAGCCGTCGGTTGTCGCCGCAGCGAGCCACATGGCGAAAGGCACGCTGCCGGCTGGCATCGCGGCGGAGACCGACGACCCGGTGATGATCGGGCAAATCCAGCTGGTCGACCTTGACGANGCGTTCGCCGCCAAGGCNNCGGTCGAGGCGGCGGCCGATGAAATCGTCGCACTCGCCAACGAGCAGGACCCCATACTGGTGAAGTTCGGCGGCGGCTGCCGCGGNATCGAAGTCAGAGTGCTCGACTCTGCCGCGGGGCCGATGGTCATCACGCACCTGCTGGTCGACTGCCGCGACGCGATGGGCGCCAACGCCGTCAACACTATGGCGGAAGCGGTCGCACCGCGGCTCGAGACGCTGACCGGCGGCCGCGTCTACCTGCGAATTATCTCCAACCTGGCGGTACACCGCAAGGTGCGCGCCAGCGCGACCTGGCCGGCGGAGTTCCTCGGTGGCGGAGAGGTGGTTGACGGCATCATCGCCGCCTACGCCTTCGCGTGCGCCGACCCGTTCCGCGTCGCGACGCACAACAAAGGCATCATGAACGGGATTGACCCAGTGGTGATTGCAACCGGCAACGACTGGCGCGCGATTGAGGCGGGAGCGCACAGCTACGGCGGCTGGAAGGAGGGCGACGGCTCGTTCACCCGCTGGGAAAAGAACGGCGACGGTGACCTCAACGGCAGCATCGAGCTGCCAATGGCAGTCGGCCTCGTCGGCGGCGCGACCGCCACGCACCCGACGGCGAAGGCGTGCGTCAGGATGATGGGGCTCGAGATTCCAGGCGGCGCCGCCAAACTGGCGGGCATCATCGCCGCGGTCGGGCTCTGCCAGAATCTGGGCGCGCTGCGCGCGCTCGCCTCAGANGGTATCCAGCGCGGCCACATGGGGCTGCACGCGCGCAACCTCGCCGTAGCGGCCGGCGCTGAGGAGAGCGAAATTGAGGCGGTCGCCGAGCGGCTCAAGCGCGAGGGGAAGGTGCGCGCCGATTTGGCGGCACAATTCCTCGAAGAGCTGCGGGCAGGCTGATGCCGGTCCTCAGCGACGAAGCCATCCTCGCGGCGCTCGATGCGGGACAGCTCGAGATTGAACCGTTCGACGCCAACGGCCTGACGCCGAATGGCTACGACCTGCGCATCGGGGAAGTTGCACTGGCGGGCGAGGAGCCGATAACGGAAGGCACGCTCAGNGTGCCGCCTCAAGCGCGCTTCGCGGTCTCGACACTCGAGCGCGTAGCGTGCGGTCCCGCGCTCTGCGGGCAACTCTGGCTGCGCAGCACCTGGGCGCGGCGCGGTGTGCAAGCGAGTTTCGGGAAGGTGGACGCCGGCTTCGACGGGACGCTGACGCTGCCCGGGCTGAATTCATCCGCGGAGCCGCTCGAACTGGCGGTGGGCGAGACCTATTGCCAGCTCGTAATCGAGGCGCTGACTTCGCCCGCGTCCGGCACTTACGGCGACCGCAGCGGTAACTACCAGCACCAGCGCGGCGTCACTTGGTGACGCCACGCGTCAGGTGCGCGACCACTTCAGCGAAGCCGGCGCCACCATCAGATTTAGTGACATAGCGTGGCGCGTGCTCGAGCATGTCTCCGTAATCCGCCACAGACGCGACGCCAACCGATAGTTCGAATGCCCGGAACATGGGTGCGTCGTTCGGCGAATCGCCGACGTAGACACAGCCCTCACGCGCCAGCCCGAGCGCGTCCAGCAACCGCTCGCTCATTCCCAATTTGTCCCAGTCGCCGAACCAGCAGTTGACGTGGATGCTCGAGACCGCGGCGCGCGCGCCCTGTGCGCGGGCGAACTCCGCCACCGCACCGGCCCACTCGAGCCCGAGGTCACACTCCTCGGCGAAGTCAATCGCCAAATCGTGGACCCGCCACGGCTGGTCAGCCGCCTGCTGTGCATCCGGGAACGCCTCGCGGACAGCCTCCCACAACCCTGTCAGACGGTCCGATGTCGCGGCGGGCTGCCAATCGCTGCGCTCGAGCCGGCCATCGACGAGCCGCATTGCCAGCGCGCCGTTCTCGCCGACCAGCCCGTCAAGCGGCCACCATCGCACCATCAGGTCGCACCAGCCGGCGGGGCGGCCGGTGACTGCGACCGTGCGCAGCCCGGCCTGCTGCGCCTGCGCGAGAGCCGCGTACGCTGCGGGCGAAAGCCGCTCGTCAACCAGCGTCCCGTCCAGATCGAAAAGCAGCGCCCGGACGCCTGCGGCGGGAAGCTCGGAGAGGGGTTGCATCGGTTCCCGATTAGCGGCAGGCTTAAGCGCCTTCCATTCGGCAACTGCCGTTAGACGCAGTTTTTTATAAGGAGTTGCGGTCGACGCGGCCCCGCTCGGACGGGGTATAAAGCATGGTACCCTCACTTTATGGCGCAGTCAAAAGCCGGGCTAACGATGCCCTCGTGGAATCGCTGGACTATTGCAAGTGGGCGCTCCAGTCGGTTTCACGCTCGTTCGCGCTGACTATCCCGCTGGTCGAGGAAGCCCTGCTAGCGCCCATCATGGTCGGCTACCTCGAGGCGCGCATCCTCGATACGTTCGAGGACGACATCGGCAAGCGGCACGTCTCGCTCGAAGAGCGCGTCCACGCGATGAACGCCATCATGGAAATTCTGGAGCGACCTGACTCCCAGATGGCAAAGCGCAAGGCCAAGGAACTCGCGCGTGAAGCAGAAGACTGGGTGCAGGACGAACACTACCGCGGGCTGGTCAAGAACTTCGACAAGGTGCTGACAGTCCACCGTTCACTCGACGAGCGCACCAAGGCGAGCATGGTCCGCTGGATGCACGAGATGAACGCCGGGATGCAGAAGTACCTGCAACAGCCCGTTTACTCATTCGAAGATTTAAACGAATACTGCTACTTCGTCGCCGGGACGCCTTCGGGCTTCCTGACGGAACTCATCCGCACTCGCGCCAAGAAATTGACGCCAAAAGCGTCGCAGGTATTGCAAGACAACGAGCGCGATTTCGGGCTGTTCCTGCAGAAGGTTAACATCATCCGTGACTTCCGCGAGGACATCCTGCAGAACGAGAAAATCTTCTGGCCCGGCTNCCTCTTCGACAANCACCAGCTCGAGCCGCAGGAACTATTGGACCCAACCCACGAAAAGCAGGCGATGGAGATGCTCAACGCGATGGTCAACAACGCCGTGGCGCACGTAACCTCCGTGCACGACTACCTGACCGCGGTCCCTGACGAGTATGCCGGCTTCCGGCAGGGCGCCGCCATCAACTTCGCGATGGGAGTCGCGACGCTGGGCGAAGTGCGCGGAAATCGCGATGTCTTTTATGGCGACCGCCCGGTCAAGATTACCCATGAAACACGCGACCTTATCCTGGAAAACCCACTCGGTTACGTCGCATCGTGAAGCCAGCGCAGCCTGCTGGCAGTTTTTTGTAGCAATGGCGAATCACACACGGATGCGGTTCCCGCTGGCGTTGCTATTTGCGCTCTGCGCACTCGCCTTCCTCGCGCTGCCGGCGGCAGCCTCGCCCACGACTGGTACCGTCCAGGTCGCAATTATCCTGGCCGACTTCAACGACGCCAGCTACGACAGTACGCATGACAGCGACTGGTTCGAGGAGCTGGCATTCGGCAATAGCGACTCGATGTGGGATTACTACGACGAGAACTCGCGCGGCAACCTGACCCTCGCAGGCGAAGTCTTCGGCCCCTACACGCTCGACGGTGACGCCGCGGACTGGGGCAGCGAAAACACCGATTTCGTCCGCGACACCATCGCGGCGGCCGACGATGACATCGACTTCCGCGACTACGACGCGGTGATGGCTGTGCACACCGGCCCCGGCGAGGAGTCGAGCGGAAACAGCGACGACATCTGGTCCATCCACTGGTCCGGGCTGAGCATCAGCACCAACGACGGTAACCACCGCATCCGCGAAATAACGCAGGTGCCCGAGTTCGAATACTCGGGCGGCGAGAAGCGACCTCTCGGGGTCTGGGTGCACGAGTTCGGCCACGAACTGGGGCTGCCCGACTTCTATGATACGGACTACTCCTCGGAGGGCATCGGCGACTGGGGCGTCATGGCCTCTGGCTCATGGGCCGACAACGGCGAGACGCCGGTGCACTTGAGCGCCTTCTCGAAGGCGGAAGTGGGNTGGCTNGAGCCAATACTGCTAACNGGCGACCTGCTCGACGTNCGGCTNGNACCCGCNTCGCGCAACGGCAAAATCNTGAAGCTGCCAGTCCCGGGNAACTGGTCCAACGCACGNGAATACTTCCTGCTCGAGAACCGGCAGCAACTCGATTACGACACCTACCTCCCCGGAGAGGGTCTGCTNATCTGGCACGTTGACGAGGACNTTTCGAACAACAACGACGAGTCNCACAAGCGGCTCGACCTCGAAGAAGCGGACGGCTACGATGACCTCGACAACGGCTGGAACTCGGGCGACAGCGGCGACCCGTACGGCGCGGGCGACGAGTTCACCGACGAGGGGTATCCCAACTCCACTGCNTATAACCTGAGTGATTCCGGCTGGCGCATCAGCGACATCCGCGTGGATGGTAACGACATCCTGCTCGACATCCGCTTCCTCTCGCGGCCAACTGCNGTGGCGGACGCCGCCGAAGGCGTCGTCGATGCGGGCGAGGAATTGCAGTTCTGGGGGCNCGACTCGTGGGACGATGACGGCAGCATCACCAACTNCANCTGGGATTTCGGCGATGGGGACTTTGCATACATCGCCGACCCGCTGCANATTTTCGANGAATATGGAACGTANGACGTCAGCCTCACCGTGCGGGACGNCGACTGGCTCACCAGCAGCGTGGTAGTNACCATCCGGGTCAACGCGNTGCCGGTGNCGGTCATCGTCGCCGANCCGCNAGTGGTCTGGCTNGGNGANNNNATCGCNTTCNACGGCTCGGACTCGTGGGACCCCGACGGCACCGTCGCCTTCTGGTTCTGGAACTTCGACGACGGCNNGACCTCATCNGAGGTCGCGCTCGACCANCTTTTCGACAGCCCNGGCTTCTACAACGTCTCGCTCAAGGTGGCNGACGACCTGAATTCGATTGCCACCGGCTACCTGCTGGTCGAAGTGCGCAACCGGCTACCGCACGCCAGCTTTGCCATCGCGCCCGCAGAGGGCAACACCACCGTCGAGTTCGGCTTCGTCGATTCCTCGAGCGACCCCGACGGCACCGTCGTCNTCTGGGCGTGGGACTTCGGTGACGGTAATTCCAGCAGCGGGACGGCCGTGGCGCACCGCTTCGCGTTGCCGGGCAGTTACACGGTGACGCTGACTGTCACCGANAACCACGGCGGGAGCAACGCAACGATACAGACGCTCGAGGTCGCCAACGCGCTGCCACTGCTCGAGTTCGCGATACCGCAGGGCATCTGGGACGGCGGCCGCTGGATCGTTCCGGTCGATGCCACGCTGGTGCTTAACAGCAGCGGCAGTCACGACCCGGAGGGGCTGCCGCTCAGCTTCACGTGGGACATTGACGGCAATGCTCATTCAGGCGCGACGCCCGCAATCACGCTCGGGGGCGGCAGCCATGCGGTCTCACTCGTCATTACCGACGCGCACGGCGCGACTGCCAGTGGCGACTGGAGTGTACTGGCGGTGGTGCAGCCGCTGCTCGAAGTTTCGCCCGCTATGGTCAATGCGCTTGCCAACGAAATCACCACCTTCACCGCGACCACACTACAGGGTTCAGTCGCGACCTGGGAGTGGGAGGTTAACAATAATTCGCTCNCTGGCGCAGGGAGCCTAGACTTCACTCCGCCCGAGCCCGGCAGCTACGAAATGCGCGTGCGCGGGCTGACGGCGGAGGGACTGTCGTCGCCGTGGGCGGTCGCTGCCCTCAATGCCTTTGACNCGCCNGTCGCCAATTTCACCATCGAAGGCTCGCTGGTACAGCTGGGCTGGCTCGCCTTCAACGGCACCCATTCGCAAGGCCTCGGGCTGGAATATCATTGGGAGCTGGACGGCGAACCGCTGCCGAACNCTACNGCGGTCGCGANGGCGCTCTTCGACGAGGGNGGTTCCTANACAATCNTGCTCAACGTAACGCAGCAGCCGGTCGGCACNGCNCAGCTTTCGCGCGCGTTCTACCTGAACCACCAGCCGGTCGCCATCATCGAGAGCCTCGAGCCGGCGCGACCCCGTATCGGGCAGGAGTTCAGCTTCCGCATCGCGGCGAACGATGTCGAGGGGGGGGCGGTCGTCGAGAGCGTCGTGTGGCCTGACGGACTGGCGCCGCTCAGCGGAGGCATCGCGGCCGGGCGCTACAGCGCCAGCGCGCTCTTCAACGGGACCGAACACTTTACGCTCAACGTCACGCTGAGCGACGAGGATGGCGCCAGCGGGGTGCAGCAGGTGTGGTTCACAGTCTTTGAATGGCCTGACGGGATCGCCTCTGCCCTGACGTGGAACGGCTCGCGCGAGCCGGGAAAGCAGGGGAAAATCGAGGCGACAGTCACCAACGCGGGGGGTGACCTGCTCACAGGCACCGCGACGCTCGAACTGGACGGACGGCCGCTACAGGAGTGGGAGTTACAGCTCGCCCCGGACGAGGAAGCGCAGTTTTCAACTCCATGGAAGGCAACGCCCGGCAACCACCGCGCCACGCTGCTGATAACGCTGAACGAGGAGGAACTCGCACAGGGCAACAACCAGCTCAACCTGACCATCGGGATTGACGCGGAATCGAGCCCGCTGCCGCTGCTCGCCATCGGGATTGTCGGGNTGGGGGTAATCGNCATCGCCGCGACCTTCCTGCTCTACCGCCGGCGACCACCGCTTGAGCCGCCCGCTCTGGCTGAGGTGCCAGCGCCCGAACCGGTCGAAGCCGTCGTGGTCGATGACTCGACATGGCGGCGGTAAGACTAATAACGCGAGGCCGCTCACACCGTGTGAGCCTCGACCAGCCCTCAATGCGTCGTATCCCGGACGAACAATTTTTCGACCTGAGTGACTGGGCTTCCGAGAAGGCGGAAGACTACGGTGACAAGCCTTCGATGGTCGTCCATTCGATGGTGCTTGACAAACGCGAAAAAGTGGGCACTATCACCGGTGCCATTCACGATGGAAACGTNGTGCTNGTCGACTTTTCGCCGATGGCGGCTGACCGGCAGGTGCTCCACAAGGNGCTTGCCGANCTCGAGCGGGCGGTCGCGGATGTCGATGGCGACCTCGTGGGNGTCTCGCGCCAGTGGCTNGTAGTCGCGCCGCGCGGCGTGAGNGTTGCGCGCAACCGCCTCGGCGAGTAGATGGCNCGCATTGCAGTCCTCGGCGCTGGCCTCGTGGGTNCGCTGGTGGCAACCAAACTTTCNGACGACCACTATATAAAGGTCATCGACCCCGACCGGGTGGCGTTAGCGCTCGTTTCACAGCGCGCGCTGGGGGCCGAGCTGTGCGCCGAGCGATTCGAGTCAGCAGCGCAACTGGCGGGCTGCGANCTGGCGCTGAACTGCCTCCCNGGCAGCATGGGGCACGTTGCGCTNGAACACATCATCGAAGCGGGCNTGGATTGCGTCGACATTTCCTTCACGGAGCAGGACCCGCGGGCNCTNGACGGCGCGGCGCGTGAGNCGGGNGTTACCGTGGTTCCCGACGCCGGGATTGCGCCCGGCTTCAGCAACCTGCTCGCCGCCGAGCTGGCGGCGCAGGCGCCAGCACGGCTCGAAATTTTCGTCGGCGGGCTGCCGTTACGACGCGAGCCGCCGTGGGAATACGCAGCGCCCTTTTCGCCCGTTGACGTCGTTGCCGAATATGAGCGGCCGGCGCGGTTGAAACGCGCCGGTCGCGCAGTCGCGGAGCCAGCGCTCTCGGGCTGTCGCCCGTTCCGGCTGCCGCCGGGGCTGGTTCCGGGATTCCCCGACGGCACCGCGCTGGAGGCGTTCCTGACCGATGGCTTGCGTAGCCTGCTCGACCTGTCGGTGCCGGAAATGGCCGAGTTTACGCTGCGCTACTCCGGCCACGCAGAGCGCTTCACAGCGCTGCGCGATTCGGGCGCGCTAGCGGGCGAGCAGCGTGAGGCGACGCTCGCCACACTCTTCAGGGCGTGGCGGCTCCGACCGGGCGAAGCGGAGTTCACCCACTTGCGGGTGCTCGCGACGTTCGCTGACGGCTCGCGGCGCGGCTGGCTGGTGCACGACAACGGTTCTCAGGGCTGGAGCAGCATGGCGCGCACCACCGGCCTGACAGCGTGCGCGTTCGCGCAGCAGCTGTTGGCGGGCGCCATCACAGGGCCGGGAGTCGTGATGCCGGAGGCGTGCGCCGGGGCATTTCCGGCGGTGCGCGAATACCTTCAGTCGCGCGGCGTCACCGTCGAGCGCGTCGCGTAGGCGGCGACCAGCGCACCGGCCAGCGCCAGCAGCGTCCCGAGCCAGAAAACTTGCGTGAACGGCAGGCTGCGGTGCAGCTCGCCCGCCAGCAGCGCGCCGGCACCGGCGCCGAGGAACATGCANGAGTTGAGGACGCCGACGCCNCGGCCGCGCAGCCGGTAGGGCACGCGGTCCGCGACCAGCGCCGTCGCGGAGACGTCGAANGCCATCCAGATTGGCGGCAGGAAGGCGNCGATGACCAGCAGCGGATGNGGGTTGAGCGCGTAGGTCGCCATGCAAGCNACGAAAGCGAGGCTGACCAGCCGCAGTAGCTTCTCGCGCGGGTGGCGGTCGGCCAGCCGGCCGAACCAGCGCGCCACCAGCCCATGCACCAGCCCCGAGGCGAGCATCACCAGNCCCATGCGCGAAGTGCTGCCGGTCAGCGTGGTGAAGAAGGCGGGCGCGAAGGCGAGGAAAAANTAGTAGCCCACGAAGAGCAGGACGGTCGCGACCCAGAGCGGAGCGAGCCGCCAGAGCATCCCGGTCGCCGGTAACGGCACTCCCCCACCGGGGTCGCGTCCCGGCAGCACCAACTGTTCGGCGGGGGACACATCGGGGCTCCGCTCGCGCAGACGCAGCAGCGCCGCTGCCGCGAAGATGCCAAGCGCGCAGTTAACGAGGAACGCAGCGTGCAGCGCCGGGCTGGCGCTGCCGTAAACGCTGGCGGGGACCAGCAGCCCCCCGAGCAACCCACCTAGACCCCAGCCGAAGCCGGCGGTCATCTGCAGCCGCCCCAGCTGCGCGCCGCGCGCACCCGTATCCAGCTCGACGAAGAGCGTGTGGAGGTGGACCACGCCGCCGCGGAAGAACGACTGCAGCACGCGCAGGCCAATCAGCCCCCAAGTCCCGGCCAGTGGCATCGGCAGTGCCAACAGCGACGAGAGCACTATCGCCAGCAGGACGACCCGCTTGCGGTTGCGCCAGCGGTCAGCCATCGCACCCCAGAAGGCGGAGCTGCCGACCATCATGAACATCGGGACCCCGACGACGAGGCCGACGGCACGCGCGCCGCCCAGCGCCTGCGCCTGCAACAACACCAGCGTGAACGAAAGGCCAATCGTGGCGTGGAAGGCGAGCGAGCCGGCCAACGGCAATACCAAAGATTGCGGCGGCGCGTCGCTCCCCGATTCCGTGCTGCCAGCCATCGCGCGGGCAGCGCTCCCGCTATTAATGGCGCGGCGACTGCGCAGCCGTGATAATCCGCGCCGTGACCGGTTTCGCCTCGCCCGGCGAGGGGGCACTGCGCACGCTCAAGGTCGCCGCGCACCTGCGCGATTGCGGCCACGAAGTGCAGACGGTGCGGCTCGCGACACCGCCGTGGGAAAGCTGGTGCGCTGCCGAGGCGCTGCCGGCACGCGCGCGCGAGCTGGAGGCGGCGGTGATCGCGGCCGGAGTCCAGTTCCTGTCGCTCGGACCATGCTCCGCCGACGGCGTCCCGGCCGCGGTCGAGGCGCTGCTCGCAACCACGGCGACCTTCTGCACGGCGCGGCTCGAGAACGGCGGGAGNGCGGCCGCTGCGAGCGCGATGCTGGTGCTGGCGCGGGCGGACCCGCAGCACAACCTGCGCTTCGCGGCGCTGGCGCGCGTCGAAGCCGCAACGCCCTTCTTCCCGGCGGCGTTCGCGCAGCGGGAAGGCTTTGCCTTGGCGATGGAATTGACGCCGGCGCTGCTGGCTGCGGGCGGCGACGTTGCCGCCCTTGCGCCGGAAATCGAAGCGCTTGAGCGCGATGCGCGCGCGGCGCAGATACAGTTTCTGGGCATCGACCCCAGCCTTGCACCCGGCCTGTACGGCGAGGGGTCAGTCGCGCGGCTGATGGCGCTGCGGGGCGCGCCGGTCGGGTCGCCCGGCNCGCCCGCGCTCGTCGGGGAACTGACCGCGGCGCTGCGCGCGCTGCCAGTCGAGCAGGTGGGCTACCGCGGCGTCATGTTCGCCGTGATGGAAGACCCAGGGCTGGTCGAGGCGCTGCGNCAGCGCGAATTCGGTGTCGANNACCTGCTCGAATACGCCGGCCGCTGCGGGACCGGGCTCGACACGGTGCCGTTGCCGGGCGATATCGGCGCCAACCGGCTGGCAGCACTGCTTGACCGTGTTGCCGCTGTCGCCGAAAAAGGCGCCAAACCGCTCTCGGCGCGGCTCTTCCCGGCGCCCGGAATTGCGGCGGGCGAGACGGTAGCGACCGGGTCACCCTACCTTTTCGACTGCCCCGCCATGGAGCTGCCGTGAACCTCGTCAAGTGGGGCGGCTCGCTCATCACCGACAAGGCGGCCGCGAAGCCGANGCCACAACGCGAGCGCATCACGGCGCTGGCTGCGGCGCTCGCCGCCAACGACGCGCCGGCGGTGCTGGTGCACGGCGCCGGTTCTTTCGGNCACCCGCTCGCAAAGCGGTTCGGGCTGGCGCAGGGAAGCGACGGCTCACCCGAGCAGGCGGCGGCGGTCGCGCGGACGCGNCAGCAGGTGCGCACGCTCAACGCGCTGGTTTGCGAAGCGCTCGCCACGGCGGGACTGGAACCTGTTCCAATCCTGCCGTCGCAGGCGCTGCGCACCGCTGGCCCGCAAAACATCGTTGATTTCCCCGCGAGCAGCTTCGAGGCGGCGCTGGAGGCGGGCCGTATCCCAGTCACCTGCGGCGACGTCACCGACGACGATTCACAGGGCATCGCCATTTTGAGCGGCGATACGCTGATGCTCGCGCTGGCGCGCGCGCTGCGACCGCNGCGCGCGTTGTTCGTCATCAACCACTCAGGAGTTATGGATCGCGACCCGGCCGAGCCGGGCGCGAAACTGATCGCGCATCTCAACGGGGACGCCCGCACGGAGATGCGCGCGCAGCGGATGGATGTGCCGGGCGCCGACGTCACAGGCGGGATGTGGGGCAAGCTCGAGGCGGCGGCCGCCATCGCCCGCGAATGCGAGTGCCGCATCATCGGCGCGGGCGGCTTCGCAGCAGCACTCACAGGCGACCCAGCTGGGACGCTGGTGCTGCCGTGAAGGAGCCCGGCCGCAGTGAAGTGGCGCAGCTCTGGCTGGCGCTATTGTCGCAGCCGCTCGAACTCAACACGGTTGCGGCTGCGACCGGACTCGAGCCAGCGCTGGTCGCCAAGCTGGCGACGCACCCCGAGGCGACCGACTTCATCGCACAAGCCACCGCCGGCGAGGAGCTGGAGCTGCGCGCGCGGCTGGGATGGCTGCTCGAGCGACTCCACGGTAAGATGCGACTGCGGAAGCACGAGTGGAACCTGCTCGAGCAGCAGCTGCGCCACCATCTCGGCCCGCACGTCGAGCACCACTGGTCTGAAGAGGGCACGGTTACGCGCGACCTTGACTTGCGGCCAGCGGGCGAATGGGTGCTGAACGAATTGAGCTTCACAGGCGGCTTCGCGCTCTGGTTCCGCGAGCACGAGGAGGAAGGCGGTGCTGACCTGTCAACGCTCGCATCACAGGCGGCCGGCGCGCCGGTCGAGGCGCGGGGCGAGCTGGAGTTCGACCGTAGCCGGCTGGAGCTGCTTGAGGGACTGCCGCAGCGCGTCCTGCGCGCGCTCAGCAACATGTCGCCGGCGGGGAAGCTCGCCTACCGCAGCCTGGAGCTGGCGGTGATGAAAGGCCTTGCACAGGGCGACCGGACGCGCGAGCAGCGCATGCGCGGAGCAGCAAGGCCATGGTGGAAGCTCTGGGGATGACTACAGCTTCGCCAGCAATTCCGTGACCATCTCCGGCAGCCACGGCACCGTGCGGTAGTCGCGCAGCGACTCAGGCGCGACCCACGCGAACTCGTCGTTCTCCCAGTCGAGCCGCACGCGGTCGATTGCGCAGCGGTAGAGGAACGAATGCACTTCGAAGATCTTATCGGGCTTCTCGACGCGGCGGGACGGGGCGCGCGCCAGCAACTCAAGGCTGGTGCGCGGGATGCCGGTCTCTTCTTCGACTTCGCGCTGCGACGTCTCAAGCGGCTCCTCACCCGGCTCGACGAAGCCGGAGACGCCCGACCAGTGGTGCTGGAAGCTGCCGACCTCCGCGGAGCGCTTGAGAATCAGGATGCGGTCGCCGTGCAGCAGGATACTGGTCGCGACGCGCTTAGTCGGATGACTCATCGGCGGAGACCTGCGTGCCCGGCCTGAAAAGCGCGTTGGTCTCGGGGTCGCGCTTCTGCGGATCGGGCAGCCGCGCCAGATCGCCGTTCAGGTCGATGAAGTAGAGGTAACCTTCGTCGCGCTCAAACGTCTTGTCCGAAACGCACTCCTTGGCGCTGCCCTGATGCTTCCAGACGGTACAGTCGCGCTCGACGAAGTAGAGGAAGCCTTCCAGCGGCGGCAGTCCCAGCTTGAGGACCACTTCCGCCATCAGTTCGACCCGCTGACCTCAATGTGGCACGGGGTCGGGAGCTTGTGTGACGACTTGCGCAGCGCTTCCTTGGCGGCGTCAGCAAATTCGCTCGAAGTGCGCAGCGTAATCAGCTTCTGCCCCCGGCGCACCTTGGCGGCGACGCCGACCGGCTTGCCGAACGAGAGTCGCATCCCCTGCGAGACACGGTCCGCCCCCGCTCCGGTGGCGACCTTGTTGTGCCGCAGCACCTGGTGTGGGTAGACGCGTATCTTGAGGTGGTAGCCTTCGCGGCCCGCGGCAGTCATGATGTGCCGGTTGGCGGTGATGCGCGCCGCTTCCAGCGCGTTGTGGCGAATCAGGCATTTCTCGTCGGCGCTGAGCGTCACGATGACCTCCGGGTCAAATTTCGCCCCGGGCGCACCAACGTCGAACTGGGTAATCCGGCTGGCTGGAATGCCCCCGATATACTTGGCGCGCGTGTAGCCGGGCTTCTTGCCACGGAACATGTGCGCCGGGTTCTTCTTCGCCATGGGGCCGCCGCAGGATGAGTGATATTTAAGTCTTAGTGCCGTCGAACGGGTCAGCTTCTATAATTCTTTTTCGAATGTGACCGGCTGGACCGGCGACCCCGCTTCCAGTTCTGGGGCTTTCGATTCTTTGACCAGCCGCCGCCTCCGCTAGGTGATCCGCCACCGGAATGGCTGGAATTCCCCTGTTTCCAGTTCTGTGACTTGCCGGTAGATGGTTGACCCTGTTTCCAGTTCTGTGACTTGCCATTAGATGGTTGACCCTGTTTCCAGTTCTGTGACTTGCCGTTAGATGGTCGACCCTGTTTCCAGTTCTGCGACTTGCCGTTACCGGAGCGGC
>PCCI01000016.1 GCA_002731655.1 Methanobacteriota archaeon | reverse complement strand
GGGCTCCCGCGCCTACAGCCCGCGCAAGCGTGCGCGTTCGGAAACGCCGCACGTCTCCAGCTGGCCGGCTGGCGGCAACGGCGAGCCGCAGCTGCAGGGATTCGCGGGCTACAAGGTCGGGATGACACACATCATGGCGGTCGACTACCGCCGCACTTCGACCACAGCGGGGCAGGAAGTGCGGATGCCAGTTACAGTGGTCGAGGTGCCGCCAATGTTCGCCGTCGGCGTACGCGGCTACATTCAGGACACTTACGGGCTGCGGACCTTCAGCGAGGTCTGGGCCGAAGAGCTGGACGAGATGCTCGCGCGGCGGCTACCGCTGCCCGCGGGGCAGGACCGCAAGGCACGCTGGAAGCAGCTCGAGGAAGCGGACTTGGACGAAGTGCGGATACTGGTCCAGACGCAGCCGAAGCTGATTACGGGCGTCCCGAAGAAGAAGCCCGAAGTAATGGAGATCGCGGTTCGTGGCGGCGACCTGCCGGCGCAGCTCGCCTTCGCCAAGGAGAAGCTCGGGCAAGAGGTCGTGATGGCCGACTTCGCCGAGGATGGTGAGATGCTCGACGCGATTGCGATAACGGCCGGGAAAGGCTTTCAGGGCCACATCAAGCGCTGGGGCGTCAAACTGCTGACGCACAAGAACTCCAAACACCGCCGCATGATTGGTAACCTGGGGCCGTTCAACCCCGGCTACGTCAAGCCGACCGTCCCGCAGGCGGGGCAGACCGGCTACCACCAGCGCACCGAGTTCAACAAGCGGCTGCTGCGGGTCGGCGACAATCCTGACGATATCAACCCCAAGGGGGGCTTCCTGCACTATGGGCTGGTGCGAGGACCGTATGCCCTGTTCCACGGCTCGCTCCCGGGACCGTCAAAACGACTGATACGCTTCCGCAAGGCGATTCGATTCCACGGCACCGCGGCCGACTCGAAGGTCGTCCCAGAAATCACGATGCTTTCGCAGGAATCTGCGCAGGGGGCCTGAAATGAAAGTCCCGGTTTACAGCATCAGTGGTAAGGCCGGGAAATCGAAGGCTGCGCTGCCAACCGCGTTTGACGGCCCGGTGCGAACCGACCTGATTCGCCGTGCGGTGCGAACCGCGCAGGCCAACCGCCGGCAGCCCTACGGGGCGATGATTGGCGCTGGTATGCGCCACTCAGCAGAGTGGCCCGGCAAGGGCCGCGGGATGGCGCGCACACCCAGAACCCCCGTCGGACGCGGAGCCGAGGCACCCAACACCGTCGGCGGCCGTCGGGCGCATCCGCCCAAACCGTCAAAGGAGTGGGGGCTGAAGATGAACGCGCGCGAACGCCGTGTTGCGTTCCGCTCGGCGCTCGCAGCCACCGCCGACGCGGCCGTGGTCGCCGGACGCGGCCACCGGCTGCCGGAGAAGGCGACAACGCCTTTCGTCGTCAGTAAGGACATTGAAACTCTTGCCAGCAAGCACGAGGGCGAGTCGCTGACCCGCCGCGCGCAGAAGCTGCTGGAGGTGCTCGGGCTCGACGCTGAACTCGCGCGAGGCGCGGAGCGCAAGGTGCGCGCCGGCCGCGGCAAGCGGCGCGGCCGGCGCTACCGCCGCCCGAAGAGCGCGCTAGTCGTGCTCTCGGAGTTCAACGGCAGTGAGCGCGCGTTCCGCAACCTTGGCGGAGTCGAAGTAACGACGGCGGCGCAGCTCAATACCGAGATGCTCGCACCGGGCGGCGACCCGGGGCGGCTGATGGTGATTTCGCAGCCCGCGCTCAAGGCGCTGGAGGCGCGACTATGAGTTCGCATCGCGTTATCCTAAGCCCCCGTTCGAAAGAGCGTGCGCTCTACATGCTCGATGACAACAAGCTCGAGTTCTACGTCTCTCGCACTTCGACCAAGCCCGACATCCGCGCTGCGGTGCAGGACCTGTTTCAGGTCGAGGCACTGAAAGTCAACACCCGCATCACAAAGGAAGGAAAGCTCGCCATCGTCACGCTGACGGCCGACCATTCGGCGGAAGACCTGAGCAACAGACTGGGGATTCTCTGATGGGAAAGCGCATCATGAACCGGCGGCGCGGGCGGGGTTTCCGCTATCGCGCGACCGATAACCGCTTCAAGGGCAAGGTGCGCCATCCACGCGCCAAGTCTTCCAGCGGCGTCGTCCAGAAGCTACTCCACGACCCGGGGCGCTCGGCTCCCGTGGCGCAAGTGCGCGATGGCGACGGCGACTACATCATGCTGGCGCACGACGGGATGCGCGTGGGGCAGTCGGTGGACGCCGGCCACGGCGCCGAAGTCGCGCGCGGCAATACGGTCTATATTGGCTCAATCCCCGAAGGGACGCGAGTCTACAACGTCGAGCTGCAGCCGGGTGACGGTGGACGGCTGGCGCGCGCTGCAGGGCAGCGCGCGATTGTCGTCTCCCACGGCAAGCAGACTACCGTGCGGCTCCCGTCACGCAAGCACAAGACGCTCGATAACATGTGCCGTGCCACGATTGGCGCGGTCGCCGGCTCGGGTCGCGGCGAGAAGCCGATTGGCAAGGCTGGCAAGAATTTTCACCGCAACCGCTCGCGCGCCCGCATCTGGCCCAGGGTCCGCGGCGTGGCGATGAACGCGGTTGACCACCCGCACGGCTCTGGCCGCAAGCAGACCATCGGCATCCCATCGTCGGTCTCGCGCCACACGCCGCCCGGTCGCAAGGTCGGCCACATCGCGCCCAAGCGCACGGGGGCGAAGCGCTAATGGCCCGCCAGCGCAAGTCGGCAACGCCAAAGGCCGCGCGGAGGCGCGAGCGTAAGAGGCGCGCAGGCGTACAGGTACGCCGCAAGAAGGAGTACACCTACCGCGGGCTGACCGTCACCGAGCTGAAGGCGCTCTCGCTCGAGGAGTTCCTGGAGCTGATGCCGTCGCGCCAGCGCCGCTCGTTCACCCGCGGGCTGACGCGCGAGCAGGCGAAGATAATCCGGGACGCTGAGGCGGACCCTGATTCCGTAATCCGCACCCACCGCCGCGAAATGATTGTAATTCCCCAGTTCATCGGCCGCAAGTTTGCCATCTACGACGGGCATGAGTTCGTCGAGGTGGAAGTGCAGCCGGAAATGGTAGGCCACTACTTCGGCGAGTTTGCGCAGACGCGCACACCGCCTACGCATACGGGACCCGGCGTTGGGGCGACCCGTTCATCCAAGTTCATGCCGCTCAAATGAAAGGCTATTCATTCCCCTACGACCCCGAAATCCATGCCGCCGCGCGCGGCAAGGAGATGGCAATCTCCCCACGGCATGCGCGCGAAATCTGTCGCGCCATCCGCGGGATGGAGCTCGAGCGCGCGCGGGGCTATCTCGGGCGCGTAATCGATATGCGCGAGCCGGTCCCGTTCACGCGGCACGCCGGCAAGGTGGGGCACCGCAAGGGCAAGGGCCGCGCCGCAGGGCGCTACCCGCGCAAGGCGGCCGCCGCCATCCTGAAAATTATCGAGTCGGCGCAGAGCAACGGCGAGACGATGCACCTTGACATTGACGAATGGCGCATCGTGCATGTTGCCACGTCGCGTGGGCCCGCCTTCGAGGCACGTTTCCCGCGAGCGCGCGGCCGCGCCACACCCAAGATGCGCGAGACCGCCAACGTCGAAGTGGTGCTGGAGGGCATCGAATGACGACTATCGCACGCGAGATGGTCGAGGAGCGCGTGCGGCGCATGCTGGTCCACGACTTCGTCCGCAAGGAGGTGGCGCGCGCCGGTTTCGGCGGGCTCTCCATCCAGCGCACCCCACTGGGAACGCACGTCCGCATTCAGGCCGAGCGCCCCGGCATCGTCATCGGCCGCAAAGGGGTCGACATTAACCGGCTGACTGAGGAGCTGGAGCGCACTTTCGGCTACGAGAACCTGCAAGTCGAGGCGGCCGAGGTGGAGACCTGGGCACTGAACCCGGACGTAATGGCGTCGAAGGTCGCCAACACGCTCGAGCGCGGCTGGAACTACCGCCGTGCGGGTAACTCGATGCTCCAGCGCATCATGGGCGCTGGCGCACGCGGCTGCCAGATTACGATTGCCGGCAAGCTGACCGGGCTGCGCCACCGCACCGAGAAGTTTATCGAAGGCCACATCAAACACTGCGGCGAGCCCGCGCTGGAGCTGATGAAGGTCGGCTACGCGCAGGCGAAGCTGAAGCCAGGAACCATCGGCGTCAAGGTCGTCATCATGCCGCCTGACGCGAAACTGCCGGCCGAAATCACCGTCGAGCCGGTCGCCGTGCCAGAGCCGCCCGCGGAAGCCGTTGAGGGCGAGGAAGCCCCGGAAGCGGCGGACGCCGAAGCGGACGCAAAGGCCGCCCCCGAAGGCGAGGCGCAGCCGGAAGCTGAAGCGGCGCCGGCCGAAACCGCACCCGAGGCAGCTCCCGAAGAGCCGCCCGCGAAGGAAACCAAGGAGGATTCAAAGTGAGCCGCAAGGCCGCTGCGCTGCGCGAGCTGGCGCCCGAAGAGCGCGTTGCACGACTGGGTGAGCTGCGTAGCGAGCTGATGCACGAGCGCGGCGTCGCGTCGATGGGCGGACAGCCCGCTTCGCCTGGACGCATGCGCTCGCTGCGCAAGCAGGTGGCGCGACTGCAGACTGTGATGCGCGAACTGGGGGAACGCTATGGCTGACATCTGTTCCACCTGCGCGCTGCCGGTCGAAATCTGCGTCTGCGAGGATATCGCGCGCGAGCAGCAGGAAATACGCGTGCGTATTGAGAAGCGACGCTACGGCAAACTGATGACTGTACTCGAGGGGCTCGGCAGCGATATTGACATTCCCGACCTGCTCAAGACATTGAAGACCAAGTGTGCCACTGGCGGCACCTACAAGGATGGTGCCATCGAGCTGCAGGGCAACCACACGCGCAACGTGAAGGTAATCCTGGGCGACATGGGCTTCCCGGTGGGTGACGCATGAAGATGGCGCAGCGCGAATTCATCGGCCGGTGTGTCACCGTCGCGGAGCACAGCGACCCATCACTACGGGGCCTGGCGGGGACGGTCGTCGACGAGACGCGCGAAACGCTACTGCTCAAGTCCACCGGGGGGCGCAAGCGCGTCGCCAAGCGCGGCGGCAGCTTCGACTTCGACGGCGAGACCGTCGCGGGCGACCGGATTGCGTTCCGGCCACAGGACCGCACCCGGAGGTGCGCATGAGCAAGCCACGCGACATCGGTGTTGACGTGCAGCCGCCCTCGCACGAGTGGGACGGCGACCTGAATGACCCGTTCTACGGCACGCTCCCCGTGCGGGGACAGCTGTTGCAGGGCGTCGTCGTACGCTCGCGAGCACAGCGCACCGTGGTGGTCAGGATTGAGCGCCTGAAATACGATTCAAAATACGAGCGCTACCAACGCCGTTCGTCGCGCATCCAAGCTCACAGCCCGGCCAGCGTCGGCGCGCAGGAGGGCGACGCGGTAACCCTCATGGAGTGCCGCCCGCTCTCGAAGACTAAGTCGTTCGTGATTATCGAGCGGAGGGACGCATGAGGGCGGTCGCCGGTCGGCAGATGCGTGGGCTTCCGCAGGGAGCGCGTATCGACTGCGTCGACAACAGCGGCGCCAAGGTGGTCGAAATCGTGACGGTCATGAATTACAAAGGCGTCCACCGCCGCTCGCCGTCGGCAGGCGTCGGCGACATGGTCGTCGCGTCGGTCAAGAAAGGGACCCCGGAAATGCGGCGCCAGCTAGTGCGCGCAGTTATCGTCCGCTGCCGGCGGCCGTTCCGCCGCCCCGACGGGACAATGGTAAAATTCGAGGATAATGCAGTCGTGCTGACCAACGAAATGGGCGAGACGCGCGGCTCCGGAATCAAGGGGCCCGTCGCCCGCGAAGCGGCCGAGAGGTGGCCGCGCATTGCCGCAACGGCATCTACTATCATATGAGCTCAAAACAACCCCGCAAACAACGACTCGCCCGACGTAACGCGCCGCTCCACCGACGGCACCGCGAGATGGCGGCGCCGCTCGACCGCGGACTCCGCAAGCGGCAGGAAGAGCGCGGCTACATCTATCCCCGCTCAATCCCGGTCCGCACCGGTGACCGCGTGCTGATTGTGCGCGGTGAGGGGCGCGGCACCGAGGGGTACCGCATCTCACAAATCGACCGCCGCGCACGCAAGGTCTACGTCGACGGATTCACCTACCACAAATCGGACGGCACCGAACTGCAGCGACCGATTGACCCGTCTAACCTAGTGGTCATCAACCCCGACTGGTCCGACGTGCGCCGCCGGCGCATCCTGGATCGCGTCAACAAAGGGGTCGAGTGGACCGAAGAGACCGTCGCCGCGCTGGAAGCGGCCGAGGACGATTACGAAACCGAGGCAACAGGAGTCGACCCGCGCGCGGTGGAAGCCGACGACGCGGATACCGACGCTGACAAAGCGGAGGCTGGCGACGAGGGAGGAGCGCAGGACTGGAGCGCGCTCACCGTCCCCGAGCTGAAGACAGCGCTCAAGGAGCGCGACCTGCCCGTGTCGGGCAAGAAAGCGGATCTGGTGGCGCGGCTGGAGGAATCCACATGAGCGATCACCTGAAGCGCATCACCGCACCGCGTTCGTGGAACGTCGGCCGCAAGTCACACTTCTGGGCTACCAGACCAGCGCCAGGACCACACTCGCTCGAGGGCAGCGTCCCGTTGGTGATGGTTCTGCGCGACTACCTGCACGTCTGCGACAATGCGCGTGAGGCGCGTCGGGTGCTCGCTGACGGCAGGGTGATGGTCGACCAGCGCGTCGTGCGCGACCCGAAGCGCAGCGTGGGGCTGATGGACGTCGTCTCACTGCCCGCGGCCAAGGCCGATTACCGTTGCCTGCTCGACCACCACGGCCGGCTGCATTTCTCCGAAATCAAAGCGACCGAGGCGAAGTGGAAGCTGCTGCGCGTCGAAGGTAAGAAAACGGTGCGCGGCGGAAAGACGCAACTCAACCTGCACGACGGGAGCAACCTGCTCTACGAGGGCGCGGTTGCGACTGGCGACGTGTTGCAAGTGGCGTTGCCGGGCCGCAAAATCAAGAAGGTTCTCAAGTTCGACAAGGGGGCCCCCGCGCTCGTCACGGGTGGGGCTCACGTCGGGACGATTGCGCCGCTTAAAGAGGCGCTGGTGACGCGCAGCCCGCGGCCCAATATCGTCTACTTCACCGAGTTCGAGACGCTTAAGCAATACGCATTCGTCGTCGGCGCCAAGAAGGCGCTCGTCACCGAGGTTTCGGCATGAACGCGATGCGCGAACTACGGATTGCCAAGGTGGTGCTGAACATCGGCGTCGGCGAGGCGGGCGACCGGCTCTCCAAAGCCGAAACCGTGCTGGGCAAGCTGACCGGCTGCCAACCGGTGCGCACACTTTCACGCACGCAGAACCGCGATCTGGGGCTGCGCAAGGGGATGCCCATCGGCTGCAAGGTGACGCTGCGCGGCGAGAACGCGCACCGCGTCCTGAAGAACGCGCTCTGGGTGCGCGAGAACCGGCTGCCAGCCTACTGCTTCTCCGCCGCGGGCGGACTCAACTTCGGCATTCCCGACTACACCGGCTTCGCTGACGAGAAATACGATCCTGACATTGGCATCTTCGGGCTGGATGTGGCTGTCGCGTTCGAGCGGCCCGGCTTCCGCATCTCGCGGCGCAAGGTGGCGCGGCGCAAGGTGGGGCCACGCCACCGACTGACCCGCGAGGAATGCCAAGAATTCATGCAGCAGAACTTCAAGCTAGAGGTTGTCACATGAAGGCCAAGGAGCGCACCGTGTTCCGCGGGCGTATCGTCGGCTGCCGCCGCTGCGGACGCAAGCGCGGCATCGTGAGGCGCTACAAACTGCATCTATGCCGGCAGTGCTTCCGCGACAAGGCGACCATACTGGGGTTCAAGAAATACTCATGAGACACGATCTGTTATCCGATGCGCTGGTGACCATCAAGAACGCCGACCGCGTCGGCAAGCCCGACGCACACGTTCCCGCGTCACGCCTGGTTGGCGAAATCCTGCGGCTGCTACAGGAGAAGGGCTACATTACCGGCTTCGAGCGACAGGAGAACGGCCGCGGCGGCGAATTCAAGGTGCAACTCAACGGCCGCATCAACAGTTGCGGGGCGATTCGCCCGCGGTTCTCGGTCAAGGTACGCGAGATGGACCGCCACGAGGAACGCTACCTGCCGGCCAAGGACTTCGGCATCCTGATTCTAACGACGCCGCAGGGCATCATCAACAACGACCAGGCCAAGGCTGGCCACACCGGAGGGAGGCTGCTCGCGTATGCTTATTGAGGAGCTAACGCACACGGTCCCGCTACCAGAGGGCGTCAGCGCCAGCTACGACGGCGCGACCTTCGCGGTCGAGGGGCCACGCGGCAAGCTGGAGCGCGACTTCAGCCACCCGCAGCTCGGCATCCAGCCAGACGGCGACGCAGTGGTCGTTTCCGGAAAGAAGCTGCGCAAGCGGCAGAAGGCGCTGCTCGGGACATGGCGCGCGCACCTGTCCAACATGGTCAACGGCGTCGCGTTCGGCTTCCGCTACCAGATGAAGGTGGTCTTCGCGCACTTCCCGATGAAGGTTTCCGCCAAGGACAACACCGTCGTAATCGACAACTTCCTAGGTGAGAAGGCGAGCCGTCACGCTGCGATTGTCGGTGATACAAGGGTAATCGCCAAAGGCGACTCGGTTACCATCGAGGGCAACGACCGCGAGGCGGTCGGCCAGACCGCGGCCAACCTTGAGCGCGCAACCGTTGTCAAAGGACGCGACATTCGTGTCTTCCAGGACGGCATCTATCTCGTCTCGAAAGGAGAGATGCATGACGCATAAGCCGAAGGCAAAGCCGAAGCTCGACGCGGACGCCCGCAAGGCGCTCGCGAAGCGCAATGCTGCCAGCCGCAAGCGGCCCGCCTTCAAGCGGCAGAACTGGTTCCGCTACAAGCGGCTCGGCACCGCTTGGCGCAAGCCGCGCGGGATGCACAGCAAGATGCGCGCCCACCGCAAGTATCGCCCACCGGTGGTCTCGACCGGCTACCGCGGCCCCGCCGCCGCGCGCGGGCTGCACCCGTCCGGCTTCGCCGAGGTGCTGGTGCACCGGCCCGAGGAACTCGAATCGCTCGACGGCAATCTGGAAGCGGCGCGGGTTGCCGCTACCGTCGGCGACCGCAAGCGCGAAGCCATCGAAGCCCGCGCCGCTGAACTGGATATCCGTGTGCTCAACAGCCGCGGCTACAATGACGAAGAATCCGGGGATGATGACACAGAAGAGGAGGAAGAGGAATGAATCTAGCCTACCAGCGCCGCGTCGCCGCCCGACTACTCAAGTGCGGGCTCGACCGGGTCTGGATTGACGACCGCACCGAAATCCAGGAACGCATCGGTGAAGCAGTCACCCGCGACGATGTGCGCCACCTGATTGTCCAGAAGTTCATCCGCAAGCACCAGAAGAAGGGCATCTCCCGCGGTCGCGCACGCCACCGCGACGCGCAGCGTGCCAAGGGGCGGCAGCGTGGCCACGGCTCGCGCCGTGGCCACGGCAAGGCGCGCACGCCAAAGAAGGAGGCGTGGATGACGCGCATCCGTGCGCTGCGCGACGAACTGCGTGGCTTGCGGGTAGCGGGCACGCTCACCGCATCGCAATATCGCCACTACTACCGCCGCGCCAAGGGCGGGATGTACAACTCGCGGGCGCACCTGCGCTCGCACATGCAGACCGACGGCATCGAGGTGAAACAGTGAGGCAATTCCGCCGGCGCCGCGAAGGCGCGACCGATTACCGCAAGCGGCTGGCGCTGCTCAAGTCGGGAGAGGCACGCGCAGTCGTGCGCGTCACCAACCGGCAGGTGCTCATCCAACTAATCCGCTTCGCGAAACAGGGCGATGAGGTTGTCACCGCGGTCAGCTCGCAGCAACTGGGTGTGCTGGGCTGGAAAGGCTCCGGCACCAGCATCCCTGCTGCCTACCTGTCGGGGCTGCTCGCAGCGCGCAACGCGCAAGCTGCGGGCGAGACGCGAGCGGTGCTCGACATCGGTCGCGTCACCCCCACCCAGGGTGGTCGCGTCTTCGCGGTGCTCAAGGGGCTAGTCGATGGCGGACTCGAAGTCCCACACTCAGATACCCTTTACCCGGGTGAAGAACGCATCCGCGGCGAACACATTTCCAAGGCGACAGTCAAACAGGTCGAGAAGGTCTCTGCCGCTATCAAGGAGGCGAAGGCGTGAGCCCGCCACCGGTGCGCAGGACCAGCACCAGCCCGCCACCGCGTGGCGGCCCCCAGGCTGGCAGCCCACCTCGCGGTGGACCCCAGCGCGGCGGCCCCCCCCGTCGGGGCGGACCGCCGCGTGACCGCGGACCGCGGTTGACGCCGGCACAGCAGCGCCGCAAGGCGGCTTCCGAGCGCGCCGACACGTGGAAGCCGAAGACTGAGCTGGGGCGCAAGGTCATAGCCGGTGAGATTACTACGATTCACGAGGCGCTGACGACGGGCCTGCCACTGCGCGAGCCCGAAATCGTCGATATCCTGCTGCCCGACCTGAAAGAGGAAGTTATCGACATTCACATGGTCCAGCGCATGTCCGATTCGGGGCGCAGGGTGCGCTTCGCCGTTACGACCATGGTCGGCAACGGTGACGGCTGCGTCGGGCTGGGTCGTGTCTCGGGTAAGCTGGTGCGGCCGACCATCCAGAAATCCATGGACCGCGCCAAGCAGAACCTGATTGAAATCCGGCGCGGCAGCGGTTCCTGGGAGTGCTCGACCGTGGTGCCGAACTCGCTGCCCTTTACCGTCGCAGGACGCACTGGCTCGACGCGCGTGACGCTCAAGCCGGCGCCGCCCGGCGTAGGGTTGGTGACCAACGACGTCGGGCGCATCATGCTCCGCATGGCAGGCGTTCAGGACATCTGGTCGTTCAGCAAGGGGCAAACGCAGACCATCTACAATTACGCCAGTGCGATGTTCAAGGCGCTCGAGAAGACCGCCAGCACGAAGCTGCTGCCGGGCCAGGAAGAGGCGCACAACATGCTACTGGGGGCGGCGCCCGCATGACCTGGGCCGTCGTCCGCGTGCGCGGGCCGATTAACGTCAAGCCCAAGGCGCGCGAAACAATGCGGCTGCTGCGACTGAACCGGGTCAACCACTGCGTGATGGTCCCTGAAGACGCCACCCATCTTGGGATGCTGCGGCAAGTGAAGGATTACGTCACCTGGGGCGAAGCCGACGCCGAGACCGCCGAGCTGCTGCTGGGCGACGCCGGAATGCTGGGCGGGCGCAAGCCGCTCGGCAAGGCGGCGCTCAAGGAGGGCGGCTTCACAACGGTGAAAGCGTTCGCGAAGAAAGTGGCTGCCGGCAAGGCGCGGCTGCGCGACGTTCCGGGCCTGAAACCGGTGCTGCGGCTCCATCCGCCCCGCAAGGGGTGGGAGGGCATCAAGCGCTCTTTCACCGAAGGCGGCGCGCTGGGCTACCGCGGCGACGCCATCAACGCCCTGTTGAGGAGGATGACTCGTGGCGATGCGTAAGTCCATGCGACGCGGCCGCACCCGCGGACGCGGCCACAAGAAAGGGCGTGGCGCCGGCCTGCGTGGTGGGCGCGGCAACGCTGGCTCGCACAAGACCAAGCGGGTGATGTACGAGCGCGTCGGACGCGTCTGGGGCCGTTCCGGCTTCACACGGCCGCCGGCGGTCGTCGCCGCCAGCGCAGTGCTGAACCTGAAACTGCTCGAAGAATCGCTCGACCGCTGGGTCACCGACGGCAGCGCGACACAGAAAGGGAAACAGATCTCCGTCAACTTGGGGCCACTGGGCTTCGACAAACTGCTCTCGACCGGCGACCTGAGCCACCCCTGCACGATTACCGTAAGCGCTGCCTCCGCCCGCGCCATCCAGAAGGTGGAAGCTGCTGGTGGAGAGGTGCAGCTTGGCTGATTCGATACCGCGCGAGCCGTCGAGGGCCTTCGGCCCCTGTATCGCGGTAATCCTGTTCTACTTGCTCTGGTTCCGCTGGAAGGACCCCAGCACTGAGGCGACACTGCTGATGGGGGGGGGCGTGGCCATCCTGACCTGGCTCACCTACATGGCCTCCTCGTATTCTGGCGAAGGGTCGAAGCTGCACGGGCTGGCGCCGATTATCGAGCGCATGCCGAGCATCACCAAGCCGGACGGCCACGTCCATTTCCGGACCAAGATGACCTGGACGCTTGGCATCCTGATTCTCTACTTCGCGCTGACCAACGTCACGATGTACGGCCTCGGCAGCGACACCGTCGACCTGTTCGTTCAGTACCGCGCCATCCTTGCCGGGGCATCGGGGAGCCTGATGCATCTCGGTATCGGGCCAATCGTAACCGGCTCGATTATCATGCAGCTTTTCACCGGCGCCAAGATTATCAACCTCAACCTGCAGGACGCCAAGGACAAGGCGATCTACCAGGGCACCCAGAAGGTGCTGGTAGTGGTGATGATTTTCGTCGAATCCATCCCGCAGGTCTTCGGCTTCCTCGAACCCAGCGCAACCGTCGTCGGCGAGCTCGGGCTGACGTGGGCCCGCATGGCAATTATCACTCAGCTGATTATCGGCTCGTATCTTGTGTTCCTGATGGACGAGGTTGTCTCCAAATGGGGCATCGGCAGCGGCATTTCCCTCTTCATCGCCGCTGGTGTCAGCCAGGCGCTCTTCACCGGCACCCTCAACTGGGAGCCGGCGCCCGGGACGACCGACCCCAACTCGCCGCCGACCGGGACCATCCCGATGGTTATTTGGTACATCATGAACTCCTCATCGCGCGAGCTGATGCAGGGGGGCTACGAGGCGATGCTGTTGGCACCGCCCAATCCGGTCGTCGCGCTGGTCGGGACACTCGTCGTGTTCTTCGTCGTGGTGTATGTCGAGTCGTCGCGCATCGAACTGCCGCTGGCACACGGACGCGTCCGCGGCGCGCGCGGACGCTACCCCATCCGGCTGATTTACGCCAGCAACATCCCAGTCATCCTGATGGCGGCGCTGCTCGCCAACGTCAACATGTTCGCGATGCTATTCTGGTCGCACCCGACGATGTCCAAATGGCCGATTATCGGGCATAACTGGATGATCGGCGCTTTCGACGTCAGCCAAGGCAACCCGGTCCCGACCATGGGTGCTGCCTACTACCTCAACCGTATCAACGGCATGCAGGACTGGTTCCTGCCGCTGGCGAGCCCCAAATACGAGAGCTACATGATTATTGGTGGCGTGAGCCACGAGCCATACCAGCTGGTGTTGCATATTATCGTCTACATGGGCGTTATGATTCTGGGCTCAATGATGTTCGCTAAGTTCTGGATTGAAACTACTAACATGGGGCCACAAGCGGTCGCCAAACAAATTCAGGGCTCGGGGATGCAGATTCCTGGCTTCCGGCGCGACCCGCGCATCGTCGAGAAGGTGCTTGAGCGGTACATCCCGACGGTGACTGTCTTCAGTGGCGCAATAGTGGGACTGCTCGCTGCGGGGGCAGACATGGTCGGCACCACCGGGCAATCGTCCGGAACAGGGGTATTGCTGACTGTTGGCATCATGATACGCATGTACGAACAAATCGGCAAGGAGCAGATGATGGAAATGCATCCGGTCCTGCGACAGTTTTTCGGCGAGGAGTGATGGCGCGCGTCATCGGCGGCTCGACCATCGGTGAGGGCTGCTTTCTGGACCGCGACGTCGTCATCGGCTACCCGCCAGGCGACGAACTGCCTCTGCTCGGCAGCGACCGTGAAGCGGAAATCACGGGCGCGGCCGTCGGCGACAACTGCACGCTACGAGCCGGGACGCTCTACTCCCGCGCGCGGCTCGGCAGCAGCGTGCGTAGCGGCCACGGCTGGCTGGTGCGCGAAGACTCAACCGTCGGCAACGGTTGCCTGATTGGGACCGGCGTCACCATCGACAACGACTGCCGTGTCGGCGACCACTGCAGCTTGCAGACCGGCGTCTACATCCCCACCGGCTCGCGCATCGGTGACCGCTGCTTCCTTGGCCCCAACGCGACGCTTACCAACGACCGCACCCCGCTGCGGACCGACTATCGGCTCGAGGGCGTTACGCTGGGCGACGACGTCACCGTCGGCGCCAATGCGACGCTGATGCCAGGTATCAGCGTCGGCGAAGGTGCGTTCATCGCCGGCGGCGCGGTCGTTACGCGCGACGTGCCCGTCTGGAAGATGGCGGTCGGCGTCCCGGCGCGGATTGTGGATTTGCCGGAAAACCTGAAGAAGCCCAACCGGCTCGGTGAGTGATGGGCGTCATCGTCGTTACCGGTGTGCCAGGGGTGGGCAAGTCTACTGTCATGGCCGGCGCCGACGAAGCGGGCTACGGTAGTGTCAACTTTGGTGACATGATGTTCGAGGTCGCGCAGGCCGAGGGTGCTGCTGACCGCGACCAGATGCGCAAGCTACCGATAGGTGAGCAGCAACGACTGCAACGCCTGGCGGGCGAGCGAATTGCCGCGATGGGTGACGTTGTTGTCGACACGCACGCTTCCATCCGCACCGCGCAGGGATTCATGCCGGGCCTGCCCGAGTGGACGCTGCGCGCGATGGTGCCCACCATTATCGTGCTGGTCGAAGCGACACCGACCGAGATTGCCGGCCGCCGCGCCAAGGATGCAACCCGGCTGCGCGACGCCGACAACGTCGCGCTGCATCAGGAAGTTAACCGCGCCTTCGCCGCAGCCAGTGCGGTGATGGTCGGCGCGACCGTCGCCATCATCGAGAACCACGATGGAGGGGTTGACGCGGCGGTTGCGCAGTTCCGGGAGCTACTCGCGTGAGCGAGACGGAGCAGCAGCCCCCGGCAATGGGCGGCATGTTCCTGACCATGTTCCTGATGCTCTACATCATCATCAACCCCGGGCTGCGGGTGACGATGGGCGAGGTGGCCGAGACACTGCTCGAGCCGCGCATCGGCTTCGACGGCGCGTACCCGGCGGTCACGATCCTGCTGGCGGGGATGGTGATGATTGGCGGCACCACCGTCATTCGCCACTTGCTGGTCGACTGGCAACAGATGGCTGAGGTGCAACTCAAGATGCAGGCGTACAACAAGGCACTGAGCGCTGCGCGGAAGGAGGGGCAGCAGGCGCGGGTGCAGAAACTGATGAAAATGCAACCGGAAGTGCTGATGCTCCAGTCGGGGATGATGTCCAACCAAATGCGCCCAATGGTTTTCACGATGCTGATTGCAATTCCCATCATCATGTGGCTCTACGAGTTCACGGCGGGACTGCCGGTGCAGGCGCTCTCGCTACCGTGGGAACCCCATTGGGAATTGCAGGAACGGCTCTGGATCCTGCCGCACTGGATCGTGATCTACTCCGTAATGGCGCTGCCGTTCGGGCAAATCCTGCTGCGTGGGCTGAAGCTGGCGAGCGCGCTGCCGCAGCTGCGCTTCGGGCAGCTGGAGGCCGAACACGAGTAGCGAAGACGCACCTCCTTCAATTTAAATATTGGTCGTCGAGAACTAGCGCAATAGGGAAGTCTACTTTCTGCGGAGGATTGCAATCAATCCAATCGAAATTAAAGCAGAAATCATAGATACTGAAGGTAGCGGTGATTCGTCTTCGCTGTCCCCACACAAACATCCATCGTCGACGCCATCAATATCCGCACAGGTGTAGGATGCCGGGTCCGTCCCATTCCTCGCATCTACGGTGAAGGTGACGTTGACGTCTTCAGCACTCGCAGGGGACGGCAGGAAAAAGGCCAAAAACAGAATTGCGGCCAGCGTGCCCAGTATTGTCGTGGAGTTCATGATTAGTAACTCCTCTGGTAACCCGGGGTGGAGGGTGGGGTTAAAACAATTCTGCACGCGGTTTTAGTCTGTAACTAGGGGGCGCGATTATATCAACTGGAGATGGAGAGCGAAAGCCGCTCCACCCGCAGGATTTCGCCATCGAAATTCTGCTCGTCGAACCGCTCGCGTTCCCAGCCCTCCGGCAGCTCGCCCATCAAGCTCGAGAGCAGCAGCCACACCCCACCACCCGGCCGCAGGTGGCGCGGCGCCCCAGTGAGCAGTTGCTGAGTGAACTCGGTGCCAGTCGGGCCGCCTTCGACCGCCAGCGCCAACCAGCGGTCGTCGTATTCGCCGCCCGGCGGCAGGTAGGGCGGGTTGCAAACAATGGCATCGAAGCGGCGGTCGCCGACCGGCTCGAACAGGTCGCCTTGCAAGAACTCGATGTGGTGCCCTGCCACCCGGGCGTTCCGCCGCGCCAGCGCGATGGCGTGCGGGTTCAGGTCGGTCGCGGTGACCACTCCCCCGAGCGCGGCGAGCGTGAGCGCGACGATGCCGCTGCCGGTGCCCAGCTCTAGGACGGCGCCGCGCAGCTCGGGGAAGCGCGTCGCCGCGCGCTCGAGTGTGGCACAGAGCAGCCAGCTGTCTTCGGCCGGCTCGTAGACGCGGCCGTCCTTGCGAAGGTTCACGACGCGGCAGCGGTATAGTTATATAACCAATTGTGCAAGGCTATAGTAATGGCCTGGAAGAAGGAGAACAAGCCGGCGCAGTTCCTGCTCTCGATTACCGCAGCGCACGGCGACGACTGGGCAGCGCTCAAAACTTCGGCCGCCGAACAGGGGCGGCCGGTCAGCGAGCTGGTGCGTGAAGCGATTTCCGACAAGGTCGGCACGGGCGAGCCGCGCCGCGCGCTGGTGCTGAGCCCGCACACCGACGACGCCGAACTGGGGTGCGGCGGGACCATCGCCAAGCTGGTCGAGCGCGGCTGGTCGGTGCACGTCATCTACTTCAGCGCGGTCGCCGAGCGGTATCCCGACCTGGCCGACGAAGCTGCGGCGTCGGGAAAAATCCTAGGCGTCACGCATGAGATCCTTGATTTCTACACCCGCCAGTTCCCGCGCGACCGGCAGGAAATACTGCAGGCACTCTGCGACCATTCGTGCCTGCGCAGCTACGAACTCGTGTTTACGCCGGCGACGACTGACATCCACCAGGACCATGGCGTCGTGACCGCCGAGGCGCTACGCGCCTTCCGGAATTGCACGCTGCTCGGCTACGAGCTGCCGTGGAATAATCTCGAAATCGAGCTCAACTGCTTCATCTCGCTCGAGGAGCGGCACGTGCGCAAGAAGCTCAAGGCGCTCGACTGCTACGACAGCCAAAAACACAACCCCTACTTCGACCCCAAGTTCTTCCGTTCCGTAGTCCGCATGCGCGGAGTCCAGCTCGCGGTGCCGTATGCCGAAGGCTTCGAGACGCTGAAGGTGCGGCTGGACGGCATGCTGTGAGCCGGGTCGCGATGCTGCTGGGGCACGACCTGCTCGAGCCGACCGTCGACACCCGCGTCTGGCGCGAGGCGCTCTCGCTCATTGGCGCCGGCTACGAAGTGACTGTTTTCTGCTGGGCGCGGCGCGACGATTCGCTGCCGGCCGAGGAAATCCGTGACGGCGTCCGCGTGCGCCGCATCTTCGCGTCGCTCGACAGCTGGCTGCCGGGGCGCATGTTGGCGTTCCGCAGTGCGATGCGGCAACTGGCCGAGGCGGCCGCCGATGAGCTGCCGGCGGTGGTGCACGCGCATGATCTGGAGACGCTGCCGGCCGCCTGCCGGGCGGCCGACGCGTGCGACGCGAGAGTCGTCTTCGACGCGCACGAGGACTGGCCGCTGCTCGAGTGGGTGCAGGGGGCGGCGCTCGGCGCCTGGTTCGGCTGGCAGCAGCGCCGCTGGCTGCCGCGCGCCGATACGGTCGTGACCGTCTCGCCCGAGCTGGCGAAGCGGCTCGGCGGGGCGGAGGTGCTCTACAACTCCGAGCCGCTGGCGGTCGTCGAGGCGGCCGCGAGAGAGGACTTGCGCGCGAAACTGGGGCTTGGCGGAGTCGTCGCAGGCTACATCGGCGCGCTGCGGCGGCGGATTATCGAGCAGTTGCTCGACGACGCCGCGCAAGTCCCGGAGGTTACGCTACTGGTCGTCGGCGGCCCGCCGAAGGGGCGCGCCGGCTACGCCGGGCTGCAGGAGCAGCTCGAGACGTATGCCACCAAAGTTGGTGCGCGGGCGGTCTTCACCGGCCCGCTGGCGTACGACCGCATGGGCGACTGCTACCGCGCTTGCGACCTGCTGCTGGTCGGCCACTATGTTGCCGAGCCGTTGCGGCACGCCGCCGTCCCGAAGAAGCTACTCGACGCGATGGCCTACTCAATCCCGGCCGTGGTCGGCCCCTACGAAGCGCGCCGCTCCATCGTCGAGCGCCACCGCTGCGGGCTGGTCGCCGACGACTGGCTGGCGCCGCTGCGCAAACTGGCGGGCGACGGCGAGCAGCGGCGCGAAATGGGCCTGCGCGGGACCGCCGCATGGCGCGAAAAATACTGCTGGGACCACATGGAAGAGCGACTGCTGGCGCTCTACGCGGGGCTGCTGGCAACAGCGGAGGTGCCGTGAATAACCCCGGGGTGGCTAGCGGCGCGATGCGGATCCTGCTGACTGGCGTCGGCTGCCCCGGCGCGCACGCACTCATCACCAGCCTGAAACGGCAGTCGCCCGAATTGTGGATTGCTGGCACCGACGCTTCCCCTCAAGCGATTGGCCGCTGGCTCTGCGACGACTTCGCGCAGGTACCATGGGCACACGACGAGGGATACGTTGACGCTGTCGTTGAGCTGGCGCAGCGCTGGGAGGTTGAGGTGGTGTTCCCGCAGACGTCATGGGAGATGTTCGAGCTTTCCAAGGCAGCAGACCACTTCGAGGGTGTGGCGACGCTGCTGGCGTCGCCACACGAACAGGTCGCCGCGTGCGAGGACAAATTCGCGATGTATGACGCCCTGAAGGGCAAAATGGAACTGCCGCGCTACGGGCTGGTCCATTCACTAGCGGAGCTCGAGGCGACCGCCGCGGCGCTGGGCTACCCGGAACGCGACGTTGTCTTCAAGCCGCCGCGCGGCAAGGGTTCGCGCGGCGTGCGAGTGCTGACCGAGCATGCCGACCGCTACGAGCTGCTCTTCGAGGAGCGGCCGTTCGCACGCTACATCTCGCTGCAGGAATTGCGCACGACCGTTGGCGACCGCGAAATCCCGCCGCTGCTGGTAATGGAATACCTCGAGGGTGAGGAGCATAAGATTGACCCTCTAGCGCGTGGCGGGGAGGTGCTGCTCGGGACCGTGAAACGGCGGCTCAACTACGCTTCGGGCCTGGCAATGGGGTTCGAGATTATCGAGGCGCCGGAGCTGCTCGCGTATGGCGCCGAGGTGCTGCGCCATATCCCACTCGACTGGTGCGTCGACATCTCCACTCGCGGCGGGGTGCTAATGGAAATTAACCCGCGCGTCTCGACTTTTATCTACTCCGAAAACTGGTGCCCGCCCTGGCTGGCGCTACAGCTCGCGACCGGCCGTATCAGTGCTGACGAGGTGTGTGCGCGGCAGTCTGATGCGCCGGTCGGGACGCGCATGTTCCGCTACTACTGCCAGCAAGAATTCTGACCCCGTAACGGTAATAGCCACCCCTGAATCGCGGCGCGATGTTCATCATCAGCGGCTCCACCCACCAACGGCTCGGAGTCGCGCTGGCGCAGGAAACTGGCGCCGAATTCTGCGGCGTCGTAAACAAGGCATACCCCGACGGGGAACGCTACGTCCGCATCCTGCGGCAGGTAAGCGGGCGTGATGTGGTGGTTATCCAGAACACTTTCCCCGACGAGAAAATCGTTGAGCTTCTGCTGCTGCTCGAGGCCATCCACGAAGCTGGGGCCGCGTCGGTGACGACCGTCATCCCCTACATGGGTTACGCACGGCAGGAGCGCATCTTTCAGGAGGGTGAGACCATCTCCGCCCGCGCCGTGGCGCGCCCCATTGGGATGCGCAGCGACCGCGTCCTGACGGTCTCGGTCCACACACCAGATGTACTCGACTTCTTCGGCTGCCCTGCCGAGGATGTCGACGGGTTGCGCGAGGTGGTCCACTACCTGAAGGGCTTCACGCCGGGACTTGTAGTCGCACCCGATGAGGGGGCGCGCGAGCGATGCTCCATCGCCGCCAAAGAACTGAAGGCGCCACTGCACGTCATGTCCAAGACCCGGCTGGACGACCGCACGGTCGAGACCGACTCGGGTAGGGTTTCAGTGAAGGGGCAGACTGTCGTAATCCTCGATGATATCATCTCCACCGGTGGGACTATTGCGTCGTCGGCGCTGCTACTCAAGGACTGGGGTGCCAGCCAGGTGCTGGCAGCGTGCACCCACGGGCTGTTCATCGAGGACGCCGCCAACCGGCTGCGGGTCTGCGACGACATCCTCAGCTCCGACACGCTCGAGGGTGTCTACACCCGCTACTCGGTCGCGCCCGCCATCGCCGCTGCGCTCTGATGCACTGGGCCGGTCCGCTCTTTACACAAAGCGGCTTCATCGACGGGTGGTTCGACCCGGACCGCGGCGAAGAGGGCGAAGGGGCTCCACCCGGCGATGCGCTGGAAGGGCTCATCCTGCCACCGTTCCGCAACTGCCACACACACCTCGGCGACACGCTAGCGCGCGACGGAGCGCCCGACGCGTCGCTGGCGGAGCTGGTCGGTCCGGACGGTTTTAAGCACCGCTGGCTCGAAGAGGCGGACATCGCAGCCTCAATTGCGGCCGGACTGTGTGAGGCGGCCGCCAGCGGTACCGCACTGTTGCTCGACTTCCGAGAGGGTGGTGAAGCTGGTCTCGCGCAACTGGCGCAGGGCGCCGCGAACGCTGGGTGGGGCGTTGAGGAGGGGGCGCCGCAGGTGGTCCCGTTCGGCCGGGCCGCCGGGGGACGGCCGCTGCCGGGCCGCCACGTGGGGCTGCCCGGACTCACAGATATGCCAGTCGGCGCGGGACACCGCATGGCCCTCGAGGCGCGTGCCGCCGAGGGGCTGGTAGCGCTCCACTTCTCCGAAGGCGAGCGCGAGTCGGTCGAGCGCATGCTCGAACTGGAGCCAGACCTCCTGGTCCATCTCTGCCACGCCACGGAGGAAGACTTGCGCAGCATCGCGGATGCCGGCATCGGCGTTGTCATCTGCCCGCGCAGCAACGCGCGTTTCGGACTGAGGCCGCCGCTGGAGGAGCTGCTAGCACTGGGGGTCGATGTCGGGCTAGGGACAGATAATGGAATGCTGTGCACTCTCGATATGCTGGCGGAGCTGCGCTTCTGCCGTGAGACGTTCCCGAATGTGGCGCCGGGAACGCTGCTGCGAATCGCCTGTGGGGGATTGGATGAAACCCTTAAGAAGGCAGTAAAGTGCGACCGGAGTAGTCCCCTTCCGGCAGGGAGGATACTGGTTTCACAGCACGGGCCCGACCCACTGGAGGCCGTATTCGACCCGCAGGCAAAGGTGCTGGAAATGAGGTCTGGATGCGAATAAAACAGGTGATGACGAGCCCGGTCATCTGCGCTGGAGTGCCAGGTAACCGCACAGATGTGCTGCACCTGATGATCAAGCATCACGTCTCGGGCGTCCCGGTCGTCAGAGAAGGAACCATGGTACTGGCCGGGATTGTCTCCCGGAATGATATTTTCAACCATACTGGCGAGGAACAGATTGCGATGATTATGACCTCGGATGTTGTGAGTGTTACACCAAATTCTACCATAACTTCTGCGGTGCGCAAATTTCTGGAGCTGGGTTTCAATCACCTCCCGGTTGTCGATCATGGTGAGGTAGTAGGCGTCGTCACCCCCACCAACCTGCTCCCGCTGGTCGCAGCAAATGGGGAGACGACCGTCCACGATTGCCTCTCTGGTAGCTGTGTCCCACTCCACAGGTCGACTCCCCTCGGCGCTGCGCTGCGTATCATGCGGCTCTCGGGCGCGCGCGCCATGCCGGTGCTGGGTAAACGCGGGCTGCTGTGCGGGATAGTCACCGACCGTGACCTGTTTGACGCGACCGACGTCCGTGAAGGGGTCTCGGTTTCCGAAATGGGGGTCGCGGACGACGAAGACCCCTGGTCCTGGGATGGATTGCGCGACATCATGCGCATCTACCATTCCGAGAGGCGATTGTTCCTGCCCGACGTCCCTGTGGAGAAAATTATGATTGAGGAGGTGGTGACTGCTTTCTACGGCAGTCCGGCCAGCAGCATTGCCCAAATTATGCTTGATGGAGACTATGGGCAGGTCCCGCTGGTTGACGCCGAAGGGAAACTGACTGGGATGGTTTACTGCCAGGACCTCCTGAAGGTGCTCCTGACGGCATGAATTTTAAGGAAGTAATGGCGCTCGCCAAAAGGCGAGGAATCTTCCAGCCTGCCTACGAACCATATGGTGGCGTTGCCGGACTGCTCGACTACGGTCCAGTCGGTGTACGGATGCGCCGGAAAATCCTCGCGCTCTGGCGCCGGCAGTTTGTAATCGAAACCGACGCGCTCGAACTGGAAGGAGCCACTATCGGACCGGAAGCGCTTTTCAGGGCGTCGGGGCACCTTTCGGAATTTGATGACTTGTTGGTAGAATGTAATGAGTGCAAGAAACTGCACCGCGCCGACCACCTCGTCGAAGGAGGCGACGCGCTCGAGAAGGAAGCGCTCATCGCCGAAGTTGTAAGGGTAACCTGTGGTGGATGTGGTGGTGCACTGGGTACGCCGCGCCCCTTCAACCTGATGTTCGCCACCTCAATTGGTGCCGGCCGGGGCTCGACCGGGTACCTGCGGCCGGAAACCGCACAGGGCATCTTCCAAGCCTTTCCGTGGCTCTTGCGCCAGAACCGGGGCAAGCTGCCGCTCGTCGCGGCGCAAATCGGCCGCGCCTTCCGCAACGAAATCGCCCCGCGGCAGGGGCCGTTGCGACTGCGCGAATTCACCCAGATGGAGGTAGAGCACTTCTTCCTGCCGGACGCGGAATCCAGTCTGCCGGACGGAGTCGGCAATGTGGTGGTTTCGCTGCTGCCGGCTAATGGAAAGGGGGTCGAGATTTCCATCAGTGAAGCGCATGCGAAAGGTGTAATCATTTCACCACTCGTTGCCACGTGGCTAGCGCGCTGCTGCAAGTTCATCCTGGATTGTGGTGTGCCGCCCGAGAAACTGCGTTTCCGACAGCACAACCAGAATGAGATGGCACATTACTCATCTGATTGCTGGGATGGAGAGGTGAAGACTTCGGTCGGATGGATTGAGGTTGTCGGAATCGCGCATCGTGGTGACTATGACCTCAAGGCACATGCAGTAGCCAGCGGCCGCGAGATGCGCGTTCCCGCTGGCGGGGGATCGCGGCTGGTCGAACGATGGATTCCAAACAAAGGCGCGATCGGCAAGCAATTCAAGTCCGCTGCTGGCGATGTCCTAGGGCAATTAGATAGTAGTGCTGTACCTGGAATTGTTGTTGGAGTGGGTGGGAAGAAAATCGAGCTGGATGAAGAATGTTTCACACTGGAAACAACCACAGTGCAAGAGATGGTTTTCCCGCAGATTGTCGAGCCTTCATTCGGGCTGGACCGTTTGCTCTATGTTGTACTGGAAACGGCGTGGCGAAACAAAGACGAGAGGGGGTGGCTGGCGCTGCCGAAGGTGGTGGGTCCCTATGATGCGCTCGTGGCGCCACTAATGGTCAAAGACGGGATGGGGGAGCGCGCAAAAGAGATTCATAGGGAGCTGCGCCAGAAAGGAATGGACGTTTACCTTGATTTGGCCGGCTCTATCGGCAGGCGCTACGCGCGCGCAGATGAAATCGGCGTGCCGCGTGCCATAACCATCGATCATCGAACACTGGAAGACGGCACGGTAACGGTCCGAGAACGAGATTTAACCGAACAGAAAAGGGCAAGCATCGAAGACCTCCAATAGAAACGGGACCGGGGAGACCAGACAGACACCCCTTCGTTTCGCATGGAAATAATTTTTTCTATGCACCGGTTTGTTTGTTTTAATTTCACTCTATAAATATATAAAATAAAAAGAAAAGTTCCAGACGAAATCAAGGGGTTTCTCTGTCTCAGCGCGTCCGCCATCCACCGCCCCCGTCATCACCGCTTGTGATGGCGGCTCCTGGGCTCACCTATCGCCATCTCAGATCTATAAGCGACTAACACACTACACAATCGCTAGATTCAGGCTAGCACAGCTCCCACAATACACCACCCCAACATCTCAAAAGCACCAGCACAATGGAGCCGCATGCCTAAGTCCGCGATTGGCCAGCTGGAGCAGATTGCTGGCCAAATTCACAAACAGCTCACTCTGGGGGTGGTCCCCGAGATGAACCTCCCTACACGCAGCAAGGCCAACATAATCTTTGACCAGCAGCAACAAGTCTGGAAGTACGGAAAATCGAGGACTACCCGCACGGCCAAGAAATTGGATGGGGCGTATATGCTGCTACGCACAACCCACCTCCTCGACTTCATCCGCGACATGGTTGGCCAGCAGAAATCGTCGACCCTTAGGGAGCTCTATTACATCTCTGAAGGGTGGGATCTGGGCAAGTTCCACTCGCAGGATGAGTCCAACAAACTGATTGAGGACCTTGAAATCGTAACTAGCTTCCAGCGCGAGGATTTCAAAATCCGCCCGGAAGAGGACGGTGCTAAGGTACTAGGTGACCTTACTTTAACGGAGATAAATCGCAAGGGTAAGCCGATGCGTATCAATTGCCGCGATGACGTTGGTGACACCGGCTACGCGATTCCCTATAATGTCGAGCCAGAGAAGATTACTTTCAACAACTCAGGCAACGCACGCTGCATCATCGCCATCGAGACAGGAGGAATGTTCGACCGGCTGGTCGAGAATGGATTTGATGAGAGCCACGGTGCAATTCTGGTCCACATCAAGGGGCAGCCTGCCCGCTCGACACGTAGGTTCCTGCAGCGGCTCAGCGATGAGACTAGCCTTCCGTTACTAGTCTTTACCGACGCCGACCCATGGTCGTACCGGATTTACGGCTCGATTGCCTATGGTGCCATCAAGACCGCCCACATCTCGCACCTCCTCGCCACCCCCACCGCGCGCTACCTGGGGGTGACTCCATCCGACATCACGAACTACGAGCTTCCGCACGACGAGCTCACCGAGCGCGACCGGCAGGCACTGAAGTCAATGCGCAGCGACCCTCGCTTCCTCAATGATTATTGGAGCTCGGAGATAGAGCTGCAACTAGAGATGGGGCTCAAGGCTGAGCAGCAGGCTCTCGCCAAGTATGGCCTCGACTTCGTGACCGACACTTACTTGCCGGAGAAGCTGGCCGAAGCGGGTCTCTGAAAGCCCTAGTTACCGAGAATCCGGTACATACCAGTGCTGCATGTTGGGCAGGTGCCCTTCATCGCCTTGCGGCCGTTCTTCATGGTGACCTTAGCAGCGTTGGACATGGTTCGCTTGGACTTGCATTTGACACAGTAGGCTTCTGTCATGTGGGGGCACGCTTCGCAATGGTATAAATATTAATCCCCCCGACGATAAAATTGGTTTCAGCCGTTATAAGAGAGTTAATCCGGTCGGCTTGACGCGCACCCCTGTTCCAGCCGTGGGCTTTAGCGGCTGCGCCGTAGCGCCCAAATAAACCCCCTTGGTAGCGCAGCGTGGATAGGCGCATTCTGCTCCTGGTTGCGGCGCTCGCCCTCACTGGGCTGCTGCCGACCGGCCGGGAATTCTGGTACGACTATTTCCTGGCACCAGTCGTCGCTGACGCCGAGGGTGGCAGCGGCGCACGCTACAACATCTACAACACCGCAGTATACGGGCTGCTCTTCTATCTGGCGTTCATTGCTATTGAGGCGCAGCTGCGCCGGCTGGAGGTCCGCGCCGACTCTCGTTTCTTGCTGGCGGCGACGCCGCTGATGCTGTTGGGAGGCGCCGCGCGCGCCCTCGAGGACGCCGGGCTGTTCGTGCCGCCAGCGCAGTATCTGTTCATCTCGCCGGTGATTTACCTCATACTGGGCGGGTGGGCCTACGCGCTGCTCTGGCTCGGCGGCTGCTTCCGCGATGCGTCGGCAGCGCCGCTGCCGGCCGGGCTGGCGCTGCTCGCGGCCTCCATCGGGGGCTACGGTGCGTGGTGGCTCTTTGCTCCTGAGGGGTGGCTGCATCCGGCAATCTGGTCACTGGTCTCGCTGGCGGTCGCTGCTGGCGTAGCTGAGTATTACGGGTCGCGCCTCCTGCGCGACCCGGTAGGGTTGTTCGGTCTTGGTAATAGCATGGCGCTACTGCTGGCGCTACTCCAACTGGTGCAGCAGCCGGTGCCCAACAGCAGCGTATTGCTGGAAGTGCCACTAATCGCGCTGGGGCTGACGCTACTGGTTGCAGGCGCGGCGTGGCTCAAGGCGGAGCGCGGCGTGCCACACCCCGGCTTCGCGCTCTGCGCGCTCTTCCTCGGCTGGCTGGCGCTCGCGGTGGACGGCGGCCACGCCTTCTGGCTCTCGCTGGCCGCCGCCGGCTGCCTCGTCGCTGCGTTGCGCTTCCCGCTGCGCAAGCTGCGCGCGTTGCAGGTGGTGCAACAGCCAGAATACCTCGCGCTCTACTTCGCGCACTTCCTCGACGGATCGGCGACCTGGCTCGGCATCGACCGCTACGGCTACGTCGAGAAGCACGTGCTGCCGTCGGGCGCGATTGATCACTTCGGGACCGCGGCAGTGATGCTGCCGCTCAAGCTCGGTATCGTGAGCGCAGTTATCTGGGCGCTCGAGAGTGAGCGCGAGGAGCTGGACCAGCACATGCGCTATCTGTTGCTGCTGTTCCTGACGACTCTCGGGCTGGCGCCCGGGACGCGCGATATCCTGCGACTGGCGCTGGGAACCTGAATTCGGCCGCTGCCGGTGCGGGTTTCCAACCCCAAGGCAGCGTAGAAAGCGCTCGGCTGAAGGGAACCTTTAAAGGAGAGGCTCAGGTCGCGAAGCCATATGCGTGCACTAGTGGCGCTGACGACCTTCCTGCTACTCTTCTCCCTGCTGTCGGTCGATACGGTGCGAGCCGCCGAGCCGGACTACGGTAGCGGCCAGTTCCACGAACTGGACCTCTATTTCTACGGTGACCTTGACGGAGGCAGCGGCAGCTTCAACACCACTGCGCCGGCCAGCGACAGCGACACCGAGAGCGATTGCCCGCAGGACGGCAACCGCCTCGGCGTTACTGGTGGTCGTAACTGGGAGGACGTCGGCAGCTGGTTCAGCCCTGCCTTCAACACTAATGCCACCGCGCGCGGAACGGTCCCCTTCGAAATCTGGGCCATGGCGACTTCCGGCTCGGTCAAGGACGTCCAGTTCCGTGCGACGCTGGTAGTGCCTGGCGCTGGATTCCTGCAGAGCGAGACCGAGACCCGCACAGTCAACAACAATGCCTCACACTTCTCGACCAGCTTCTCGCTCGACGGCGAATACCAGATTGACCGCGGTCAGACCATTCGAGTCGACCTCGAGTATTCGGGTGGCGACGACTGGCAGCCGTTCGGGGGCTCGAGCGACCAGATAGTGGCGCTCACATCCAGCCTGAACCACTCGGCTGGTATCTCGCTCGAGCTGGACCACTTCCGCACCGAATTCCCGCGCATCGAAGTGGATCACGCGCGCGAAGTGGTTGAGGTAGAGGCGCGGCTGCTCTCGGCTTTCGGGAGCGAGGATTTGCAATCGGAGACCTGGGGCCTTGAGGTGCGCGGCACCAGCTCGGGCACGCACGTCACGGTCGCCGGGGGAGTGCTCGAAGACTCGAATGGCGAGTCGCTGCGGGTGAAATGGGAGTGGGCCTACAATGAAGATGAGGCGCCCAGCGACACCTACTACCTGACGGTGAGTTGTGGCGATATTCAGGGCAACGAGTGGGAGAGTAGCGGCGACGAGCGTCTCTATCTGGTCGTCCACCAGAGCGACATCGACAACTACGTCGGGTGGGAGGACGTCTCAATCAATGGCGCGACGAATTCAACCACCGTAACCACCGGTAAGCCATTCGCGATTGCTATCACCATTCGCACCGCTGGCGACCCTGCGATAGGTTACAACCCGGTGCCGGTTGTGGTTTACTACAGCCACAACAACGGCCCGCTCGTGCTGGCGCACGACACTTTCACCTTCGTTACTCCTGGGGAGAGCAGCGTCGTTAGCTTTGCGATGGCATTCGACAGCCCGGGCAGTTACACCCTGCGCATCGTCCTCGATAAAGATGATTACGCCCTCGAAACCGACGAGACCAACAACATGGTCGAATATTCGCTGACCGTCGCAGACGGGGATAGCGGCCTCGTCTCGGGCGACTGGTTCGAGAGTCTACAGGACCTCGACACGATGACCCTCGGCATCGGCGGCGTTGCTGTACTGGTAATCCTCGGTGTGGTGATGGCGCTGCGCCGCGCCTCCCGGAGCGAGGATATGGAGTGGGATGATGACGACGAGTTCTGACCTGCGCTTCCCGCCCGCGGACGAGACGCATTACGTCTACGACAAGGAGGCGGTCGGCGAAGGCTCGCGCTACGGCGAATCGACGGTCGGCAATGTGGAGGAACGCACTTGCCGCAGCTGTGGCAAGTCGTTCAACTGGGCCTTCAAAGTTGGCAACGCGATGACCGATTCGACGCCGGCCGGTGTCGCGCACGCGGTCGACAACGGCGCCAGTCGGGGCTACTGCACGATTGAATGCTTCATGGCGGGCGATTCCGACCTCGAACAGGCGACGCTCGACCGCGACTCCGCCGGGCTCTGGACGCTGGCGAAGCGCAACTGGTTCGGGCTGAAAGTGCTGCGCGGACTGGGCCGCTAGTCGCGAATTCCGTCTTCCAGAATCTGCACCACCGCTTCCCCGTCGGGGAGATGTGGTGAGTCAACGAGTCGGAAGATGCGTTTGCCTGCCTTGCCGCGCCGGATATAGATCCTGAATTTTGAGGTGTGGCCGACGATGTGGCCGCCAATTGGCCTGGTCGGGTCGCCGAAAGCGAAACCGTCCGGCTTGGAGAGCACTTGATTAGTGACTGCCACTGCAGCGTTATGCTCGTCTGCGAATTTAGTCAGGGCCTCCATATGACTGCCGATTTTGCCCTGCCGTTCGGCTAGCATGCCGCGGCCGATATACTCCGACCGGAACGCGCCGGTCAGTGAGTCGACCGCCAGTAACCGGATTGGCCGCTCCTCGGCCAGTTGCTTGACTTTATCGACCATCAGCATCTGCTGGTGCGAGTTGTAGGCGCGGCCGACGTGGATGCGAGCCAGCACCTCATCGGGGTCCAGATCCAGGGCTTTGGCCATCGAGACGATGCGCTCGGGGCGGAAGGTATTCTCGGTATCGATAATCGCAGCTTCCCCATTCAGGCCCCCCTGCTCCTCCGGCAGCTGCACGGTCACTGCCAGCTGGTGGATAATCTGCGTTTTACCCGAACCGTATTGTCCATAGAATTCGGTGATTAACTGCGTCTCGACGCCGCCGCCGAGCAGTGCGTCCAGCTCGCTGGAGCAGCTGGTCAGCTTGCCTACAGTCTGCCGTTTCTCGAGCAGTTCAGCCCCCGTCAGGATTCCACCAATATCGACCATACCGATTGCGGCATGGATGATCTCAGCGCACTTAGAATTACCAACACCAGCAGCCTCGCCCAGGCGCGAGGGCGATTGAGTCGCAATCGATTCGAGGGTACGGTATCCTGCACNTCGTAGTTTATCGCCGATGGTGGGNCCGACCCCGGGGAGGTCCTCGATTGATTCTTCTTTCTTGNCCATCAGCNCCTCCGGGGGANGGTTNCCNGTGGTAGTTCGNCTTCCCGCAGCCAGTCAAANTCGTGCGGGTCTTCCCAGCGCGGNGCGATAGCCTCGAGGAACTNNCGTACAGACTTGCTCGGCATCATGCCACCCGGAATTTGTTGAACGCTGGCTGGTAGGTCANCCCCTGGTCGTTGAGCGAGTCGATGACNTCGTCGAGGCGCGAGCCGTCGATGCCGGCCNCCGCTGCGGAATCGCGCAGNGTCTCGTAGATTACNCCTTCTCCNTCGCCTTNCTTGTCGAGCGAGCCTATGAGTTCGAGCACGGCCGNCTCGGCNTCCGCGTCGCCTTCCGGNTCCCCGTCAGGCGCTGCGGCAGGCGNTTCATNGCCTACAGGGGNGTCCTGCTCCGCTATGGGCGCAGGCGCTTCCGGTGCCACCGGAGCCGCTTCCAGTTCCGTCACGGCCGCTTCCACGTTGCTNGCGGTCTCGAACTCGCCGGTGAACTGCGCCGTGCTCGGCGCAGTCGNGTCGCCGCTGAGATTCCGCAGGCAGTCGTAGAGCAGTCCGGCGTAGGATTCGGTCGATACCGTNTCGTATTTTTCCTGCGCCAGGCCGAGCCCTTCCTTTTCGCGGTTGCTCAGCTCGGCATCGTCGCCCTTCAGGCGGCGCATCAGTGATTCGCACGCCTTGATGGCCCAGACCGAGACTTCCTGCTCGCTGACCGCGCGCACGTTCTCGGGCTGGACGCTGACGTAGACCGAGTCGCTGTCGTCAGGCGAATAGGCACGCACCCTCCCGACGGAGATTACGTGCGTGGGCGTCTCGATTTTGGAGAGCGCCGCAGCGCCTTCGGGATTGTACTGCCCGGCGCGCAGGTAGTAGGTGTCGCCGTGTGGGTCAACCATGCGCGCCATGTAGAACGGATCCGTCTCGCTGCCGCGGTTCTCGACATCGGTCAGAATGCCGCCGATGAGCACGCGCGAGAGNTTGGAGCCCATCTCCGAAATCAGGTAGGTGGGCGAATACTCGNGGTCCTCGACATGCGTCTCGTGAGCGCGCGAAAGCTCCTGCGCCAGTACNGGAAGGGCCGGTTCCCTGCGACGCGCCATTCAGGCCTCCAGCGCCGCNAGGAATTGCTTGGCGACAGAGGGCACGTCAAGGTTGTGTGCTGGCCGGCACTTGTGCGCGAANAACATCAGGCCGTAGTCGTCGGAGCGTGTGTACCCCTCCACCGTCAGTGGCTTGAGCAGAAGNGCCTGCTCNAGNTCTTCGGTCAGCGCCTCAGCNGAGTAGTTCTCNCGCACCAGNTCGAGGCACGAATCGAGGTCGCGCCCCAGCACCTTCTCGGTCAGNTCGCGGTTCAGGAATANCTGTAGTGAACCGGTGCCGTCGTCGAAGAGNAGCTTGGTCCGNAGGTCGGGCNGTCCCTCCTGCTCGCCGTGCACCATGCANTGCCGGCTGCGGAGCACGCGGTTGCACTCGGGGCAGCGGAAAATCAGNCCGCTNCCCTCGCGCACTGCCANCACGTGCCCCTCCAGGAGCGCGTCGCTAGCGCCGCCGCGCTCGTCGAGCAGGTCGATAGTGTAGCTGGTCCCCACCGCCAGTTCTTCCAGCGACGGGAGTTCGGCGTCGACCGNGCCCACTACGGTGTTTTCGTTGATTTGCAGCTCGGGGATGCCCTGCCACTCGCGCACGTAGGCGTTGCCGATTTCGTAGATGGTATNGGCCTGTAGTTTGTGGTCGTGCCAGGCGGTGAAGCGGCAGCTACCGCTGGCGTCTGCCAGCGTTCCGCTCCAGAGCGCTTTCGGCTCGCCGCGCACGGTCACCTCGCGCTCCTGCACATCCANGATGCGCACGGTCAGNGTGACCGAGCCCATNCCGTNCCGTAGTCCCGCAACGTCGCTCGCGGAGCCGGCGGTCGGACTGCCGGCCGCCGGCACATCCAGCGCCGCCAGAGCTCTCGTCCTCGACCTCCCGCACCCGGCAGCGATCNCCNAGATTCAGGTCNACGCGGTCTTTCCACCCCTTGGAATAGGCGTTGGTGACCTCGAGGATNGTCCCCGGCTCGGCCGTGAACTCGTCACGCCAGACGGTGAAGCGCAGGGTAGCGCTNCCNTCGGNGATTTCCCCCTCGAAAATGGTCTTCTGCGAGCCATCNTTCAGNTTGATTTCCTTCGAGAACACAGACACGATCTTCGCGCGGAAGCTGACCGATGCCTCGTCCGCTTTGATGTTAGCCAGCGGCATGAATGCGCTGGCCTGCAACGTGCGGGGGTCGCCATAGTGCTTCCGGACAATCGCCTCCTTGGCGGTTGCCAGATCGATGCCGTAGTTCTCCACGTATTGCCTCAGTTCTTCGACAATCGTGGCTTCGTCCAGTTTGTTTTCCAGNGCCTCTGCAATGTCCTTGANATGCGGGCCAAAGTCGGTTTCGTTTGCTTGCATGGAGTATCTCCTTTGTTTATGCCCCAGGACTCCACCCCGGGACAACCCACNTACCCCACTAGGGGTTATAAACTTAATGGTGATTATGTGATTTACCCTTTTTGGANATTATACTATTATGGGTGAATGGGNGCATCTCAACNGTTATATGGAGGCCAGTCTCGGCGCAGNCGATGAGGNTAGACGAATTGACCCCGCGCAGCAGCCGCGTNAGCATGGCGGTCAAGGTGCTGTCGATGGACGANCCCCGCGATATTGAGAGNGGCGGGCGCGTTTGCGAGGGACTGGTAGGCGACGAAACCGGCACGNTTGTGATGAGTTTCTGGNACGAGGAANGNGANCAGGTGGCGGTCGATGCGACNATCTGGCTCAAGGATGCGCGCGCCACNNTGGTACGCGGTTCGNTGCGGCTCAGCCTCGGCAAGTTCGGGTCGCTGGACGANCNCGGCCGNGAAGTGGGAAGCGTCCGNGANGACCTNAACCTCTCCGANCTNGCGTATGCNATGCCNCGGCCNGACCGCGGACGNGGNGGTGGCCGGGGCGGCGGCGGCGGNGGCAAGTGTTTCAACTGCGGCAAGCCGGGCCACATCTCGCGNGANTGCCCGGAAGGTGGCGGNGGNAAGCCNGGCGGNGGNAAGTGTTTCAACTGCGGCAAGCCGGGCCACATCTCGCGNGANTGCCCNGACCGGGGGAACTGAGCTGGCGCGACGCGGGCGGCACCGCAGGCGCGGCCCCAAGAAGGCGCAGCCTCCGCGACGCAAGGAGAAGAAACCGCAGAAGCGGCAGATCCGGCAGCGCATGCTCAATCCCGCGCGCCGGACTGAGACGATTTACTTTTTGGACGAGGCGCTGCAGGAATCGGACTTGGGCGAGAAAGAGACCGAGCCGTTCATTGCCACGCTGGTAGCGCTGGCGACGCGCGAAACGCTGGGCGCCGCNGCCGACCNGCTGGAAGAGAAAAGCGGGGAAGGCATCATCACCCCCGACATGAGCGAGCGNCTGCTCAGGATTATGAGCCGCTTTTCCGTAATGCGGTGAGCTTTTTTAGCGTCCGCCGTGCGGCCGGTCCTGATGGCCAGCGACGACGAGGNTGNAGNCGCCGACATTCNTGATGAGGAGCAGCCGCCGNCAGGACCGCTGCGCCANCCCATCGTGGCNGTGCTGGGGCACGTCGACCANGGNAAGACGTCGCTGCTCGANTGGGTGCGCGGCACCGCGGTCGTAAGCCGCGAGGCGGGCNCGATTACGCAGCACATCGGCGCGACCGAGGTGCCGTTCGAGACCATCAGCGACATCTGNGGNGCACTGTTGCCGGAGGAGAACATCCGGCTNCCCGGGCTNCTCTTNATCGACACCCCNGGCCACCATTCCTTCAGTACCCTGCGNGCGCGGGGGGGGCAGCTGGCAGACNTNGCGGTGNTGGTCGTGGATATCATGGAGGGCTTCAAGCCGCAGACCATNGAGTCGNTGCAGGTGTTGCGGCGGGCGCAGACGCCCTTTATCTTGGTGCTGAACAAGATTGANNGGCTCCCNGGCTGGCGCACNCGCAANGGCACTTTCGCCGCCAATCGGCAGGNGCAGTCGCAGCTGGCGCAGGANGCGCTGCAGGAGCGCATCTGGGAAATCGTGCGCACCTTNGGNGGACACAACTTCGATTCGGCGCTCTACTCCGAGGTCGAGGATTTCCAGAAGACNATNGCGTTAGTGCCNACATCAGTCCGNGACAGCGGCGAAGGCGTCCCNGAGCTGTTCATGCTGCTGATGGGGCTGGCGCAACGCTATCTCGAAGGGCGGCTGGTGCTGAAGGAGGGCGTAGCTGAGGGGACNGTGCTCGAGGTAAAGGAGGAGCGCGGGCTCGGNAANACGCTGGGNNTTATNATCTANAACGGCGTCCTGCGCGCGAGCGACACGCTGNTCATCGGCGCGACNCCCGAGCCGNTGGTAACGCGCGTGCGCAGCCTGCTNCAGCCGCGGCCGCTGGACGAAATTCGNGACCCGCGCCAGCAGTTNAACGNNGTCNNNGAGGNTNNNGCNGCNGCNGGCCTGAAGGTGGTCGCGCCCGACCTTGAGGGCGTCATTGCCGGCGCGCCNTTCTACGGAGTCCCNCAAGGCGACGATATCGCGCCGGTGNTGGAACGGCTTTCGGGGGAGATGGAGAGNAACGTCGCGCTCGAGGACCGCGGGCTAGTGGTGCGCGCCGACGCNATCGGCTCGCTNGAGGCGCTNGCNTNCGAATTGCAGGNAGCGGGCGCGCCAATCATGCGCGCCGCNGTCGGCGACGTCTCGCGCCGCGACGTGCGGCTGGCTGAGACCGCGCCGGCNGAGCAGCGCGCGGTNCTGGCGTTCGGNGTCNACGTGCTGCCCGANGCGCGNGAAGCACTGGTCGAGAGCGAAGCGAAGCTCTTCGAGGCGGACGTGGTNTANCANCTGGTCGAGGANTANGGTGAGTGGCTGGCGGAGTTNAAGCGCGAACAGGCCAGANCGTTNCGCGAGGAATTNCCGCACCCCGGCAAAATCGAGTTCNTGGAAGGGCACACCTTCCGCACGCGTGACCCNGCCGTCTTCGGCGTGCGCGTGCTGGCGGGGCGNATCATGGTCGGCCAGAAAGTGCTGCGCGCCGACAACCNCGTCATCGGCCGNATCCGCTCGATGCGCTCCGGGGAGCAAGGCCTGAAGGAGGCGACGCAGGGCGACGAAGTCGCGATTGCNGTGACCGAGGNGACGGTCGGTCGGCAGGTAAACGAGGGCGATATTCTTTATATAGAGATGGACGAGCGTGACGTGGTGCGTTTGCGNGACGAAAACGTCAANCTGACGCCTGACGAGGAAGACNTCATCACTGAGTTGCAACGCATCAAGAAGGCGGATTCCCCGTTCTGGGGNCGTTGAAGCNGCGCACNAGCGCCGGNACCGCGCTGCTGGTGCAGTGCCGCACNTCTTTNGGNAGGAAGCGGCGGTAGGGGCGGTGCCCCAGCCGGTTGTCGTAGAGCAGCACCACGCCGCGGTCGGTTTCGCTGCGGATGCAGCGGCCGGCCGCCTGCANCACGCGGTTGACNGCNGGGTAGGTCTGNGCGTAGAGACGCCCCTTTCCGTCGCCGAATTTTCGCTCGAAATACTCTTCGAGNTTNTTCTGCTCGAGCGATGGCGGNGGCACTGGTATCCCGACGACGGCNACNGCGGCGAGNAGGTTGCCGGGATAGTCGACCCCCTCGCCGAAGATGCCNCCCATCACCGCTAGCAGCAGCGCGTCGCGCTGCTGTAGCNGGCCGAGCAGNGCCGTCCGCTTTGCCGNGGATGCACCGCGCTCCTCGAGCAGCAGCGCCTTGCCATGCTCGCCGAGNCGGNTGGCGACCTCNTCGCGCAGCGCGTAGCTNGGGAAGAACGCCGCGACGTTGCCNGGCGTCNCCTGCGCTACGGCGGTCAGCGACGCCGCCAGNTTNCGGTAGAGCGGGTCGCCGCGGTTGCGGTAGAGCGTCGAGACGTCGTCGACGCAGAGCAGTAGCCGGTTNTCGGGCGGGAAGGGCGAGCTATAGGTNGCCTTGCGGGAGCGCTCCGTGTCGAGTCCGAGCAGGTCGCGGTAGAAGCTGCGCGGTTTCAGCGTGCCCGACATCAGCACCGAGCCGCGCACGGCGCGGAAGACCGGCGCGCTGATTGATGCGGGGTCGAGCAGCCGCAGCGAGAGTTTGCGCTGCCATGGCTTGTCGCCGCCGTGCGCCAGCCGCAGGTCGCTNNCTTTCNTCAGGAAGCGCCAGTGGTGCAGGAAATCTGCCACGTCGCCCATGCGCGCCACCTTGCCNCGCTGCAGCCTCCGCTGGGCGGACCGCTCGAGCAGNTGCACGAAGCCCTCCAGNTCGGTCAGTTTCTGCTTCAGCGCCGCNTCGAGCATGCGGCTGACGCTNCCGCCGTCAATCTCCTTCTCGCCTTTGTGNTCGGTNAGGCTCTCGACCAGCCGCTCNAGGATTGAGAGCTGCGCGCGCAGCGCCTGCCCCGCCTCACGCTGCGCTTCGCGGATACGCTGGAGCGAAAGCGTTGGCGATGCGGAGAGCCGGATGCGGTCGGGCAGGTTGTGTGCTTCGTCGACAATCAGCAGCACCTCCTCCANCGGCCGCTGGATGCGGTCCCAGACTACNTCGGACCACGGGGTGAAGAGGTAGTTGTAGTCGCAGACCAGCACGTCGCATTCCTGTGCCGCTTCCAGCGCGACGCGGTGCGGGCACTGCACCTCCTCGCGGCAGAGTGCCTTCAGGTCGGCCGCCGAGAGCGGCTCGTCGAAGACCTGCGGCAGGAACTGGGGGNTGTAGCCGGCGTGGTAGCTGCAGTCGTTGTTGCGCACCAGTGCGGTGCAGACTGCCTGGAAAACGCCGTAGCGACTCTCGTCCAAATCGTCGCGCGGGCACATGTCCTGCTTGGAAATCACNTCCACGATTTTCAGCGGTTGCTGCGCGTGAATNCGTTTCAGNGTCTCGACGAAAATAGCGTGCTGNGTCTGCCGTGANGTCAGCGCCACCACCAGNAACCCTCGCTCTTGCGCCACCTCGACCGCGGCGGTCAGCGCCGCGGCGGTCTTNCCCAGNCCNGTGGGCGCGTGCGCNAGCAGGNGCTCGCCGGCAGCGAACGCNGTGCGGCAGTCATCCAGCATAGCATCCTGCCCCTTGCGGAGCTCCGGGAACGGGAACAAGGAGCGCCCCACGCAGGTGGGGCAAAAAGACTATTCAGGCCGCCTGTCGGGGGGCATGAAGGAAATAGTCGAATCGCCCAACGCGCCNCCCCCCATTGGNCCNTANNCACAGGCGGTCGCCGACGNCGGGCTNCTGTTCATGAGCGGNCAGGTCGGNCGCCAGCACAACGTCGCCACGCTCGAAGAGGGCGTCGCGGAGCAGACCCGCCAGGCCATCTGCAACCTGCAGGCGGTGCTGGCGGAGCGCGGCCTCGCGCTGGCGGACGTGGTAAAGACCACAGTCTTCCTGCTCGACATGGATGACTTCGGCGCGATGAACGCAGTTTATATAGAGATGTTCGGAGAAGATGCGGCGCCAGCACGCTCCACTATCGGAGTGGCGCGGCTACCGCTGGACGCGCTGGTCGAGATCGATGCCATCGCCGTACTGCGGTAGATGGACGCCACCCACCGCGCGGTCGTCTGGATGCTGCTCGCCAGCCTGGCGTTTGCCTCCGGCAGTGCGTTGGTGAAGTGGACCGCTGGCCATGCGGGGGTCGCGACGGTGATTTTCGGCCGCAGCCTGGTGATCACGCTGGCGCTGCTGGCGTGGTCCCGGCTGCGCTGCGCGTCGCTGCGCGTCGACGACCGCCGGTTGCTGCTCTGGCGCTGCACCGTTGGCCTCTCGGCGATGGCGTGCTATTTCTATGCGGTGCAGCAGATTCCGCTCTCGAACGCGGTGACGCTGCAATACACTGCGCCGCTCTTCGTCGCGCTATTCTCTGGGGCGATGCTGCGCGAGCGCGTCTCACCTCTGGTCTACGGCTGCATCGCGCTCTCGTTCGCCGGCACCGTGCTGATAGTATCGCCGTCGCTGCGAGGAGTCGAGCCGGTCGCGCTGGTCGCGCTCATCTCGGGCGTGCTCTCGGCGTTCGCCTATCTTGCCGTGCGCGGGCTGCGCACCAGCGCGTCGCCGGACGGGGTCGTTTTCTGGTTCGCGCTCTTCTGCACGCTCGTGACCCTGCCGTTGGCCGCCGCCAAACTACCGCAGCTGGCGCTGCCGGAAGCGCTTGCGATAATCGGCGTCGGTATCTGCGCTGGTGTCGGCCAGACGGGAATGACGCGCGCCTACCAGGCGGCTCGCGCCGCCTACATCGGCGCCTTCTCCTACGTGACGGTGCTCATCGGCGGGATTTACGGCTGGTTGCTCTTCCAGCAATCGCTCGTTTGGGGCGATGCCATCGGAGCGGCGCTGATTGTCGGCAGTGGCGCGCTGCTCGTCAGCAGCGTGGGGCAGGAGAAGCCGCAGGTCGCTGGACAGCTGCCGTAGGCGGCGAGCCAGCTACGCGTCCCCAATCGCGACGAGCTGGTTGCCCATGCGCTCGGTGTCAAGCATGTATTGCACGAAGTAGCGCGCCCGCGCGCCTTGGTCGTCGGTCAGGACGCTGCGGTCACCGTAGCGGCTCATCAGGTTCTCGAGTGACGGCGAGTGCTGCTCCGGGGTGCAGTCGGGGTACTCGCTCTCCTCTTGGCCTGGCTTTTCGCCCTGGTAGAGGTCACTAGCGTCGCAACCGATATCCTCTTCGCACCACTGGTAGCAGTCGTACGGCGTGCCGCAGATGAAGTCGCCAGTGCGGTAGCACTGTTCATTCGGGACCACCCAGTCGGCGGTCCAGGAACTCGCCCTCTCAAGGTCGGAGTCGGAGTCTGTGTATTCGTGGTACTGGTGGGTGTGGTAGAGCCCGGTGAAGTGGCCCAGCTCGTGCGACGGGATGTAGCTGGTCTCGAAGGTGGACGCCCGCACGAAGGTGGCGTAATAGGTCTGGTCATGCCAGGGATACATACTGTAGGCGCCCCAGCCGTCGGTTATCAGGACGATGTTCACGTTGCTGAAGTTGTAGTGTTGTTCGAACTCCGCGCCCAGCGCCGAGACCGGGACACCGTCGCCGAAGTCACCTCTCGCCCCGCCGCTGCTGTTCCCGACAGTCCCGGTCTCGCCTTCCTGCTCATCCTCGACGTCAGGGAAAGCGCGGTCGACATTGATCATCTCCCCCAGCGCGAAGTTGATGCCGTGCGGGTTGAAGACGCTGTTAATCAGCTCGAGCCCCGCCAGGAGCGAGGTCTCGTTGGAAATGTAGCTGACGTTGTCGTTGTCCCGGTAAACGAAGAATGTAACCGCGAGTGTCTTCACCGGCCCGCCATCGCAGTCCAGTCCGGGATAGGGCGCAGTCTCCGAAACTTGGAGCCAGTACTGTTGTTCGTTGCACGGCTCATCCTCGTCGGGCTCGCCGTTCAGGCAGCCGGAGAGCGCCGTGGCGAGCAGGATTAGCGTGAGCAGTAGCGGGGCGCTGCGCATAGTGAGGAACCCGGGCGCGCGATGATAAACCCTTTCCGCCCGCCTTCAGGCAACGCGGGTAATCATCTCCGGAGTTATGCCGTGCTCAGTGACGGCGTAGATTAGCACAGCTGCCTTCTCCGGGTGGTTACGAATCTTCTTGATAATCATGCGATTCTCGAACTCGGCAGCCATGCGCCCTACTTCGAGCTCGANAATGACGTCGGCGACAGCCTCAATCTGGCTCTGCGTCTTCGAATCGTGCGCGTCCTGCGAGACGGTGTAGAGCACGAGGCCGCCGTTAGCTTGCGCGTATTCCTTGATGGTCCGCATCGACGAGAGTACCTCAGCCAGCGAGTAATACTGCAGGAAGAAATCGAGCGAATCGACGACAACCCGGAAGGGCGAGCGCAGCTTCGAGATTTCGTACGCCATGTCTGAGACGAAGTTAATCTGGTCAGCAGTCGCACCGTAGGCGCCGACGTTGCGCAGCTCGCTTACCGAAAGCCCCTCCTGCTTGAAGCGGGAGGCCTGCAGGTCGCGCGCCAGAACCTTCTCGAAATACTGGGTGCCGATGTTGACAATCCGCATGTCGGTAGGCCAGTTGTAGTGCTCGAAAGTCTCAACCAGCTCCTCGGAGGTTTCGTCGGTCGAGAAATAGACGACATTCTCGGCGCCGACACCCGCCGCAGCGTACTGCTTGGCGAGCAGCTCCTTGCCCGCCCCGGAGGTGCCCGCAATCAAGATTGAGCTCCCCATCTTGAATCCCTTGCCCTCTATCAACGCCGCGTCGAGGCGGGGGATGCCGCAGGTTACGATTTCAGCCATCTGTGTTTTCGATGTAGCGGTCGGTCAGGGTCTTCAGCATTGAGGCCAGGTCGTCACTGGTCTGTTCCTCCACCGTAAGCATCATGGTATACGTCTTGCGGAGCCGCATGGTGTTGGCGAGGACGTTAATGAATTCTTTCAGGACCCGGCTCTCGGAATAGATGGTGAGGCCGTTAACCGAGTCAAACATTACGAAGTGCCGCTTGGCCTTGATGCGCCGCTCGAGCAACCCGATATTGAGCAGCACCGACTCGAGCATTGTGGGCGACTCGATGAACATGGTACGTGGGTCCTCAGTCTCGCCACCAACAGTGAGCGAAATCATATCCACGAAATAGAGGTCGCCTAGGTCAGCCTTGATTTTCTCGAGGTCGGCGATGATGCTAGCTGAGGGCCGGGTCGTGGTAATGTATATGCCACCCAGCTTTTTGCTCAGCAGGTGCTTTACGATTTCAGTCGACGTGGGGCGATAATTGTCAGAGTTGAGTGAAACCGTCGTCAGGGCGTCGCCCTCCTTGATGCTTGCGACCACTTGCTTGAGGACGTTCATGTGAATACCTGCCCCGTGTCCTGTCCCCACTTGAGCAACGGCACGATACTGAGCCCGATCGGCGTCAGCTCCACCAGCTGCCGTGAGCGCGAGTGCTTGGCACCCCGCATCTTGACCACTTGCAGCGTGCGTAGCAGGTCCCCCTGCCGCTGGACGTTCCCCATCAGGATAACTCCGTCAGCGACCGCTTCTTCAACGCCGAAGATGGAGTAGGTCTGCGTACGCGCGTCGACGACAGTCTCAGAGATGAGCAGGGTGGTACAACCGAAGGTCGCCAAGAACTGTCCCAGCCGGAAAATGAAGTTACGGATGGCTCCCTTGTCGGGGAGCTGGTAGCAGATAGCGGTAATCGAGTCAATCACCAGTCGCGTAATCTGGAGTTCGTCGACGATATCCTCGAACGCCCCTAGCAGTGCCTCCATGTCCTTGGAGGTGTACGAGCCATCGAGCCGCTCGACTCCCAGTCGGTCGTTGATAATCCCGAGGTCGAAGACATTCAGCTTCCCCTCGGTGACCAGCGAATCTTCGAAAAACCCGTAAGTTCGCAGGTTCTCCAGCATCTTGGAGGAGGGCTCGGTAACCGAGATGTAACAGGTGGTCTCGCCATTCTTGGCACCGTTAATCAGGTACTCCATTGCCAGCGTGGTCTTTCCCGAGCCGACGGTGCCTGCCAACAGAGTAGTGTTACCGATGGGGATGCCGCCGTTGAGGATGCGGTCCAACCCATCAATGTGGGTCTTGGACTTCTCGCGCGGCCGGCCGCCGCGGGGGTCCAGCATCACCCTCTTCGGTTTTACGTTTTCTTCCGCCACGTTCATTCCTCGATAATGTACTGGTCGATAAGGTACTGGCGGACCCGCTTTTTCAACGTTCTCTCGGTAATTCCTTCTTCCTGAGCAGTGTCGTGGACATTCTGTAGTTCTCGCTGCACTTCCACCGGGAGCTCGGCCCACTCAACCGGGGGCTTCTTCGGCAGCAGCCCGCGCAGGTCAACCGGGTTGGCATCAGCGAAGACGGAGGCGAAGCGCTCGCGCACGCGTTCCTCGAAGTATTTTTCCGCCTCCCGCTCGCACTCGTTATATGTCTTGACCAGCTGCTCTTCGATGACTGGCCCGAGGTCTTCCATGAAGACTCCCGTGGGCAGGAAAGGATGGTACCAGCTACCATCCTCGTGCAATACATCCAGATGCGTGCGGTTGTACGCGTCAATCAGCGGCGTCTCGTATTCTTCCTTTGCCATGCCTCGTCCCGGAGCCCGTCGAGGACCGCGCCATATATGAGGATTAGCCTCCGCCCAGCAGCGGCAATACGTAGTAGATGGCGAGTACAGTCCCCATTAGTGCCTCGCCCACAATCAGTCCGGTCGCAATCATGTAGGTATTGAGTAGCTTCAGCGTGCGCCCCTTCTCGCCGAGGCCGTCGCGCTCGACCGCTGGCTCTAGCACTTTCAGCTCCCACAGGTCACGCATTGCCCCGCCGACGACCATCGGCAGCGTCACCACCATCGGCAGGTACATTCCCAGCCCGAAGGCGGTCCCCATCCCGGTCAGCAGCTCCATGAATATGCCGATGCCGAAACCGAGCCCCAGCAGCTGCCACGGCGTCTCGCCACCGAGCATAATCTGCGCGAAAGCGGCGAATGCGTTCGCCTGCGGTGCGTAGAGCACCAGTTCGCCCTTCGCGAGCGCCAGCGAGAGGATGCCGGCAAACAGCGCCGAGACGATGGTGCCAGGGATGATGCCGACCAGTTCGGTCTTCATGATGTGCATCGGCCGGTTGCCGACGTAGAGCGCCGCCTTGTAGTCGCCAATCACGGTTCCCGACATCGAGATGGCGCCGCCGAAGACGGTCGTACCGACCAGCGAAAGCAGTGCCGCATCGCTCGCCGCGAGTCCCAGCAGGTTCTTGAAAATCAGCACCAGCATCAGCAGCACGATGAACGAAGTGCCCGATACGGGCTCGATGCTGGTCTCGCCCATCACCTTCACGGCAATCGCGCCAAGCGCGAAAGTCGTCAGGCAGAGCACCAGCGCAAAGACGAAGGAGGGGATGAAGCCAAACTCGGTCGCGAACACTAGCGTGATGCCGACCAGCGTCACCACCAGCATCACGGGAATATGCGTCACTGGCCACTCATACCAGCCTTTGCCCTCGACGTAGTCGCGCCGCGCGACATCGTCGCCTCCGGCAAAAATGGCGATAACGTCCGCCGCGGTGGTGCGGAAGACCGGGGCCATCTTCAGTAGCGCGGTGATGCCGCCGCCCAGGATGGCACCAATCGCCATCGGGCGCGCGACGTAGGCATACGATTTCAGCGACGCCGCGGGGTAGGCAGAGACGGCGTGGTAGAGCCCGTCGACAGGGTAATAAAAAGGATAATCAAGGGCGAACGCCATCGGCGTCACGACGAACCATGTGAAAAACGTCCCGAGGCTCACCAGCATTGCGACACGGAATTTCATGAACCAGCCGATGGCGCCCATCAGTGGAGTGAACTCGAAGCCGAGCCAGGTGTAGTTGGTGATTCCTGAGTCGAACGGCACCATCAGGTCGCCGCCCTCATAGTAGCGTGAGACCCCCAGTTCGTGCGCTCCCTTGTCGAGCACCGAGGTGCGAATAGGGTCGCCTGCGACGTCAACCGCGCTGGTGGAGAAAACCGGGAAGTCGCGCAGGAAAGTGAAAATCCCGACCAGCAGGGTCGAGATTCCGACCAGCCAGATTGAGTGGCGTGCGCTCTCGACCGACCCGGTCGAGGTCTCGCGTGCGATGTCCATCAGCTTGACGTTGGCTTCGAAGCCCGGCAACGGCAACGGATCTTCGACTAGCCATACTCTCCGAAAGATGATGAAGTAGAGCACGCCCAGCATCCCGCCCAGGATTGAAGCCACCAGCGCCACCCCCGCCAGCACCCACGATTCGGGCAGCAGTAGCGAGGCGTCGACGAGATGGCTGCCGTCCGCCATGCGGTATTTCGAGGAGTAGGCGAGCAGATAGATGGCGGGATACGTAAACACGAAACCAGTGCAGACCATTGAGGCACCGGTCGAGGCGGAGGCGGAGAGGTTCACTTCGCCCGGGGTCCAGCGTAGCGCCATCGCCGCAAGGTAGGCGACGTACCACGAGCCGGAGACGATCATCCCGACCTTGAGCCCGACGTACTGGTTGATGACCGCGAACAGGATGCCGATGACCAGCCCCAGCATAATCTGGTCCCACTTCCAAGTCGTCGAACCGAAGCCGTCGGTGCGCGACTTCTCCTCGAGATATTCCTCCAGCACCTCGGTGTTGAAGTTGGAGTACATCTCGGGGTCGAAGTAATCGAGCGTCCCCTCTTCGATAGCGCGCAGCCCTTCGGGGGTCGGCGGCTGCCGATACGGTGACGTCCTTACTTTTGCCATGCGGGAACGACTCTGCACACGGTGCCGCGGTTAAACCGGTTTGGGGGCGGGCTCGACCAGTTCCAGCAGCACCCCCCCAGTGTCGCGCGGGTGGAAGAACGCGACGCGCATCCCCTCGGTGCCGTCGCGAACCTCGCCGCCCAGAGGCTCCAACCCGGCGGCGCTGCAACGCTGTAGCGCTGTCGTCAAGTCAGGAACCTCAAGTGCGATATGGTGCAATCCGGGCCCCTGCCGTTCCAGGAAGCGGCCGACGGGCGTATCGCCAGCGAGCGGCTCGAGCAGCTCCACCTCACCCCCACCAGCTGTTAGGTGCGCGGTGCGCACTCCCTCGGATGGGATGTCCTCGGTATGCCGCAGTTCGAGGCCCAGAGCTTTCCACAGCGGCAGCGCCGCGTCAATGGATTCGACCGCTACCGCCACGTGACGCAGCCGTGTCTTTTCACCCACGTAGCGTGAAGGTCGCGGCTAAATAGGTGTTTGCCGCGTCTACTCGCGTGCACAGAACTAGATATTGCAGAATTCTGTGGTCACAGAATCACTCTCCCACACTCAGCCTTCTCCTGATTTTATCGATGATATTTTCCGGGCTTTACTACCTGCCTCATAATGCTGAAGCACAAGGTACCCCGGAGTACAATGATGTTAGCAATGGTCTACCCACACAAGGTCTCTGGGTTTCCAAGGTCCGGCTTCATGATATTGACGAGGATGAGTTTGAGTGGGACTAGTCACGTGACCCTGCCCCCGGAAGACCACCCGAGATACAAATCCCTCATGGCCCGTGAGAAGTTG
>PCCI01000015.1:2880-15048 GCA_002731655.1 Methanobacteriota archaeon | reverse complement strand
TTGTCAAATTGTATTCAACATAAATGCCGTTCCAGATACGAACAATATCACCGTCTACAGCCGCCTCCAGTCCGTCTTCGATTGTTGTATAGTCACCATTACCATTAACGTCGACAATGATTGTTTCACCCTCTGCTGCGGGAAATAGCAGCAGCGCCGCCAGCAGCGCGAGTGCGACCAGCGGCAGGCGTGGTGAGGACATCGGCTCCCGCCGGTATCCCGGCGACCGGGATAAATATGGGTTCCTGCCGCGTATGCCTCAAATAGTGGTCGTCGATAGGGCAGCATGGCGGTCGATGGCGATACCTTTCGCGCGCTGATGCGGCAGTTCCCCGCCGGCGTCACCATCGTCACCTTCGACGACGACGGTGCCCTTGGCGGGCTGACTGTCTCCAGCTTCTGCTCGCTCTCGCTCGAACCGCCGCTGGTGCTCGTCTGCATCGACCACGGGGTTGCCAGCCACGACGCGATTGCACGTGCCGGGAAGTTCGGCGTCTCGGTCTGTGCCGCCGACCAGGGCGGGCTGGCGTGGGACTTCGCCAATCCCGAAAAAGACAAGCAGGCGCTGCTCGAAGCGACGCCGCACTCGCTCGCGGGCGGCGTCCCGTTGCTCGGCGATTGCGTCGCGACCATGGCGTGCCGCGTCGTCGCGGCGCACGAAGCAGGCGACCATACGATTTACGTCGGGCAGGTCGAATCCGGCACCACCGACGAGTCGCGCAAGCCGCTGGCCTATTGCCGTGCGGGGCTCGGCTCGTTCTCCCCGGCGTAGCCGGCGAGCCGGGCGAGCGCCTGTTCTAAGATAGCTTCATCTAGGCTGCCCCGCAAGGCGACCTGACTGCGCCAGAAAAATGCCGAGAGCCAGAGCTCCTTCACCTCGGCTTCGCCGTCGGGCAGCGTCAGCCGCCCCACCTGCTGCCAGAGCCCGAACGACGGCGCGAAGATGCATTGCTTTTCGCGCGGAGTGAAGCCGGCGGCGAGCAGCTCCTGTTCGAGCGCAGTAAGCAACTCCTCGCCGCGCGCCTTGAGCAGCGCGCCGCGGCCTTCGCGCAGCCGGTAGCCCTGCACCCCCAGCCAGAAGCCCGGCAACGCAATCAGCAGGAAGAGCAGGTCCAGGTTCAGCTCCGCCAACAGCGGCCCCTCGACGGCGTTGCGCACGATAGCGCGGGACGCCAGCATCATCCCCAGCACCAACACCGCGGCGCGATACCACTCGCGCGATTCGCTGTGCCACTCGAGCGCAGCCATCAGAAGAGCCTCTGCTGCTCGCCTTGCGGTTCTCGCGCCGGCACGGCCGGCTTCCCGGTCGCCGCCCCGGCGCCGTCAGCGGAGAAGAGCGTCGCCTGCCGGCCGCCGGTGCGCAGCGCACGCTCGTCCCAGCCGAACACCTCGGTGATGCGCGCCAGCGACTTGGCGAGCCGGCCGGCGTAGTAGTCCCGGTCGGGCACCGCCGGCTCCTCGCCAGAGAAGTAGGGCTCGACGACCATCGGCGTGCGCGAAGCGTCGGTGACGATGAAGGCGACCTTCATGCCGCTGACGAAGGGGCGGCCGGTCTCGACGAACTTGGCGTGCGCCTGCAGGTGCGCCATCGCCTTCGGGTTCTTGTATTTGCGACCAAGATTGACCGTCTTGGAAATCACCAGCTCCTCCGGCGCCACCTTGCCGGCAGCAACGCGCGCGACCCAGTCGCGCGCGGTCTCGCGCGCTGCCTCGGTCGAGCCTTCCATCAGCCGCGCGAATATTTCCTGCAGCGCCTCGACCTGCGCTGGGAATGCGTCGGTGCGCCGCGTCTCGTAGCCGCGCACAACCAACGTCTCGCGCGGCCAGACCTGCTGGCCGACGTAGCGCTTCTTGACGCCGTGCGAAAAGAAGGGGTGCAGGATTTTCTCGAACTCCAGCTGTCGCGCCCCCCCGGAGTAGCGCGCTGCGATGGCTTCCCCGAAGACGACCGTCTCATCCAAGTTGCCGTGCGGTGAGCCGAAAAATACCGAGTCGGTGTCGCCGTAAATCACCGCGAGGCCTTCGCGCTCCAGTTCGGCGATGATGTCGCGTACTGCCTCGCGGGCGTAGGCGGTAATCGAGGCGCCGATGTCGAGGTTGGTGAAGCGGTAGAAGTATGACGCAAAGACGCCGTAAACCGAGTTCATCAGGATTTTGATGGCTTCCTGCACGCGACGGTAGTGCTCCGCCTCGGCTCCCGTTGCGGCCGCCTCCGCCCGTTTGGCGGAGTCGCGCTCCGCCATCAGCCCCTCGAGTAATTCGGGGAGCAGCCCGCGCCGCACATCGGGCGACTGGAAGCGGACGCCGTGCGGCGTGAGGATTTCGCCGTCGTCGGCGAGGGTCGTGAAGCAGAGGTTGCGATCGATGATGATGCTGGGATACATCGACTTGAAATCGAGTACGCAGACCCAGTCGTAGAGCCCGGGCTCGAGCGCGTGGACGTAGCCCCCCACGATGTGGCCGGTGCGCCGCTGGTGGCGCGTCAGCGGGACGCCGATTGCCTTCCGGTCGGCAGCGCGAATCATCAGCGAGTCAATCAGCGACGAGGTGCGACCGTTCAGCACCTCCTCCAGCGGCAGCCGCGCGACCGAGCCGAGGTGCTGGAATTTCTCGAGGACGCGGATGTGCTGCATAATCTCGAACGCGAGCCGCGCGTCCTCAAGGCAGTAATCCATGACGCGCTGTGGGTCGCGCTCCCACTCGGCGTCCATTTGCTGCGGGTTGACGTCGTGCTTCTCCCGCCCGAGCAGCTGCTTCGCGACCGCGTTGAGCGACTCCTGCCGCGGCCGGATTTCGCGCTTGACGTTCCACCACGCGTCGGCCACTACGCGCCCGCGCACCGCCCAGGTGCGGTTCGAGCGCTGGTCGGCTTCGCTGCCGTCACGCCCCAGCATCAGTTTCATCCCGTGCAGTTTCGCCCGCTCCTCGAGCAACGGCAGGTCGTAGCCGTCGATGTTGTAGCCGGTAATCACGTCAGGGTCATGTTTTGCGACGGCGGCGGTGAAGCTGGCGATGATGCCAGCTTCACCGCCGTCCAGCATCTGCTCCGCGACCAGCTCCCCGCCGTCATGGACCGTGAGGCAAAGGCAGAAGAGGCGACGGTCCAACAACGAATTCTCGACGTCGAAACTGAGGACGCGCAGCGGCGCAGTGAAGGTCTCGGCCGGTGCGAGCGTTGCGGCGTCGATTACGGGGCAGCTCCAGCCACGCTTCTCGAGCATCTCGCCCTCGGCCGTGACGCAGCCGCCGAGGTCGTGGTCGTAGATGTAGCGAAAATGGAACGGGATGTCGGCCGCCAGCCCCACCAACTCGCTGGCGCGCAGCCAGTCGCGCAGCTGCGGCACCTTGCCGGGGTGCCACACCTCGACCCGCAGGCAGTCGCGTTCCGTGCCGTCGACCCACAGCCGCTCGGGCCGCGTTGCGCGCACCTCGGCGTGCGCCTCCAGCTGCGCCACCATCGTATCCGGCGGCTCGACGACCTGGAACCACGGCAGTTGCGGCTCCGTGCGCACCGCCATGCTCTGCCCATCGGCGGTGCGACCGTAGAGGTAGACGACGGTGATGTTGCGCCCGTCGATGACCTCAGTATGTGAAACCGCGTTCAGCAGCCGCAGAGTCGCGCGCACGTACGGCAAGTATGGCCCGGCTTTATAGCAGCCAGCGCGCCCGCCACTGCACCGCCACAGCCCTGACTCCAACGCCCGTTCAGATTCACGATGAGATTAACATTTACTATACAGTAACCACTCGTCCTGCGAATCGATTTCCAGAGCGTTTTTGCACTCGCTTGAGCACAAACCACTGCTTGCACGCCTGAAAACAGGCATTATGCCTGCTCAAGACGCGCTAGCGCTGTGAGGCAAATACCCGTTTACAGTAACATATATCAGTCATACCTGGTACCAAGGTTCCTATCTTTGATAGGAAAAGTCGCCATACCTGATATATTTCTGGTATAACAGAAACATATCCGTTACGTTCCTGACCGGTCCGAGTACGTCATCGCGCTGCGCCGCCCGAGAAAACCCTAAACCCACCCGGCACTGCAACCCCGATGCGTCCACAGCCGTTCCTGCTGCTTGTCGGTGTTATGTCTGGCCACGAGGTGGAATGACCGACGACGCCTCGCCCGAGAACCTGCGGAAATTCCTTGCGCGGCCCATGCTAGGGAGCTATTAAATCTGGACCTTCGCGAGCGCCTGCTCCAGGTCGGCGATGAGGTCGGCAGGGTCCTCGATACCGACCGAGAGCCGCACCAGCCCGTCGGTGATGCCCTTCGCCAGCCGCGCCTCGAGCGGGACCGAGGCGTGGGTCATCGGCGCCGGGAGCTCAATCAGCGACTCCACTCCACCCAAGGACTCAGCCAGCTGGAAAATGCGGACCGCCTTGACCAACGCGGACGACTGCGGAATCCCGCCGGGGAGATCGAAGGAGAGCATCCCGCCGAAGTCTGACATCTGCTCACGGGCGACAGCGTGCCCCGAATGGCTGGCGAGGCCGGGGTAGAGTACGCGGTCGACCCCCGAATGGCTGTGCAGGAATTCGGCCAGCGCGCGCGCGTTGGCACAGTGCCGCTCAATGCGGACCTCGAGGGTGCGCAGGCCGCGGAGGGTCAGGAAGGCATCGAAGGGTGAGTTCGCGGTGCCGGCGGAATTCTGGTGGAACCAGAGGTCCTCGCTGTGCACCTCGTCGCGCACCACGACCGCCCCGCCGACGACGTCGCTGTGGCCAGCGATATACTTGGTGGTCGAATGAATTACGTAGTCGGCGCCGAACTCGATGGGGCGTTGGAGCGCGGGGGAAGCAAAAGTGTTGTCGACCGCCACCTCGGCGCCCACCCTGCGCGCGCCCGCAACCGCCTGCTCGAGCGAGGTTATCGTCAGCAGCGGGTTGGAGGGAGTTTCGACGTAGAGCAGCCGCGTGTCCTTGGGAAGTGCCCCGAGGACCGCGGGGTCGCTCGTGTCGACGTAATCTATCAGGACTCCAAAGCGCTCCATGACCCGGTTGAAGAGGCGGTGGGTGCCGCCGTAGAGGTCCTTGCCGGCGACGACACGGTCGCCCGGCTTGAGCGTCAGCAGTAGGGTGTGGATGGCAGCCATCCCCGAGGCGAAGGTGAAGGCGGCCGCGCCGCCCTCAAGGTCGGCCAGCGCATCCTGCAGCGCGAAGCGGGTGGGGTTCTGGGTACGGCTGTATTCGTAGCCACCGCGCGGCTGGCCGGGGCCGTCCTGGACGAAGGTGCTGGTCAGGTATACCGGCGGCATGACCGCACCGGTCTGCTCGTCGGGCTCCCAACCGGCGTGGACGGCGCGGGTCCCGAAGCGGGCGTCGGGGTCGCGCTTGGGCGGGACGTGTTTGTCGGGGTCAGACATCGGTTGTGCCTCCGTGGTCCAGCCGCGGCAGCGCCCTTAACATATCGCGTCGCTCGAGCGATGCCCAGCCATCCGGCTCCCGCACCAGCACCCGCTCCTGCTCGGCCAGCACGGCCAGCGCCTCACTCCACGGGGCGCTGGCATCGAGCACCGGCCCCGCCTCGGCGATGTAATCCTGCACCAGCAGCAGCTCCAGCGGTTCGCCGGCGGCGAGCAGTTCCATTACTCGCGCCTCGTCGACCACGCCGAGCAACGCGCCGCCCTCCTCCTCAAGAACGGGGAGCGGGCGGACGCCGCGTTCGCCCATGTGCCGTGCCGCCCAGTAGAGCGTCTCGCCCGGCTTGACCCAGGCGCGGGCGCCATCGCGTACCAGGTCGGCGACCGTCGCGTCGGCCGCAGGGGTTGGTGGCAAGAGGCGCCAGTCGCGCAGCCAGTCCTCGCTGTAGACCTTGCTCAGGTAGGCGCGCCCCGAATCGGGCACCAGCGTCACGACGCGCGCCTCGGCGGGGAGCTTGCGGGCGATGTCGAGAGTTGCGACAAGGTTCATGCCGGTCGAGCCCCCGCCGAAAATGCCGGTTGCCAGCGCCAGCCGGCGTGCCATCGCGAACGAAACGGCGTCGGTGACCACGCGGTAGTCGTCGACGACTTCGGGGTCCCAGGCGCCCGGGACTTCATCCTCGCCGACCCCCTCCACGAAATAGAATCCGGGCTCGACCAGTTCGCCAGTCCGCCAGTAATCGGCCAGGATTGAGCCGGGCGGGTCGACCCCCACCACCTGCACCGTGGGGTCCTGCTCCTTCAGGTAGCGCGCGACCCCGGCGAGCGAGCCGCCGGTGCCGGCGCCGGCGACGAAGGCGTCGAGCCGCCCCTCGCACTGCCGCCAGATTTCGGCGCCAGTGCTGCGGTAGTGGCCCTCCGTGTTATCGGGGTTGTGATACTGATTGGGCCACCACGCACCGGGAGTATCCTCGGCAATCTGCTGCGCCTTGCGGGTGTAGTGGTCGGGGTGGTCCACCGCGACGTTGGCGGGGGTGACCACCACCTCGGCCCCGTAGGCGCGCAGGACGTCGATTTTCTCCTGGCTCATCTTGTCCGGGATGACGATGGTTATCGGGTAGCCCAGCGCCGCCGCCACCAGGCAGAGCCCGGCGCCGGTATTCCCGGAAGAGCACTCGACGATGCGCCCGCCGGGCTTGAGCAGCCCCTTGCGCTCGGCTTCGCGGACCATGAAGAGCGCAATGCGGTCCTTGATGCTGCCACTCGGGTTGGTGAACTCGACCTTGAGCAGGATTTCGCACTCGACCCCCGGCTCGAAACCGGCCGGCAGCCGCACCAGCGGGGTCTCCCCGATAGCACTCAGGATGCTGTCATGGACCTGCGGCCGGACCGGCGCGCGGCCGGCCGGCAGCGCGCCGTTCTCTCCGCCCTGCCCATTCGTGCTGGCCATCGCGCCCCGGGATGTGGCGCCGGTTATAATGCTAATCTGAATCACGGTCGTAGGGAATTATGTTCTGCCACTCAGACGCGTCCGAGCGCGCAACAACGGCGTGGACCCAGTCGTCATCGGAGCAGTTGAAGACTTCGTGCGGCAGCCCCGGCTCGATGTAGAACATGTCGCCCGCCGAATGCACGACCGACTCGTGCCGCACGCTCCCCTTGAGCAGGTAAATCATCACGTCGAAATCNACGTGGATGTGCNCCTTCGCGACCCCGCCCGGCNGGATGTAGGCGCNGTTCATCGAGAGCGCCGTCGACGGCGTATTCTTCCCCGACAGGCCNGCNCCATACTCNATGCTGTTCCANCCNCGCACCTTCTCGANCTGNCGCAGGCTCCAGATNCCGCCCTCGTCATTCACGAACTGCGNCAGGTCAACCTGNTCGCCGCTCAGCGCAAGTTCCTCTTCNCCCATGCCCCATGANGGCATTGAGCGGCTTAANATTGCCGGNGGCNGCGCGGTTATAACTGTCCCNACNNTCGCGNCCCATGGCTCAGGTGGTGCANGACNCNGTGCATGGCGCAATTCCNCTCGANGGNGCNTTNGAGCCGCTGCTCGAGACGCGCGAGTTCCAGAANCTCTCCTCCATCCGGCAACTNGGNNTGGCGCACCTCGTNTTNCCNGGNGCGAACCANACCCGNCTCGAGCACTCGCTGGGNGTCGGCCACACCGCGCGCCGCATCTGCCGCAACCTCGGGCTCGACGACNCGGAGACCGCNCTGATTGCGTCNGCGGCGCTGCTGCACGATGTNGGGCACGGNCCCTATTCGCACACGCTCGAGGCCATTTTGCACGAGCGGCTAGGCGTCGACCACATGGCGATTACCAAGGACATCATAACCGGCCGGCAGCCGCCACCCGATACGGTGCTGGCGGGGCCGACCATTCCCGAAGTCCTGGCGGCGCACGACCTCGACCCGGAGGAAGTGGCGGCGCTGGTGACCGGCTCCGTTGGCGAAGGCGAGCAGTCGCGGCTGGCGGTCCACGACGGGCAGGCACACTACTCCGGGCCGGCCTACCGCGGGCAGGTGGTCCACTCGACGGTCGACGCCGACCAGATAGATTACCTGCTGCGCGACTCGCACTATACCGGCGTGGCGCACGGCACGATTGACGGCGAGCGGCTGGTCCACTCGCTGGTGCTGCACAACAACCAGCTGGTCATCTCCCGCTCTGGCGTGCCGGCGGTCGAGGGGATGCTGGTGGCGCGGACGCTGATGTATTCGGCAGTCTACTTCCACAAGACCGTGCGCATCGCCGAGCTGATGATGGCGCGCGCGGTCGAGCAAATCGAGGACCTTGGCGCGCTGGAAGTGCAGTCGCTGGTCGACGCCGAGCTCGATGCGCGGCTCGAGGCACTGGGCGGCTTCCAGCGCGAGACGCTCCAACGGCTACGCTATCGCCGGCTCTACAAGGTCGCCTGGGCGCTCTCACCACAGGAAATCGGCGACGAGCACCGCGAACCGCTCAAGCCGCTGGCCGACGCCGACAAACGCCGCCGCGCGGAAGCGCGCATCGCCAAGCGGCTCGGGCTGGAGCCAGGCGAAGTCATCATCGACCTGCCGCTGGCCGAACTGCTGCTCTCCGAGCCGCGCATCGCCTCGACCGCCATCCGCGTGCTCGATGGTGGGCGGCTGCGGTCACTCAAACGCTACTCGCCGCTGGCGGAGGCGCTGCAGCAGCGCGCGGTCCCGTCGTGGGCAGTGGCGCTGATTGTGCCGCAGCGGGCGCGCGGGGACGCGGCGGCCAAGGGCNAGCGATTGTTACTTGGTTGAAACAGACGCCGCACGCACCCGAGAGAGTAGATATCTTAATATCAGCGGGCAAATCCGCGGCTGGTACACTTGTTAATCTCCAACCTCTCGCGGACGGGCGGATATGGCGTGCTTTTGCTGACGCTGCTGGCGCTCGGCATGCCGGCGGCGTCGGCTGATATCACAGTCTACATCAACGANGAGTTGATGGGAGATCACAACGAAAATACGGTCACGGTTGGGAGCGGACGGGAAATTAAAATCTGGATTGACCTGACCGATTCACACAAGGAAAATGTTTCCCGCCTGGTCGTGGTCGGTGAATATCTAGATACAGCGCGGGACCTGATTACCGGCGTCGCCTCGTATGACGCACCGGACGATAACGATATTCCGCCTGATTACGACCGCTACTATGTCAAGTGGCCCGGGGCGGGAACCAACGGCTACGCGCGCGACGGCGCCTTCATCGGAATGCTGAAGGTCACCGTACAAGCCCAGCACGACAACGGCTCACTGCTCGGCGAGAATATCATGTTCGTCAGCGTGAAAGCGGTCGAAGAGGACGGTGTCTCGCTCAGCCTGCCTGACCTGGCAGGTATAGTCGAGAAACTGCCCTACGCACTGGCGGGCATCCTGCTGCTGGTGGTTCTCGGTTACGGAGTCAGTCGGCTGCTCGCCCCCGATGAACTGGTGCCGCTGAAGAAGGAGGAATACGACCCGCTCAAGGAAAGCATGATGGGGACTGGCCACGAGGTGGAGCTGCCAAGCACGGAAGATGATGATGACGACGAGTATGAAGATGATGATGACATTGATGATAGCATCGGCGCCGACGTTCCTGAACAGGGACTCTCCGAGACTGAACTGCTGGCACAGCTGACCTCTGGCGCCGAGCTGGCCGACAGCTCGGAAGAAGATGCTGAGGATGGCACTGGCGATGACGCAACGCCACCGGCCGCAGCCGCGGCACCAGTCCGCCGCAAGGTGAAGAAGAAGGCCGCCCGCAAGGTGAAGCGTAGCGGACGCAAGGTGAAGCGCAAGACCGCGCCGGCCGCCGGGAAGCCACCGAAACCAAGCGGCAAGCCACCGGCGCCGAAGGGCGCTGGCTTCCACTGCTCAAAGGATGGCAGCGCGCTGCAGCACTGGCCTGACTCGGGCTACACGACCGACTACTACTGCCAGAAGTGCGAAGAATATGTCGCGCCCGTCGAGCAGCACGCCGGCGACCGGCAGATTACCTGCCCCAACTGCGACAGCAAGCATGCTATCCCTCCCGAGACTATCAAATTCATCTGCCAGTGCGGCCGCCGTATCCGGCTCGGCTGAGCGTTTTCAGCTGACCGCGAGCACATGCAACCGGGACTGGTTGCCCAGCTTCACCGGCAGCAGCGTCACCTCGACGCTTTCGCCACGTGACTTCGCGTGCGCCAGCGGCAGCGCCAGTTCCCACTGCGTCAGTGGCAAGGTTTCGAGCGAGGGGGAAGTGTCGTCAGCCAGCCGCGCCGAGGCCCAGCGAATGTACTTGCCTCCCGCCTTCGTGCTTCGCCCCCGGAAGTGCTCAACCTGCAGGCTGACACGGCTCGGTCCGTCGGCACGCAGCGCCGCCGCGAGCGAACGCGGCGGCGCGTCAGCAGGCGCCTTGAGCGGCAGCTGCGCCCATAATTTCGCGTCACCGCTTCCGGCCGCGGCAAGGCGTAGTCGCTTGCGCTTCACGCCATCGGGCTTCTCGCGCTCGGCCATGGTGCGATAGTAGCTGAGGGGGTGGACAATCTCGCGGCAGAGCGCGTTTCCGCCGGGGCAAACGCCCTGACTGATGAGGCTGCTGCACGAAGGGGTATCGTATTCGGCGCCCGATATCTTGCCGGTTATGTGCTCTACCTGGTACCGCGTCACCGACTCCTTGAAATCGGGCGCCGTGGCGTAGAGCTCCATAATCTGTTCGGGCTCCTGCCCCAGCGCGGTCAGGAACGTTGTCAGGAAGAAGCGTGCCGGATGCGGCAGGTTGACGCCTTCCTGCAGGTCGGCCAAATGCCCCGAAAAGCAGGGCGGCGCCTTGCCGAAATCCAGTTGGCCGAGTTCGCGCAACGCGCGTTCCTGACGCTCCTTCGCCATCACCTGCATGTTTTCCATGTCGTTACTGAACCGCTCAAGGACCTTCTTCCCGAGTTTTCCGGGGAGTTCAGGCAGGTCCTGTAGGTGCTCCACGACAATCTCCCTGAGCACCCGCACCAGCGTACGCTGGTCGAGCATGACCTTCCCGTCAACGACGCCGCGGTTGACTAGCTTCCATTTACCGGTGCGGAGGTTTTTGGTCGCCGTCAGGTAGGCGGTGTAGTGGACCTGGAATTTTCCCTCCACCACTTTCACGGGAACGCCCAGTTGTTTCGAAACATACAGCAGGATGCTGGTTTCCTCGTCCTTCAGAGTTCTTTCAGCCCTCAGCGCTTCGGTCACTCCAACCCAGTTAATCACTTTCGTGTCGGCCTGCGCTGAGAGAATCAGGCGTGAGAATAGGTAGGAGAGCAGGTACATCTCCTCATCCCGCTCATCGACTGGCGTGCCGAGGCTCTCCATCCGGTCCGCCACCGCCGCGTTCAGTCGCTCCACCGCCAGCGCGCGTGCTTCTCCGTAGAGCGGGTCATCCAGCAGCTTTTCGAGCTGCGATTCCAGCTGGCCGCGAGGGTACATTTTCTCTATCTCCGCATGGGCGGCAGGCAGGAACGGATAGCGCCAGAGGTCCCTCACGACGAGCGCAGGTGCTGCGGTTTTATAACCGCGAGGCAGCCTGCAACGGCGTGCTGCTGGAGCTTGAGGATGTGCAGAAGGGCTACCCCGTCCGCCGCTGGGGGCGCGAGGTTTCGCGCGTCGAGGCGCTGCGCGGACTGGACCTGTCAGTCCCCGAAGGGGCAATGTTCGGCTTCCTCGGCCCGAATGGCGCCGGGAAGACGACCGCCATCAGCTGTATCGTCGGCATCCTGCGCGCGGACGCGGGCGCCATCCGGCTCGATGGCGAGCCGCTCGACGCGACTAGCGGGCGCGCCGAAATCGGCTACCTGCCCGAGCAGGTCGGCCTGCACGGTCACCTGACTGCGGAGGAGACGCTACAGTTCTACGGCGCGTTCCACGGGCTGGCGCGCGACGATATCGATGCGCACGGCGGCGAGCTGCTGGGGCAACTGGGGCTGGCTGGCGAGACCACGCGCGCGGTGCGCGGCTTCTCGCTCGGCATGCGCAAGCGCCTCGCACTGGCGGTAGCGCTGCTGCACCGACCGCGGCTGCTGGTGCTCGACGAGCCGACTTNGGGGCTGGACCCCCGCGGGGTTGCCGCGTTGCGGAAGCTGTTGCGGCAGTTCAACAGCGAGGGGCTGACAATTCTGCTCAGCTCGCACGTGCTGGCGGAGGTACAGCTACTCTGCAGTGAGGTGGCGATTNTCCACCGCGGTCGGCTGGTACGACAGGCACCAGTTGACGAACTACGCAACGCGGTCGCTGATGCAGGGCAGCGAGTGACTCTGAAGCTGGGTGACTTCTTGCCGAAGATGCTNG
>PCCI01000015.1:0-2875 GCA_002731655.1 Methanobacteriota archaeon | reverse complement strand
GTCGANGCNNTNGANGGNGTNNNNGNNGCNCANGCNNCGCCNGANNNNCNGCANACNNGGCTGGAGGTGCANCTGNCNGGNNTNACGACAGCNAGCGCTNACNAGCGCNCTGGTNGANNNNGGCNCNCTNGTNTTNTCGGTNGNGCCGCANGAGCCNACGCTNGANGANGTGTTCCTNGNCTCGACGGAGGAAGAGGNATGAANCGCGAAGAGCTACAGGCACGCTGGGAAGCACTNGGTCCGTGGCAGCCGCTGGCNGCAGCGCTGCTGGCAATCCTGCTGCTGGCGATCTTGCATTACGGATACTGGTTCATGACCGCCGAGACCGACCCTGGGGNCTACTGGGCTTCACGCGAGATTGAACGCGACGGCGACGTCTGGAGACTCTACCTCGACAACGAGCCGAGACCTGGTGGTAACGAGGTGGTATTCCGCGGCACGTTGGTTACTTCTCCGCGTTTCTCGGTATATGAGAACGGGACCATCAAGACGGGCATTTTCTCACCCGTGGACGGACTGGTCTACACCGAGGACCTGTATGGCAAGACCATGCTAAACTTATCAGGTATGCCAATTCTGATACACGGTAACGTCTCAGGGCAGTTCTTCGCCAATGAAATTGTCACCATTCGCGCCACTAAAATCAATGATACCACTAACTTCACGCTGAATAGCGAGAATATGACCCTCATTCGGCAGGGCTGGGAAGCACAACCGGAGGATATAGCGCTCGCGTCGCAGGTGGATCGCTGGTTCTTCGGTAGCGAGTTACTGACTTTGATAGCCGGTGTCTGGCTCACGGCGAAGCGACGTTCCTGGATTGGCCTGCTACAAGTCAGCTATGGAATTTGCGGCATGCTAGCGCTGGTCAACGCACTACTGGCGCAGAGCGTACTGGTCGAATACCTTGCCTACCTAACGACACTCGCTGCGTTTGGGATGGTCGTTTGGTTGCCAGACCAGCTGAGACCTGCTATACGTCGGGAATGGGGGGCAGCACGGCATATCGCCCGCTTCGAGGCACGACGCGGACTGCGGTCGCCGCGCACCATCGTACTAGTGCTTTTCTTCACGCTATTCATCGTCGGGATGGGTTGGCTGCTGGGCGACCTGCAGAAGGGTGAGAACGCGCTTCTCGGTGGCGTCCAGAATCCCAATGACGCGCTCGGGCAGCTGGCGTGGTTCACCTTCTTCGTAACGGCGCTCGCCGCCGTGGCGGTGTCGCTTGACAGCTTCGTCGCCGAGCGCGACAGCGGGACGCTTCCTCTGCTGCTGGCGCAACCGTTGCGACGCGAAACAGTCGTGCTGGGCAAGGCGCTCGGCCTCTGGCTCTCAATCGGACTGCCGGCGCTCGCGGCACAGTTGCTCGGGCTGGCGCTGATGCTGCGCGAAGGCGGCCAGCCGGCTGGCGCCGCGATTGCGGGCTACCTGCTGCTGGGGCAGCTGATGATCCTGACCTTCGTGCTGTTGCAGCTCTGCCTCGCCATCGTGGCGCGCACCGGCGCCGAGGCGGCGGTCTACGGCCTGCTAGTATGGCTACTGGTGGCACTGGTCTGGCCACTGCTGTTCCTCGCCGCGGCGTACGCGCTGGGCATCGATGTCACCACGGCTGGCTACGAGCAGGACCCGGCCTACCAGTCGGTGGTCTCGCACATGGGACTACTCAATCCCGGCTACGTCTACCAGATGGGTGTGGGGCTGCTGGCGCACCGCACCTTCGCGATTGACTTCGAGGGAGTTTCAGGATGGCAGGTGGCGTCGGCGCTGCTGTTATGGCCCCTCGCCTGCCTCGCCCTCGCGGCATGGCTGTTCCGGCGCGAGGAGCGCGGATGATTCCGCGGCAGGAAGAGGGCGTTACGCACGTCATCGAATTCACCTTCGCGCTGACGCTCTTCCTCATCATAATTCAGGCCTTCTCGACCACCATGGATTTCCGCATCGGCGTCGACCTTGACAGTAACGACAACCGCATCGCCGCCGCGCGTTCCATCACGCACGAGCTGGCGGGGTCGAGCGGCAACGCATCCGGCACCGTCGACTGGGAGACGCTCGAGTGGGGCAGCGGCAGCCCGCAGCTGTCGGCCGGCCTGACGGTGGGGCTGCTCACTGAGACAGGGGTGCTGTCGCTCGCCAAATGCGAGGCGCTGGCGAAATTCACCTACAACGGGCTGCGCGACGAGCTAGGCACGAAGGAGGGCCTGTCGGTCGAGGTGCGCACGCTCTCGCCCGACGCGCGCGTCAGCTTCTGGGGCGGCGACGTCTCGAAAGCAACGGTCTCGGTGACCGAGGAGCGCATCCTGCTGCTACGCACCACTGACGGCGACGTGCCGGCCAAACTGCGCGTGACGCTTTTCAGCGGCGTGACGCCCGACACGACGCTGCGGCTAACCGAGGTAATGTACCAGCCGGCTGCCGGCACCGAATGGGTCGAAATCTACAACCCCGCCTACGTCGCGGCCGAGGTCGACGGCTGGAAGCTGAGCGACCTCGCCGAGGAAGACCTTATTCTCGGCGGTGACGGCGAAACACTCACTATCCCGGCGCGCAGCGCCGCCATCGTCGCCGCCAGCCCGACTGATTTCGCCAGCCGCTACCCGAGCGTCAGCTACGTCTTCGGCCTCGAGGACAGCGCCATCGGCGACGGACTCGGCAACATCGCCGACACCATCGCCCTCGGCTACCACACCTACAGCGACACGCTCGCGTACGAGGACGACGACGGTGCCGCGGGCGACGGCAACTCGCTCACCCGCGACTGCCCTACCTGCGACAACTGGACCGCCGCGGCGCCGACACCGGGCACAGTCTGACCGCCGAGAAAACCCTAACCCCACCCGGCGCTGCAACCCCGATGCGCCCACGGCCATTCCTGCAG
>PCCI01000014.1 GCA_002731655.1 Methanobacteriota archaeon | reverse complement strand
AGTTCATACCACCGAATTCGACGTGGTTCCTAAGCGCTCAGGGTCGCGTTGGCCGATGCTCTCCGACGGCTGAGGCGATCGCTTCCGCGACCTCCTTGGGGTCTTCGTGCTCCCAGAAGCGCAGGACGCTCCAACCTGCCTCACCCAAGAGTGCATCGGTCTCTTGGTCGCGCCGTCGGTTGCCTTCGATCTTTTCGCGCCAGTATTGAGCGTTGGTGCTTGGCTCCTTGTAGTGGGCGGCACACCCGTGCCAGTAGCAACCGTCGACGAAGACCGCAACCTTCGCGGAGCGGAAGACCAAGTCTGCGGTTCGGCGGAGGGCAGGTATTGGCCTTTGCGCAACCCGATACCTGAGGCCCCGGCCATGGACCAGTGACCGGACACGAAGCTCCGGTGAGGTGTCTCGACTTCGGTTCCCCATCATCTTCTTGCGGGTGGCCTCAGAGGACGCCCACGACCCTGCCGGCTGGGACCAAGGTTCCGAATCCATTTCGGCGAGCCTCATGGCTAGGCGGCGCAAAGTCAATCCCATTCACGCTTGGGACGAACGAGCAGCAGCACCAAGTCGGAGGTCGTAGCGGCCACCTCGGCAGGATCAGCCATCCTGCTGCTGCTCCATGATCCGGCGCTTCTTGTCGGCCACGATGTTGGCGAACAGGCGGGTCGAGGACTCGGCCGACTCGACGTCGCCCAGGTTGAGGTTGGACATGATCGCCGCCATCTCGGAATCGACCGGAACACCCTTCTCGGTTGCATAGGAAGCTGCCGTCTGCTGGTGGCGGTCGTTCCGGAGTTCGGTGCGCTGCAGGTAGTAGTGCGAGATCATGTGGAACACTTCGCCCTTGCCGTAGGGGAACACGACGGCGACGGCCTGCTCGCCGTACTTCTCACCCAGTTCCCTGGAACGGATCAGCACCCGGACCCGCTCGGGGTCGACGACGGTGATCGGGTAGGAGGAGCCCTCCAGCCACCACTGCGGGTCGTTCTCGGCATCGAGCACGCCTGCCAGGTACGGGCTGGTGGCGTCGACGACCTCGATGCGCACCACGTCGTCGCCGGTGGAGCGTCCGTTGTAGGCGACGTGACCCGGGAAGGCCGGCTCGACCACGTGGCGCAGGGCCCAGTCGGTGGTGAACAGGGTGCCGCCGTTGGCGACGAAGTCCCGGATGCGCACGATCGCCACCGGCGACATCTCGCCGGGGCAGTTGACTACGAGCAGCTGCTCGGGCCGCAACGGGAGGTTGTCGAGGTGCCTGGAGTCGACGGTCGTGTAGGGGACCTCTAGTGCACCGAGCACCTGCTCGACGTGGTCGTAGCAGCCCGTCACGACGACGATGTCGGAGGCCTCGACGGCCTCGAGGGCGGCGGCGTTGAGCGGCGCCTCCTGGGCCATGCGGCTCTTCGAGATCTTGCCAGCCGCCTGGTAGGCGAACTGGCGAGAATCGTTCGGAGTGCTGTCGAAAATGTCGCTGATCGTGGTCATGGTGTCTCCTCGGATCGGAATTGGGGCAGCGCCCGATCGGACGATCTGCCTGTACGTACCGGGTAGCGGACGGTCGTGACAGGCGGCCCCGGGCCCCGCCCCAGGCGCGGGTGGCCGGCTCGCAGATGAGCACTGTCACACCCCCTGACTACTCTCGGTGGCATACAGATATTGAGTGCTCATCACTCTAATTATCACCGAAAGCGAGAATTCATGACCACGAACACCGACATCCAACCTGCCGTCTGGTGGCGTCGCCTCTGCGAGGTGGCCGACCGCCTGTTCGTCTGCGGCGACCTGCCGATGAATTCGCACGGGTTCCGTCAGATGCTGGACGAGTGGGTCAAGGCAGGCATCACCCACATCGTCGACCTGCGCGGCGAGGCCAACGACAGCGACAGGGTCGCCGACCACGCCCCGCACATCGAGTACTTCTGGTTCGGTACCCACGACAGCGGCGGCAGCCAGAACTTCTCCTGGTTCGACGCCGGCGTGGCCGCCATCACCGACGCCTTGGCCGATCCGCAGGCCCGGGTCGTGGTTCATTGCCACATGGGCATCAATCGGGCACCGTCGATGGCCTACGCCGCATTGCTCCAACTCGGCCACGGCATCGAGGACGGCCTCGACGCCATCCGCGACGCCCGCCCGATCGCCGCGATCCTGTACGCCGACAGTGCCATCGACTGGTTCGCAGACCGCGATGGCTGGGACGAGGCCGGTCGCACCGACGCCCAGCGCAGGGCCTCGGCCTGGCACAGGGACAACCCGATCGACGTCAGGTGGGTCATCAGCCGCATCCGCGACGAAGAAATCGACGAGATCTACGGAATCGCCGAGGAGCACAGCCAGACGACCGACGAGTCCGAGATCGACTGGGACGCCGAACTCGAACAGCTTCCACAGGACCAGATCGCCTTCGACCTGGCCTACCAGACGGCCAAGGACCTCGTCGGACAGTGGTACGACCTCCGAGCCGGCGATGGCATCGGATTCGACGAGATGCCCGACGAACTGCAACTGGATCCTGACGACAAGATCGGCAGGATCGTGGTCGACCTGATCGCCCAGGGAATCTGCAGGGCCATCGGCGTGGACCACAATGGCCTGGCCGACGACCAGGCCACCGAACTGACAAAGGAGATCCTCGGTTGTATCACCCAGGGCGTCTCCATAGGCCTCGGCGCCGTCCACGACGACGCAGGCGGGGGATCCTCATGAGGGTCTACTTCAACGACCGGTACATGGCACCTGCACACGACGCCGACACGACCCGCAAGAGCGGCGAGATCGCCGCGGCCATCGAGGCCGGGCGCCTGCCCGGCGTCGAGTTGGCCGACCCGGCCCACCTGGTCGACCTCGCCGAACAACTGATCTCGACGGTCCACGCCCCCGAGTACGTGGAGGCGCTGCAGACCGGACACCCCGGCTACCTCGCAGAGAGCCAGGGCTTCACCTGGGACGAGGGCATCTGGGAGATGGCCGCGAACTCGACCGCCGGCGTGCTGGCCGCCGTCGACGAAGCACTCGCCACGGGCGGGTCCTGCGGCAGCCTGTCGTCGGGCCTGCACCACGCCCGATGTGGCGAAGGCACCGGCTACTGCACGGTCAACGGCCTGGCCGTCGCCGCCAACCACGCCACCGGACTGGTTGACGGCACCATCGTGATCCTCGACGTCGACGCCCACTGCGGCGGCGGCACCAACGAACTCATCGGCGACAACCCGCGCATCCTGCACCTGGACCTCAGCACCAGCGGTTTCGACCGGTATCANCCTGACGGTGNCAACAATCTGCAGGTACTCAGCAGCCCCACCCACGCCGAGTACCTCGAAGGGATCGACGAATTCCTCGAACTGATTCCCGACGACGCAGGACTCGTCATCTACAACGCCGGCATGGACCCGCACCCGACCATCTCGGCCGACTGCCTCGCCGAGCGTGAGCNCCGGGCCGCCACCTGGTGCGCCGAGCACGGGGTGCCCGTGGCCTTCGTGCTGGCAGGCGGCTACACGTCNTCCATCTCGATGAAAGAGCTCGTGGACCTGCACCTCCACACCATCCGGGCCTTCGGCGCCCCGGTGTGCGTCGCCTGACCGGCCTAGCCCTTGTCGAGCGCGATCGCGATCAGCGCATCCCTTGCCTCGTCGCGGCACCGGCGAGCCCGGTCGGACTCCAACTCGGCCCTCTGAAGGACGGCCTCCGCGCGGCGGAACTCGAGCGCGGCCCGAGCGACCCGGATGTCGACCTTTCCCAGGTCGACATGTTCCCGGTCCACACGGTCAGAGATGAACCCCACCTTTCCGTTACACCCGACCTCGGTCGTTGCCTCATCGAGTTCGGCCTTGCGGCCATGGACATGTGCGTCGAACGAGTCGCAGTCGGCTTCGGCCACCGCATCGCGTGCAACCTCCACATCATCTTCGGCCTGGGAAAGACGGTCCTCTGCGGTCCGATAGCTGTCTGCTGCCGCGCGCAGGTCCAGATTGCGGTCGGGGTCGTCGTCGGGCTGCANGGCGTTGACTGTGCGCATGGTGTCCTCGAGGTTCGCGTGGTTGGTCTGCATCTGTGTCCGTCCTCCGATCGGGTGGCTTTGGATTTCGGCACACCAGTGCCCGTCCGGGCCGGGGGACGAGCAACACCCCTCCATCCCGGATGAGGACANCAAGACCGTCACTCCAGTTCCCTGACCAGGATTCCNATGCCATCTGTTTCATCCCGCAGTCGATCGGCCCAGTAGGCCACTTCGTCGTGCCGCGTGCACGGCAGGTCATACGAGGCCACCAGGCAGCCACCGTCCTCCCAGAAGCGGACCTCGGTCTTCCTGGCATTGAGTCCGTTGACCTCGCGCAGCAGCCGCCCGTCTCTGTCGGGAGCCCCCTGATGGACGAGGGTGAGGCGCACCAGTTCGGGGACGGATTCGATGAAGGCGATCCTCACCTCGGGCTCCTCACCGGTCGCTCCGCAGTCGCCGATGACCTGATCATCGATCCAACCCCAGTAGTGACCCGACGCCTCGAGCGTGGTGGCGACCCGATCGGCCCACCGGGCCTTCGAGAGCCGGGTCGGACACCACGCCGTCCAGCCACGCTCGGAGACAGCGTCGAAGCTGACCCACTCGGGTCCGATCTCGATGAGTATGTCGGCATCATCCTCGACAGCCTGGAAGAACAGGTGATAGACGGACCGCAGCCGGCAGGCGACGGTGAACGACCCGTTGGCACGGCTCGACAGGACACGGAAGGTGGCCTTGGGGTACCCGAATGGCCGCCAGTCACAGGCAACGCCCACCGAACCGTCCTCCTCGATCCCGATCGTCACCACCGGCGGCGGCTGACCGGGCACCTCGGATATGAGCGGCTGGAGCGCTCCCCAGATCACATCCGCGAGATCGGCTGCGCGGACTACTGCCGAGGCAGCATGTGGTCCGGTCGACAGGACGGGGACATCGGGTGCCTGCGGCGAGTCGACGACCACGTTCGCTCCCGAGGATGTCTCCAACCGCTGGAAGCCATCATCGGAGAACACCAGGTCGCACGTGTCATCCCCGAGGGCCCGAACGCCCGCGTACTGCACCAGCTGCAGGGCNACACCAGCGTTGAAGGTCTCGCCGCACTCGCACTCGTCGAGCATCGTGACGATGACGTCGTCTGCACCCCGGAGGTACCAGAGCCCCGTGCCCTCCACGAAGGCGGACGAACGGGAGAGCCTTGCGGCCGGCCCCGCCTCGGTCGCATCGATCGCCCTGGCCACGAGCGCGAGCGTCCGCCACTCTTCCCGCGGAATGGCGAGACGCTGCTCCGTCACGAACGGAGGTGCGGNTCGATCGTCGGAGCAGTGTCGATCAGCGGACGGAGGTCCAGTTCCATCTGCCGAACGGTGATCGCCGAGGACCCCCGGCGCAGGCCCAATTCGTCGACCCGGTACTCGAGCCGCTGGGCGAAGTCCAGGAGCTTCTCCCGGCGGATCGCTGCGAAGCAGATCGTCCCGGCCTCTGCGTCGATCTGGACGTGGCAGGGAACGCCGAAAACAGCCAGGCAGCGACTGACCCGGCGGACGTACCGCTCGAGCTTCTGGAGTTCGTTCTCGGCATCCAGGATCTGGCTGACATCAGAGAGGATGTCGGGCAGTTCGGAGCTCTCGGGCAGTTCGGAGTCGTTTGTGGACATGTGATGCCTCCTAGATGGGGATGTAGGCGTGGACGCTACCGTCCTAGCAAGAAATGCCAACCTCACTCCCCGGTATCNTCAATCTGAGTAACATGTCTCTTCGGAGGCTCCAACTAGCCTAGATTGTCTGGGGTCACGGAGTCGCGCTACTCTATCCAAGTGACACCCAGCCCTCATAGAGCCAAATAGGCGAGGAAGAATGAACGAGACAGACCTCTCCCAGGGAGTTTCCGACGCCGAATTCTCGGTCGTTGAACGGTGGGCGGCCGCATTAAACGACATGACCCCAGCAGAGTTCATCGAGTTGGCCGAGAAGAGACGTGCCGTGCTCTTTCGAAGCGCCCGCAGAGACCTGATTAGAGAGGGGCTCCTGGACCTCATGCCACGGGAGCGCGAGGCCGAAATCTTCCGGCGATTAAGTGAGNGGGAGAAGGGCGTGGAAGACGATCACCCGAGTCCAGCCGGTCCTTCACGGTCAGCCGAATTGGACAATTTCGAATTGGGCAATTTCGTCGAGANTTTTCTCAGTCTTGATNAGNGGATCGGCANGNCACTAGTAGACGNTNNNCCGAGTCCNGNCGGTNCTTCACGGTCAGNCGAAANGTTCTCGGAACTCATAGAACGCCTCTCGACCGAAACGTTNTCGGAATTCAANGAACACCTCTCGGAAGCCTCGAAAGACCCTTTGGGGCGGTGGCATCGGCCTCNACNTCGCCGGCGCCACCGCCCTCAAGATCCCGGACAAGCACTTGNGGGTGCCCAATCCGAGGTCCCAGCCCCTCCCGACGACGACCGCAGCGCCCTGTACCGACAACTTCAGGTCTCCTCACAGGACATCGCCTGGCTCGCCACCACGCCAGGTGAGGAAGCAAGGGGCCGGTCGAAACCACCATCGCTCGTTTCCCACTGGCGGAAGGGAGCGGACCGGTTCCCCGAGNCCGTGGTCGCCGGACGAAGTCCGCGCTTCCGACTCGACGAGGTCCTCAAATGGATGCGCGATCGTGACAAGTTGGGACGCGAGCCTTCGAGTCGCTGGCTCTGGCGTCATTCAATCCAGTTGCTACCACCCCTCGCGCAGGCGAACCGGGCCAACTCGTTGCGTCCCCTGGTCACAGGACTCGTTGCAACAGTTGCGAAATTTCAGGATGGCCATACGGCTCCCGCGAGCGAACTCGACGACGAACAAGTCATCGACTCAGCTCTCGAGTGGACAGACGGCAACCCGTTCCGCAACCCGGACGACCTCGCCGTTGACCTGAGCGGCGTGCTCCTGGCACTTCGCATTGCCCTGTACGACTCGCCCGAAGAGCGCGTCCTCGAGAACGGACTCGACGCCCTCTCAACCTTCACCTCGAGCGAACACGCGACCTCCGAACCCCTCGCCCGACTGCTGGCCCGACTGGCGCTGGCCGGTGCCCCGGAGGACGCCTCGCTCATCGACCTCGGCTGCGGCGAAGGCCGCGTCCTGACCCAGGTGCTGGACCACGACGAGAACCAACGCGTCAGCCAGATACGGGGCCTCGAAATCCACGAGGAGACGGTTCGCATCGCTCGACGGCGGCTCGAACTCCAAGATCCCGGATCCNAAGGCTGTATCGAGCAGACCGATGCCTTCGGCGAACTGACAGANAGCTTTGACATCGTCATCGTCGATCCCCCGGCCAAGGGCATCGCCAACTGGACCTCACGGTGCACCTCCCTGCTCGAACCCACTGCATCGGCCCGGGGCTTTCTCGTCGCGCCGGCACGTGACCTCAGCGCCGACGGAGCGATCTGCACCACCACNCTGTGCCGAAACATCGAAGCCGTGATCCTGCTCCCGCCCGGGTTGCGGCCGCACACCAAGGGACCCCAGGCGCTGTGCGTCCTGACGGGCGAGGACAGGACGCAGGACCGGATCCTTGTGATCGATGTCTCCGACCGCACGCTCGTCACCGGGCCAGGGGCCCCACCCTTCAAGCCCAACGGACGACTGAAACCAACTGGCCGCGCCGAGATCAGTTGCACCGACCTCACCGAGGCGCTCGACGACTGGCGAAGGCAAGGCAGAGTCGACGTATCCGAGTTGGAGGGCCGATGGNAAAGCCTCTCCTCCGCCCAGGCACAGGTCAGCGGTTTCGGCCCGGTCAAGCCAGACCTCCCCGCATCCACCCTTGAAGCGATTACAAGACTTCAATCAGAATTGGCTGGACTCCCATACGGGATCGAGGCCTACGGACGGAGAATCGCGGAACTCCAGAAGCGAGTCAGCCGCGTCGTCAGCGACTACGAAGTTGACTGATCCACCCCTCCGAACGACCTGTCGGCCCGACCGAACCGTCGGGCGCCAGTTCGAGGCGCTCATCTCTGCGGGTCACCCTGTCACTGGANGACACAGGTTCCTGAGAATCNGTGGAGACCCCCATGTTCCCACCAGGTAGGTGTTTCGTCGGCAGTCGCAGATTCCTCTGTACAACTCTCGGCGAATCAGTCGCCACCGTGCTTCGTCTCCGCTCGAAACTGAAGTCCCGGCTTGGATCTGCGAACTGAGGCGATTCTGCGCCTCTTTGAAACGCGCTTCCTGTTCAAGGTCAAGACCCTTCCGATACCCACCCGGAAGGGTCGGGATCCAGTCCTCAAGCAACCCACGAGTCGCCCGTCGGATGTCCCTGTGGATCGCCTTCAGACCAGATTCCTTCTTCTGACGACGCAGCATCTCGGCACACGCCAGAGCCTCCTCCACTGGCTCGTCATCTCCGGTCGGTCGGGAATAGACGCGATGGTGGTACGGCACGTATCGGGAGGTCTTCTCGACCAACTCGACGCGGATCGCAAACGACTCGACGTAATGGTGAAACGCCTCGTGGAAATAGAGCGTGTACAGGGCGCTTCGAATCGCATCCTGTGCCGTCGCCTGATCCGTGATCCGGCCGGCAGGTAGGCGGGCGCCGATCCGCCCCGCCAAGGTGATGACTGCGTGTTCTTCAATGTAGACCCCCCACCGCTCGCCGGAGAAATGGATCGGGGCGTACCACGCCAACCTGTCGAGGACTTCTTCCAACCGACCATCGTCGCCCGACCCGGCCATGGCCTCAAGTTCCTTCATCACCCGTGCAGGGACGGCACCGTCCCGGCTCCCGGTATGAGGCGCGCCGACTCTCGGCCAGTCCACCCTCGCAAGTTCCCGATCCGTCTCTGGCGGGAGTGGCCAGGCTCGCGACCCTTCGGGATCAATGAGACCCATGTCTTCCAGGACCTCGATGACACGGCTAGCGGCTATCACGGACCGGCCACTCCGGAAACACAACGGATTCATTGGCCTTGTCCAGCCGAATGGCCGTCCTTGCCCTCTTTACCATCCTGACCGTCCCTTCGCTTGATCTTCCTTCAGGCCTAGTTCCCGACTGCCGNCAACCGGCCCGCCATNTCGGTGATCACGTCGGCCAGTTCCACCCGNTCNCGCCAGTCGGCGCNCAGGGCCGAGGCNCCGTAGTGGGCACCGAGGAGGTTGCCGGCGATGGCGCCGGTCGAGTCCGAGTCGCCGCCGTGGTTCACCGCCAGGAGCAACGCCTCGTTCGGGTCGGGNTCGGCGAGCACCGCCGCCACGGCGATCGCCAGGGCCTCGTCGCCGGGACCACCGGGCCACCTCTTGCCCAACGTCTCGAGGTCGGTGCCCCGAAGCGACCCCTGTCCGGCCAGCGCAATCGCAGCGTCAATGGCGTCTACGACCTCGAAGTCCGCCGGGTCGGCTGCTGCCACCGCACGGCCCGCATCGACTGCTTCCCGCAGGCCCTCGTCCTCGAGGAGCCGGCGGACCATGACGGCCATCGCACCGGCCGAGATCCATCCGCTGGCATGCCCGTGGGTGAGCGCCGCCGTGGCGCAGCCCAGTCGATACGCCTCCTCGTCGCTCGTCGCCACCAGCCCGACCGGCGCCACGCGCATGATCCCGCCGCAGCCCTTCGAACCGTTCAGCGGCTCGTCAGTCGTGCCCGGAACGCCCTCACGCATCGAGCCCATACAGGTGCTGCCCGGCCCTCGCCTTTCGTGCAGTTCGGGAACCGCCAGCAGGCCGAACAGCGGGTCGACCCCCTCCGGCAGATCGCCTCCCTGGGTGTGGTACCACCGCTGGTACGCCGCCCAGACCCCGTCGACCGGGTCGGTGTCATTGGCCGCCGCCTCGAGCAGGCCCTCGGCCGTGAACAGCGTCATCTGGGTGTCGTCGGTGATCGGCGCCTCATGCCCGTAGTCAGGCGTGAAGTCCCGAACGCCCTCTGGCCCAAAGGTGGACTCGATCTCCGCCCAGCTCATGAGCTCGATGCCGGCCCCGAGGGCATCACCGATCGCTCCCCCTGACAGGCAGCCGAGCACCCTGTCATCTCGATCAACGGTCATTGACCCTCCCTCCAACTCCGGACAAACTCCCACTGTTCGGGCACTTGTGGTGACCCCCGATGGCCAGCCTCCAGATCACCGATTCGGATGCGGGCAAGTTCGTCAAACACTCCATCGGAATCCGTGTAGCCGTGCCTGATCAACCAACACCCGACCACCGTCCCCGTCCGGCCGGTTCCACCCCAACAGTGCACATACGGGTTCCGGCCATGCTCGAGGCAGTCGTCGATGAAGTCGAGGACCTCGACCATCAGGTCGACACCTGGGATCGAAACGTCCCTGATCGCAAAGCGCTTCACGACCGCCGCGCCGATGACATCGTCGTCATAGTGGTCGAGGTGCCCGTCGGTTCCCCCCGGATAGTCCTGGGTGAGGTTGACGAACGTGTCGATGCCGGCCTCCAGCACCTTGACGGTCACCTCAGGAATCTGGTCGAGTTCCCGGCGGCCCCGCTTCCCCGGATACGCGCCAGCGGCGAAGCGTCCCTCGACGATCCAGTAGGAACGACCTGTCGGCCCGACCGAACCGTCGGGCGCCAGTTCGAGACGCTCAGCCATCCTCGACCTCCTCGCGCGACCGCAGCCGCGCCTTTGCACTCAACCGATCCAACATCGGCGTAGGACCTATAACCACCAACCGTGACACCGCCCTGCTCATCCCCACATAGAGAAGGTGATCCTCGAGGTCGTCATCGACCGTGACGAGGATCACCGCATCACGCTCCAACCCCTTCACCCGGTGGATCGTTTCGCACACGATCTCGCCCGAATGCCGGTCCTCCCAGGCGGCGCACCCCCAACCCCCGGGATCCTCCTCGCGGATGCGGTCGCGAAGCACCCGATGCCCGGTGACCACCAGCACGTTCGCCGGATCGACATGCGACTGGACGACCAGTTCATCGAGAAACCGCCCCACCCGGGCGACCGCATCGTCGAGTCCATCGCAGGCCTGCAAGCGCACCGGATGCCCCTCCGGAACACCGGGTGCCGAAGGAGCGCCGCCAAACGACCGGAGCAGGTCGGCCACGTGATGCGCGTTGCGGCAATTCACCGTCAGGTCGGCTCGCACGACCTCCGGACCCGGCTCGGACATCTCGAAGCCCCGCCGGTAGACCACCTGCGCCGGATCCGCCACGCTCAGCAGTCGGCACGGGCCATCCGTGCGTAACAACTTCTCGAGGGTTGCCAGCCATGCAGGAGCCAGGTCCTGCGCCTCATCCACGATGATCGTGTCGAAGAGGGTCGCGACCTCTGCGAGATGCCGCTCGGCATGCTCGAACGGTTCACGCTGCCACCAGTCGCTCCCGGCACCCGCCGGAGCCTCGAGAACCGGGATCCCGGGCAGGTTCATGAGTAGGCGCTGCAGGGTGCCGACCATCAGGCGCTCGTGATCGAGCGCTGACTCCGCCAGCCACTCGGACAACGGCCGGTTGAAGCACGTGAGCATCACCTGCTCACCACGGGCCACCGCCCGCTCCGCCCAGGCCAGCGCCAGACGGGTCTTACCGCTCCCCGCCCTGCCCGAAACAAGCACACGCCGGTTCTGGTCGAGCGTCGCCAACGCACGCGTCTGCTCCGTCGAAACCCGATGCAGCATCGTCCGGGCATGACGCGTGGCGGCATCAGGGTCCCAGCTAAACGACACGTCTGGCCGCAGAATCGCCACGACCGCCTCGAGTTGCTCGAGAGTCAGTGCACTATTCTGATAATTCTCGACCATCAGGTCCCAGAGACGGTCGTCAGGATCCTCGAGATCGGGCGTCAGGAACAGATGCTGTCTGGTGAAACCTTCCGGAAACTGGCCCTCGGCCTCCGCCACATCGGGCAGGGCGACGGCATGTTGCACATGAACGTGTTCGAGGAGCGGTGACCGTTCACGCAACCTGTCGCGCAGCGCGTAGGACGCATCCTGTGCCTGACGCACCGGCGAACGGAGTGGAGAGCTGCCCCGATACCACTCGCCCTCCCGAATCTCCACCGGACCGCCCTTCACCTCCACGCCGACGACGCCGACCCGGTCGTTCACCAGCAGCACATCGAGTTCGTACGGTCGGCGAGGAGTGCTGAGGTCATAACGCGGGATGATGATCCAGCTGTCCCGCAGCCCGGAAATCAGCTTCTGAACGACGCGCCGCTCCGACCGGTCGAGACGGCTCAGCGGCAGGTCCTCGGGGACGAGATGGCCCATCGCGCGACCTTACGAGAGTCCCGTCCGACGTGCTCGAAACGTCACGGCAGTCGGGTACACGAAAGGTGCGACACAGGAGGAACGCCATGCGACTGTTCAGACGACGTCCCAAGGAAGAACCGCCAGAAACCGTGACGCTCGTCATCGTCGACACCTGCCTCACCTGCGGAGGTGATGTCTTCGACGACGTGACGTACTGTCTGACCTGCGGAGCCACCTTCGACTACGACGACATCGAGGAACTCGACGCCGGCGGCGTCTTCGACGAAGGCTGCTAGCCCGCCAGCCGGACACCCACCCTGGCGGCCGCTTCCCGCACCACCTGTTCGACTTCCGCCGTGTCGGCTCCACCGGGGAAGCGGAAGACGGGGCCGTAGACGGTGAGCGACGCCACGGCCGTGCCGTCGGGGCCGCAGACGGCGGCTGCCACTCCTGAAATCTCCTCGCTGAACTCGCCGATCGTCCAGGCAGCGCCGGTGCGGCGGACCTCACCGACCCGCTGACGCAGGCCCACCAGCGTGGTGACCGTGTGCGGCGTGAACTCCTCGAGGCCGCCGTCGGCATAGGCGGCGACGTCGGTGTCCGACCAGCCGCCCATCAGGGCCAGGCCGGCGGCGATGGTGTGGAGCGGGAACCGGTGGCCGGTCCAGTCGGTGACCTGCACGTGTCCCGGGCCCGGCACCTGGTCGACATAGAGGCCGTCGCGGCCGTCGGGAACGACCAGGCCGGCGCACTCGCCCAACCGGTCGGCCAGGTCGAGCAGCTCGGGGCGGGCCATCTCCCGCAGGGAACCGGGCGAGGCCCCCGAACCGGCCAGGGCAATCAGGCCGGCGCCGATCACGAAGCGGCCGGAATCGTCGATCCGCTCGACGATGCCGAGTTCGTCCAGGCTGGCGAGGATGCGCGAGCACGTCGACTTGGCCAGGCCGGTCGTCCGGGCCACCTCCGAGACGCCCACCGAGCCCCCGCCGGCCGAAACGGCCCGCAACACGCTGAACGTTCGCTCGATCGACTGCACGCGGCTAGCATAGAACACCAACCACTGGAACGTTCCACTCAATGGAACAGTAGTGCCAGAAAGGGGTCCCCGTGCAGGACGAGGCGCAGTGCGTGATCATCGGAGGCGGCGCCATGGGCACCGGCCTCCTCTACCACCTCGCCCACGAAGGCTGGACCGACACCCTCCTCATCGAAAAGGGCGAACTCACCTCAGGTTCCACCTGGCACGCCGCCGGGCTCGTCCCCCACTTCATCGGCAGCCTCAACATGGCCAAGGTCCACAGCGACGCCACCCGCCTCTACCAGACCCTCGAAGCCGAGACCGGCCTCTCCCCCGGCTGGCACGGCTGCGGCGCCATCCGCCTCGCCGTCAACGACGAACAAGCCGAGTGGTACCGCTACGTCCAGGGCGTCCTCGAACTCATCGGCATCGACTCACACCTCATCGGCCCCGACGAAATCCGCAACCTCGCCCCACTCATCGAAGACACCTCCGACATCGTCTTCGGATTCCACACCCCCCACGACGGCTGGGCCGACCCCACCGGCACCACCAACGCCATGGCCGCCGGCGCCCGCCAACTCGGCGCCACCATCGCCCGCCACACCCTCGTCACCGACGTCAACCCCCTGCCCGACGGCCGCTGGGAAGTCGTCACCGACAAGGCCGGCGAACGGGCCACCGTCATCGCCGAACACGTCGTCAACGCCGCCGGCCACTACGGCCCCCAGGTCGGCGCCATGGTCGGCCTCGACGTCCCCATCGTCTCGGTGATCCACCAGTACCTCATCACCGAATCACTCCCCGCCATGGCCGCCTGCGAACACGAGATGCCCGTCGTCCGCGACCCCCGATCGTCGTGCTACTACCGCCGCGAGATCGACTCCCTCCTCGTCGGCCCCTACGAGCGGGCCGACGCCGTCACCTACGGCACCGAAGGCATCGACTGGGACCTCCACTTCCACCTCACCCCACCCGACCACGACGTCCTCATGCCGTGGCTCGAACTCGCCGCCGAACGCATCCCCGTCTTCGGCGAAGCCGGCATCAAGCAGACCATCTCCGGACCCATCACCCACACCCCCGACGGCGGCTTCCTCATGGGCCCTGCCCCCGGCCTTCGCAACTACTGGATGTGCGTCGGCGCATCGATCGGCATCACCCAGGGCCCCGGCGCCGGCAGGTACCTCGCCCAATGGATGGTCCACGGCCAGACCGAGATCAACGTCCGCGAAATGGACCCCAGGCGCTTCGGCCCCTGGGCCACCCTCGACTACACCATCGACAAGTCCATCGACGAATTCCACGAGATGTACCAGGTACGCATGCCCGGCGAATACCGACCCGCCGGCCGCCCCCTGCGCATGACCCCCATCTACGACCGACTCGACGCCCTCGACGCACAGTGGCAGGACGTCTGGGGTTGGGAGCGCCCCCAGTACTTCGGCGAGCCCGAAGGCCACTCGTGGCGACGCTCCAACGCCTTCGACATCGTCGCCGCCGAATGCCGGGGCGTACGCGACCGGGTCGGGATCGCCGACCTGACCGCCTTCGCCAAGTTCTTCGTCGCCGGAGACGACGCCGCCGCCCTGCTCGACCGCCTCTCGGCCAACCGGTTGCCGATCCGCACGGGAGGCCTGCGCCTGGTCCACATGCTCACCTCGTCCGGGGGCATCGAAGGCGAGATGACCATCACACGCCTCCACCCCGACGGCGGCGAACCCCGCTTCTACCTCAACTCCGCCGTGGCCGGCGAAACCCACGACGAGGACTGGCTGGTCCAGCACATCGAACCCGGCGAGGACATCGACGTCCACGATGTCACCGGCGACTACGGGATCCTCGCCGTCACCGGACCACGGGCACGCGACGTGCTCGCCCCGCTCACCGACGCCGACCTCGGCAACGACGCCTTCCCCTGGCTCACCGGACAGGAGATCGACATCGCCGGCGTGCCCTGCATCGCCCTGCGGATGTCGTACGTCGGCGAACTCGGCTGGGAACTCCACCATCCCATCGACCGCATGGCCGACCTCTACGACGCCCTCGTCGCCGCCGGCGAACCCCACGGCATGGTCCACTTCGGCGCCTATGCCATGAACGCCATGCGCATAGAGAAGGCCTACAAGGCCTGGGGCAACGAACTCACCACCGAGGTCACCCCCGTCGAAGCCGACCTCGGCCGGTTCGTCGACCTCGACTCGGGCCGGGACTTCCTCGGACGCGACACCGTCGTCGCCCGCCGCGCACAAGCCGGACCCGACAACGCCGGACTCGACATGGTCCTCGTCTACGCCGAGGTCGACGCCACCGACTCCGACTGCCGCGGCAACGAACCCTGCTTCGCCCCCGGTGACGACGCCGTCATGGGCGTCACCACCAGCGGCACCTGGGGACACACCGTCGACAAGAGCCTCTGCTTCGCCTACGTGGCGCCCGACCATGCCGCCCCCGGCGCCACCTTCGAGATCCGACTCTTGAACGAGCGCCACACCGCAACCGTCCTCGACGGCGCCGCCCACGACCCGACCAACGAACGCCTCCGGGCCTGAAGGGGCACGCCATGGGCGACGAACGCCGACGAGCCGGAGGGCGCGCCGCCCGGGTCGCCGCCCGGGCCGCCGGACCCGGCGAGGACGACAGGGCCGTCCACCCCGGCCAGTCCGGCGGCAGGTACCAGCCCCTCACGGACAGCGAATGCCGCACCGTCTACGACACCGCCCTCACCCTCCTCGAGGAATACGGCATCGGCGGACCCATCCCCGAGTTCATCGACGTCGTCGTTCCCGCCGGCGGTCGGCTCGACGACGACCGCCTCCACTTCCCCCGCGCCCTCGTCGAGGAGGCCATCGCCATGGCCGCCAAGGAGTTCACCTGGCACGGCCTCGACGACGACCGCTCCATCCAGGTTGGCGGCGACCGGGTCCACTTCGGCACCGCCGGCGCCGCCGTGTCGGTCTGGGAACACGAGACCCGCACGCACCGGCCCTCCGACCTCCAGGACGTCTACGACGTGGCCCGCCTCGTCGACACCCTCGAACACGTCCACTTCCACGTCCGCACCCTCGTACCCCGCGACATGGCCGAGGCCCGCGACCTCGACGTCAACACCGCCTACGCCCTCGCCATGGGCACCACGAAGCCGATCGGCACGTCGTTCTTCCAACCCGAGCACGTCCACGAGGTCGTCGACATGTACGACACCATCCTCGGCCGCCCCGGCGCCTTCGCCGAACGACCCTTCTGCGTCGCCAACAACACGTTCGTCGTACCGCCGCTGCGCTACGCCGAGGACGCCGTCCGCTCGATGGTCGCCCAGGTCGACACCGGCATGCCCATCAACCTGCTCTCCGCCGGACAGGCCGGCGCCACCTCGCCGGCGGCGCTGGCCGGATCGTTGGCCCAGGCACTCGCCGAATGCCTGTCGGTCCTGACCTGCGTCAACCTCATCAAGCCCGGCCACCCGTGCGTCATGGGGCTGTGGCCGTTCGTGTCCGACCTGCGCACCGGCGCAATGACCGGCGGCTCCGGCGAAGAAGCCGTGCTCAACGCCGCCGCCGCCCAGATGGCCAACTGGCTGGACCTGCCGTCCGGCGTCGCCGCAGGAATGGCCGACTCCAAGGTCCCCGACAACCAGGCCGGCCACGAAAAGGGCCTCACCGTTGCGCTCGCCGGACACGCCGGCGCCAACCTCGTCTACGAATCAGCCGGGATGCTCGCCAGCCTGCTGGCCTGCTCCTACGAGGCGCTCGTCATCGACAACGACATGCTCGGCGCCGTCAACCGCACCGTGCGAGGCATCGAGATCACCCCCGACAAGCTCTCCGTCGAGACCATCGGCTCGGTCATCCACGGCGACGGCCACTTCCTCGGCTCCGACCAGACGCTGTCGATCATGCAGTCCGAATACATCTACCCGCAGGTCGGCGACCGGCTCAGCCCCGCCGACTGGTTCGACGCCGGCGCCACCTCGGTCGACGAACGGGCCCGGATCGTGGTCCGCGAGGTACTGTCGAAGCACTTCCCGTCGCACATCTCCCCCGAGGTCGACGCCACCGTGCGGGAGCGGTTCGAAATCCGGCTCCCGGTCGAGGCACTGACCTCTTCTGACCGCTGGTCGGCCTGACCCTCGCCCGGTCTGGCAGGCTGGCCACATGAACCAACCACTCGAGGGACGCCGCGTGCTGGTCGTCGGCGCCTCGTCCGGCATCGGCGCCGCCCTGGCGAAGGCCGTTGTGGCAACCGGCGGACAGGTCGCCGTATCGGCCCGACGCTCCGACCGGCTCGACGAACTCGTCGCCGAGATGGGTGGCGGCCACGCCCTTCCCGGCGACGCCACCGACCCCGGCGATGCCCGCCGGGTGGCCGAAGCCGCCGCCGAAGCCATGGGCGGCCTCGACCTCATGGTCTACGTCGCCGGCTACGGCGTCCTCCAGCCCCTCGTCGAGACCGACCCCGACACGTGGACCGACGTCTTCCGGGTGAACGTGGTCGGCGCCAACCTGGCCGCCGCCGCAGCGCTCGACCACCTCAGCCCAGACGGCATCGCCGCCTTCGTGTCGTCACGCACCGTCGACGACGCCAACCCGCTGTTCGCCACCTACTCGGTCACCAAGGCGGCGCTCGACCAGTCGATCCGCGTCTGGCGCAACGAGCACCCCGACCGGCGCTTCGTGCGCATCGTCATGGGCAACACCGCACCCACCGAGTTCGCCGACCACATGCGCCCCGAACGCCTGGGCGAGGCACTCGAGGTCTGGCAGGGGCTCGGCATCCCCGGCGGGATTATGGACGTCGACGACGTCGGGCGTGCACTGGCCGAAACCCTCGCCGTCGCCCTCGACCACCCCGGTATCGACAACTCCGAGATCAGGTTCGACGCCCGCCCCGACTGAATCCGGTGGGTCAGCCCCCCCCGGGCTCCGAGTCCGCTCCGGCGATCGCCTTCTCGGTCACACCCACCAGCGGCGCCACGTTCGGATAACCGGCGTAGGGCGCCAGGAACACGAGCGTCTCGCGCAGCTCCTCGACCGTCAACTCACCGTTGGCCAGCGCCGACCGGGCCTGCAGGCCCCAGATGTCCGTCGCCCCGTTCGCCGCAATCACGCCCATCGCCAGCAGGCGACGATCGCGAAACGACAGCACGTCACGGTCCCAGACCTCGGCGAACAACGACCGCAGCATCACGTCGTTGAAGGCACTCACGCCCTCGGGGATCTCCCGGACCTCGTCGCCGTAGACCTCGCGCATCCTCGCCAGGCCCCGCTCCCACGCCGACCGTTCGTCGTGTTCGTCGTGTTCGTCGCTCATGGTGTTCCTCCTCGTTCGCCCTGTGCATCCTGTGCGCCGGCCGTGTCCCCCACGCCGAAGACCTCCGGCATGGCCTGTTCGAGCGCCTCGACCATGCCACGCAGGTCCCCGTCGGCGCACAGGTCGGCGGCCAGGCGCAGGTCCTTGCGGGCGATGTCGGCCGTCGCCTGCATGCGGTCCCGGCTCTCACCGACGAGGTAGCCGGACGGCAGGTCGAGAATCGGAAGGAACTGCTCGGTCAGAGCGCCCAACTGCCCGACATGACGCCAGGCGCCGACAAGGGCGTCGGCATCGACCTCGGCACCCCCTGCCATACCGAGGGCAACTGCGCTCGCAGCGAACTGCGCATAGGTCATCACGTTGAACGCCAACTTCATGGCCGCACCGGCACCCACCGGCCCGGCAGCGATTACATGGCTGCCATACCAACCGAGCAGGACGTCGGCCGCCCGGGACAGGTCGTCCCGCCCGCCGACGAACAACACGAGCTCACCGGCCCGTGCAGCCACCGACCCACCGGCCACACACACGTCGTGGAGGTCGCCACCCCACCCGGCCGCCAGGTCCCTGGCCGAGGCCACGGCGTCAGGGTGGATCGTGGAATGGACGAGGATGCTCAGGGGATCGTCCCGACCGGCGGCGCCACCGGCCAGGTCGTCGACCACCAACTCGACGTGGTGGGCGTCAGGGACGCAGATGCTGACCACATCGGCAGTGGCAGCCACCTCGGCACCAGACGATGCAGCGGTCGCCCCGGCGTCGACCATCGCCTCGACCGCCGCCGAGTCGAGGTCGAACACGATGACCGGAACGGCGGCGTCGAGCAGGCGCCCGACCATGGCCGAACCCATCTGTCCCAGGCCCACATACCCGACGCTCATGCGGCTCTCCTCATGCGGCGTTCCTCATGCGGCGTTCCCTGGCGTGAACCGGATCGGCAACTTCGCCCAGCCGGTCACATTCGAACTGTGGAACCGGACCTTGGCGTCATGGTCGACCTCGT
>PCCI01000013.1 GCA_002731655.1 Methanobacteriota archaeon | reverse complement strand
CGCAGCGCACCGTCACGGTAGTGGATGTGGATGTTGCTGCGCATGTTGTGCGCGATGCTGCTCAATGACTCATAGACCTGCGCCGGCTTCAGCTTCAGCGCCTTCGCCGCTTTCGCGGTCGACCACGGCTTCGCGACGAAATCATTCTGGCGCAGGTAGTCGTACACTTTGCGGTCGGCCGGTGACAGGTCGCTATACGCCATTGCTGCCCGAAACGCGGGGGGCTTAAGGGGCTGGCGGCGCGCCGCCAGCCCCTCCGTGCGGTAGCCCCGTTAGCGCAGGTTCTCCGGGTTAAGCCCTTCCAGCTCCGGCAGCACGAACAGCCCGTCCTTGCGGATGAGCACGTCGTCGAAGCGGATTTCGCCGCCGCCGTGTTCCGGGCGTTGAATCATCACCATGTCCCAGTGGACTTCCGACCGGTTGCCGTTGTCCGCCTCGTCGTAGGCGTTTCCCGGGGTGAAGTGGAAGCTGCCGGCGATTTTCTCGTCGAACAGGATGTCGAGCATCGGCTCGCGGATGAAGGGGTTGAACGCCAGCGAGAACTCGCCGACGTAGCGCGCGCCTTCGTCGCTGTCCAGGATTTCGTTGAGCCGCGCGTCGTCACTGCCGGTCGCAGCGATGACTTTTCCCGCCGCGAACTCGAGCCGCACGTCGCTGAAGATCGTGCCGTTGTAGAGCGTGCGCGCGTTGAAGTGGATGTATCCCTCGACCGAATCGCGCACGGGCGCAGTGAAGCATTCGCCGTCGGGGATGTTGCGGTCCCCGGAGCAGATTATGGACGGGATGTCCTTGATGGAGAAGCGCAGGTCGGTATCGGGGCCGGTGATGTGGACGCGGTCGGTACGCTCCATTAGCGCCTTCAGCGGCTCCATCGCCTTGCCCATCTTCGCGTAATCGAGACAGCAGACGTCGAAGTAGAAATCCTCGAACTCCTCGGTCGACATCTCCGCCTGCTGCGCCATCGACGGCGACGGCCAGCGCAGGACGACCCAGCGGGTGTTCGGCACGCGCTCCTGAAAGTGGACCGGCTGGAGCCAGTGCGTCTGGTAGAGCTGCATCCTGTCGGAAGGCACGTCGGACATCTCGGCGATATTGCGGCTGCCGCGCATGCCGATGTAGGCATCCATCTCCCGCATGCGAGCCAGCTCGACCTCGCCGCAGAGTTGCATCTGCTCTGCGGTCGCGTCGACGTAAAGCTCGCGCAGGACGCGGTTGTTCTTGAGCGTCACGAACGGCGCGCCACCCGCCTCGCGTGCGGCGCGCACCAGCGCGATGACCATCGCCTCCGGCAGGTCGAACGCCTCGATGAGCACCTTTTCGCCCTTTTGTAGGTGAATGGAATAGTTTATCAGGTTCGACGCGAGCGTCGCGTAGCGTGGGTCAGACATGGAGCGCGCCAGTTCCGGGCTGCTAAAAGCTTAATCTAGAAACCGGCGCGAGCCCAGTTCGCCTACTAAGTTCTCGCCCATGCCCGCGGCGACCGAGTCGGGGCGATGCTTGAGCAGCCACATCAGTTTGACGAGTGCCGTTTCCGGCAGCGTATCGCCCGCTTCCACGACCTCCGCCTCGCCCAGTTCGCGGCCGTTGCGGTAGACGTTCAGGTTAGTGCTCCCACCAAGGCACTGCGTCGTCATCGCCACGACCGCGTCGCGCGCGGTCGCCCGCACGGCGGCGTGCAAATGGCTCCCAATGTGGCCGAGCCCGGTTCCCGCCACGACGACCCCGCGCTTGCCAGCGGTCGCCGCCTCCCAGTCGCCCGCCGTAAGCGCAGGGTGGCTCCAGACCAGCGCTACGTCGGGGTCGAAGCCTGCTTCGAGCCGCGTCTCGTTGGCAACCGGCCGGTATTCGGCGTCGAAGTTGACAGCGTCGCCGACGCTCCCGAGCCGGCCGCCGTTCGGCGCCGTGAACGCGTCGCGGCGCGATGAGTGCGCCTTGCGCGCGCGCGTCCCGCGCCAGATGGCGACGATGTCGTCGCTAGAAGAAGCGTGCATCGCGATAGCAACTTCGCCTAGGTCTGTGAGTGCCGCGCGCGCCGCGCCGGCGAGATTCAGGTGCGCGTCGCTCGAAGGGCGGTCGCTGCTGCGCTGCGAGCCAGTCAGCACGACCGGTGCGCGCAGTGCCGGCAGCTGGAACGCGAGCGCGGCGGCGGTGTAGGCCATAGTGTCGGTGCCGTGGCCGATTACGACTCCGGTGCCATCTTCGGCGTGCAGCTCGCTGACGCGCTTCGCTATCGCGCTCCAGTCGTCGGGCCGCAGATCCTCCGATGCCAGCGAGAGCAATGCTTCGGCGTGAATGTTCGCAATTTCGGCCAGACTCGTGACCGCCGCGACAATTTCCTCGGCGCTCTTGGCCGGATGGACCGCGCCGGTCTGGTAGTCGACGTAGGACGCAATCGTGCCGCCCGTCCCGAGCACGGTCAGCGGCGGCAGGTCGCTTGGCAGGGGCGCGTCTGCCGCGGTTGCTTCCGGCGCGGCGGGAGCGCGCTCGAGCAGCTCCAGTTCGGCACCTTCGCACGAGACGCCGATGTTGTAGCCGTTGGCGAGCTTGAGCACCACGATGTGGTCGCCCGAGAAGCGGTGCGCCGGCATGACGCGCCCTTCGTGGCTGCGGCCGCCCGCGCTGATGCGCACGTGGTCGTGCAGCCGGGCGTCGTGTGCCTTGAGGAATTGCTCCGCCGAGGTCGGCATGGCGCGCCATCACGCGAGCCTTATTACCTTCATCCCTTCGCACCGCAATGTCATGGCGCGACCGTTTCAGTGAACTGAAGGATTCTGTTGACGAATGGCGAGACGGCTCGGCCGACCGCAGCTTCGACAGTCAGGTCGAGAAGCACCTGACCACACTCAAGTCAGGCAGCGAGCAGGCGCGCGCCGCCGCGGTCAAGGCGCTGCTGGTGCAGGTGCAGGCGGCCGAGCGCTGGCGTGATTCCATTATCAAGGCGCTGCTCGGGACGCTCCCGGAGCAGCCGGCGCAGGCGCAGCTCGAGATTATCGCGGCGCTACGGGTCCTGCGCGAGCTGCTGCCGGAACGGCAGGACGATTTCTTTGCGGCAATCCAGGAAACGCTCGACAGCCCCCACCGAGAGGTGCGGCTGCACGTCGTCAAGTTGTGGACTAGCCTTTCTATAAAGTCCGACAAGCGCCGCGATGAAACCATCCCCGACCTGTTCGAACTGCTTGACGATGACGACAAGGACGTGCGCTACGCGACGCAGGAGGCGCTCGGCCGCGTGCTCCACAAAGCACCGGCGCAGGCGCTCCCCAAGCTGCGCGACGCGCTCAAGCACCGGGATTGGCGCGTGCGCTACCACGCCATCGTGCTGCTCACCGCGCTTGCGGGTAAGCAGCCGCAGGCCGCCGTCAAGCTGGCGCCCGCCGCGGTGGCGGCGCTCAAGTCGCGCGACCGGGTGCAGGAGCGCGCCGCCGAGTGTGTCGGCGTGCTGGGGCGGCACAGTCCGCAGGCGGTCGCGCCGGCGGTTCCGTCGCTCATCCGGGGGCTCAAGTCAAATTCGTCGGAGCTGCGCAAGTCGTGCGCCACTGCGCTGGGGCGCATCGGCAACCGGGACGCGTTAGTGGTGATACAGGCGGTGCCGCATCTCGCCAAGGCGCTGGAGAACGACGACTGGTACATCCATGTCGAGGTGCTGAAGGCGCTGGGCTATATCGGCGCCAACAAGCCGGCGCTGGTCAAGCCGCATCTCGCAATTATTCGTAGCCGCACCACCCGCGCCGCCGACCGCAACATCACTCAGACTGCCAAGTGGGCGCTCCGCAAGGCGGGCGGCAGCTGAATGCCGGGCAGGGGCCGCCGCGGCAGCGACGGATTCCAGCGTCGCGCCCGACGCGAGGGCTACCGCGCGCGCTCGGCTTACAAACTGCAGGAAATCCAGCGGCGCAGCCAGCTCTTCCGCAAGGGCGACACCGTCCTAGATCTGGGTGCCGCGCCGGGAGGCTGGAGCCAGGTGGCGCAGGAAATGGTCGGCGCCGAAGGCAGGGTCATCGGCATAGATCTGGCGCACATCGCCTCGCTCGAGGGCGTCGAGTTTCTGCAAGGGGATTTGCGCGACGCCGAATTACGGAGCCAGCTCGGCGACTTGGCGCCGACCGCCGCGGTCGTGATTTCAGACATGAGCCCCGACCTGAGCGGCAACTATTCGGTCGACCAGGCGCGTTCAATCGAGCTCGCAGAGCTGGCACTTGCCATCGCCAGCGAGAGCCAGGCGCGCTGTTTTGTGGTCAAGGTGTTCGAGGGCGAGGATTTCCAGCAGTTTCGCGTCGCGGTGCAGGCGGAGTTCGGCTCGGTGCGCACGCTCTCACCCGAGGCGTCGCGCAAGGCGTCGAGTGAGGTTTACCTCATCGCGAAGCGGAAACGGCGATGAAGCTCGGCCTGCTCTTCTCGGGCGGCAAGGACTCCTGTTTGGCGCTACACCGCGCCGTCGCGGCCGGCCACGAAGTGGCGTGCCTGCTGACGCTGTTGCCCGAGCGCGACGACAGCTGGATGTTCCACACCCCGGCGCTGGAGTGGACTGCGCTGCAGGCCGAGGCGCTGGGCATCGTGCAGCTCACCGCCGCCACGTCGGGCGAGCCGGAGGCGGAGCTGGCTGACATGCAGGCACTGCTGGCGCTCGCGCAGCGCGAAACCGGCATCGCCGGCGTCGTTACCGGTGCGTTGGCGTCGACCTACCAGGCGATACGCATCCAGCGCGCTTGCGCCGACCTGGGACTTTGGTGCTTCAACCCGCTCTGGCAGCTGCCGCAGACACAGCTGCTCGAGATGCTGCTTGCCGAGCGCTACGAGGTCGTCGTGACTGCGGTCGCGGCCGACGGCCTTGGCCCGGAATGGCTCGGCCGCAGGCTGGACCGGGCGTCGGTCGACGAGCTGCTGGTACTGGCGGACCGCTACGGGCTGAACCCGGCCGGTGAAGGCGGCGAGCTCGAGACGCTGGTGCTCGCCGCACCGCTATTCCGCCAGCGGCTGCGACTGGTCGAGACCAGCCCGGAGTTCCACGCCGGCGCCGGCCGGCTGCAAATCCGCAAGGCGGTGCTCGCGTGACCGTGCTACTCGTCTCGACCTGCGCCGAGCCGTTCAGCGAAGCGGAGTTCGTCGCGCCGCTGGAGCGCATCGCGTGCGACGCCGGTGCGACGGTCGAAAGCAGCAGTCTCGGCACACTAAACAGCGTCCCGGAGGGGGTGTCACACATCCTGCTGGCGGGGACTACGCTTCAGGACGACAAATATTTAAAAGAAATTGGTGCGGTCGAACGCCTGCTGGAGACCGGCGTGCCACTGCTGGCGATCTGCTCCGGGATGCAGTTGCTGGCGGCCGCTTCCGGCGGCGAAATCATCGCGCAGCGCGAAATCGGGATGGTCGCGGTCGAGACGCTGGCGGAGAATCCGCTCTGCGCCAGCCGCTTCGAAGCCTTCGCGCTGCATCGCCATGCGGTGGAGCCCGGCGCGCGGCTGGAAGTGCTGGCGCGGTCCAAGGCATGTGCGCAGGTGGTGCGACACCGCGAGCTGCCAGCGTGGGGAGTGCTGTTTCACCCCGAGGTTCGCAACGAGCAGCTAGTGCGCAGCTTTCTCGCGATCTAGAGCGACTTGGCGCCGTCGACGGTTTTCTGCGCGGTCAGCTTGGTGAAGCCGCTGACGCCGCTGACATCGTCGAGCGAGGCAGCCTTGAGCGTTTCGATGGTGTGGAAGCCGCCGTCGTAGAGCTGCTCTGCCTTTACCTTGCCGAGCCCCTTGATTTTCGAGACGGCGCTGATGAAGTCTGCCTTCGAGCCGCTCGGACCGCCGCCGCTGCTGGGAGCGGGGAAATTGCCCGACTGGATTGAGCGCCACTCCTTCGAGATTGCGGCGATAGCTTCGAGGCTGCTGACGTTCAGGTTGAACCAGCCGTCGCGCGCCCGGACCGCCTGCTTGGCGAACTCGAGCTCCTCTTCCATTTCCTGCGTAATCGAGAGTAGCCGGTCGTATTTTTCGGTCTGGTCGGCGACCTTCTCCTCGAGTGAATCCACGCGCGGCGCGTATTCCGCTTCGACCTTCGCCTGCCGCTGCCGCTCGATTTCGAGCTCGCGGATGTGGCTGTCGCGTTCGCTGAGCAGTTCCTCGAGTGACTGGACCATCGCCTGCTTGGTCTCCAGATCGGATTCCAGCCGGTTGATGCGGTCGAGTGACGCGTTCAGGTCCTGCTCCTGCTGCTCGTATGCATCCCACAGCTTCTCGAGTCGCTGTTGCTCCTGCGCCAGTGCGCTCTCAAGCTGGGATGTCTGTTCGTCGCCGTCGGCCATGGGACGTCGCGATGGTGCTGCCGGATATATAATATCCCCTGCCTGCGCCAGCGTGGTTTTCACCGTCGGGGGCGGCCGCTGTGCAGCAGGCAGCGACGAAGCGCTCAGGGAGCTGCTCGGGCCACGGCTGGCGTTCGCCGACGCACGCGCGGTTTGCGGCGTACTGCACCTGCGGCAGGCGGCCGAGCTGGCGCAGCGCGCACACGACGGTGAATACGCGCTCTCGCACACCCGCGCCAGCGAAGTGCTGCTCTACTTGACAGGCCAGCGGCAGGTCTCGCGCGCCATCGACCGTGCCGGGCTGACGCCGGCGACCGAGGCGGCGGCGTGGGTCGCCTTTGGGGAACCGCCGCCGGAGCTGGCAGGGCTGGTCGCGGAGGACGAGCGCGTGCTGGACGGGGAGGACTTCGACTACCGTGCCTTTGGGCTGCCGCAGGCGGCGCTCGACGCCAATCCACGCGAGCGCTGGCCGGAGCTGGTGTTGACGCACTGCGCTTTGCTGCCAGTGCGGGGCAAGGGGTGAAAACTGCCCCGCGCTGGGAAGATGATGGAGCTTGACGCGGCGACCCTGAAGCAGGTGCTGCGGTTCCAGTACCTGGAGCTGACCGAGGCGCTCATCTACGAGCGGCTGGCGCGGCGCGAGCGCAATCCTGCCAACCGCAAGGTGCTACAGCAGATTGCCAACGACGAGGTGCGGCACTACGAGTTCTGGAAGGAATATTCGGGGCAGGAAGTGGCGCCGTCACGGCTACGCGTAGCGTGGTTCTCGCTGCTGGCGCGGCTGTTCGGTATAACCTTCTGCGTCAACCTGCTCGAGCGCGACGAGGTGAACATCGCCGCCGAATATCGCAACATCCTCGACATAATCCCCGCTGCGCGGCCAATCATGGAGGAGGAGGAGGCACACGAGCAGCACCTGCTGGGGATGCTTGACGAGGAGCGATTACTGTACACTGGCTCGATGGTGCTCGGCCTCAACGACGCGCTCGTGGAGCTCACGGGCGCGCTGGCCGGCCTCACCTTCGCGTTCCAGAACCTGCGGCTGGTTGCGCTGGCGGGGCTCGTCACGGGGATCGCGGCGGCGATGTCGATGGCCGCTTCAGAATTCCTCGCGACACGCACCGAGGGCGACGCTCGCAACCCGCTTCGCGCCGCGTTCTACACCGGTGTGGCGTACCTCGTGACGGTATTCCTGCTGGTAATGCCCTACCTCGCGCTGCAGCCCGACGCCCCCGAGCTGCTGGGACTATCGGTGCTGCACCAGGCGCTCGGCGCGACGCTGCTGATTGGCGTCGGCATTGTCGGCGCGTTCAACTTCTACGTCTCTGTGGCGCAGAACCAGCCCTTCCGCCGTCGTTTCATCGAGATGTGCGCCATCTCGGGCGGTGTGGCGCTGCTCTCCTACGGAGTGGCAATCATGCTGCGCGGCTACTTCGATATATCGCCGTAGCGCCAGCAGTCGAACTGGAAAAAGGGGTGTGCCCCGCCCGAAGGCGGGACACGGGTTTGGGGACGCAAGCCCCGAAGGTGTGTGTTCTAGTCGAGGACGTTGTCCTTGACGGCCCAGCCAGCTACGGCGCCAATGACGCCGCCGACCATGGCATACAGGGCGGAGTCGTTGATTGTTTCTTTCGCCAGCACTACGGTATTGATGCCATCGCCCGCCAGGATGCCGGGGTTGACATCGCCGTAAGCTAGGGTGCTCACCACGAATAGGGCGCCGCCTACCGCCCAGGGGTCCGAGGTCGAGAGCAGGACAATCACAAAGAAGGCCGTGCCGACCGCCGCAGCCCCGAGGAAGGCTATGTTAGCGTCCATACCGAACGGGGCTTCCGCTATTGCTGCGAAGGCAATGAACGCGCCCGCAATCTGCGCTAGGACGTATGCGACCGTGTCGTCCTGCGACATCTTGTTCGACATGAAATTCCCGATGGACACCGCAGGGTTGAGGTGACATCCAGATATGGGTCCCATGACGTGCATCAGGACCATGAGGGTAGCTCCGAGGGCAAAAGCCCCATCAATACCCCCATCAAGCGCGCCGAAAGCAGTGATGCCTATGAAAACCAGGAAAAAGGTTCCCATGACTTCAGCACTGACGGCTTTCATGTTCGTGTCTTCAAACATGGTTTACACCAAAGACGGGGTGTAGAAGGGACTATTTAATAACTTCGGTGATGTTTATAGTTAAACTTGGCATTAGGTACCACCTTTCTGTGGTTTTACGGGGTAGTTGCAACCCCCCTCAGCCAACGCCATTAAATGGCTCGCCGGGCGTGCGCCAGCGATGATTCCGATTGCGGAGCCGCTAATCGGTGACGAGGAGCAGCGTGAGGTCGCGCGCGTCCTTGGCTCGGGCTCGCTGGCGCAAGGCCCTGAAGTGGCGGCGTTCGAGGCCGAGTTCGCCGCTTATTGCGGGACGAAGCACGCGCTCGCGACGACCAATGGCACCACCGCGCTGCATCTGGCGCTGCTCGCGGCGGGAGTCAGCCCGGGCGACGAAGTCATCACGACCCCCTTCTCGTTCTTCGCCTCCGCCTCGAGCATCCGCATGGCGGGCGCGAAGCCGGTCTTCGTCGATCTCGAGCGAGACGGCTACACGCTCGACCCCGCGGCGGTCGTGGCCGCCATCACCCCGCGCACGAAGGCGGTGATGCCGGTCCACCTCTACGGTGAGTTGTGTGACATGGACGCGCTGCGTGAGGCGTGCGACACGGTACCGATAATCGAGGACGCCTGCCAGGCGCACGGCGCCGAGGCGGGTGGCCGGGCGGGGTCGCACGGACTCGCGGGTTGCTTCAGCTTCTACCCCACCAAGAACATGACCACCGGTGAGGGCGGGATGGTGACCACCGATGACGATGACGTCGCCGCCGCGGTGGCGCAATTGCGCGCGCACGGGCAGAGCGAACGCTACGAGCACCTGCAACTGGGGTTCAACTACCGCATGACCGATATCGCCGCCGCGATTGGTCGTGTGCAGCTGCGCAAGCTCGACGGCTACAACGAGGCGCGCCGCGCCAACGCCCGCCGCTACAGCGCGGCGCTGGCCGACTGCGTGCAAGTGCCCACCGAGCGGCGCGGGCACGTCTTCCACCAGTACACCATCCAGTCTGACGCGCGCGACGCGCTGCGCGAGCACCTCACCGCACGGGGTATCGGCAGCGGCATCTACTATCCCGCGCTGCTCTACGAGGCGCGGCCGCTGGCAGAGTTCGCAGCGCTGACGCCGCGGGCGGCGGCGCTACCCGCTCGTGTGCTCTCGCTGCCGGTGCACCCCGGCCTCTCGGAGGAGGACGTCGGGACCGTGATTGACGCCGTGCGCGACTTCGCGCCAACGGCTTAAAGCGGCGCCGGTTTCCCCCGTTCCCGCGAGGCAACGATGGCAGGCGAACAGGCAGAGATGGGACAGCCGGCGCCCGAGTTCGACGGCGCCGCAATCCGCTGGAACCCGCGCAAGAAGCGGTTCGAGGAGCGGCTGGTGAGCCTGGCGGAGAACTGCAAGCGCGGTCACTGGACCGTCCTGTTCTTCTATCCGCGCGACTTCTCGGGGCTCTGCCCGACCGAGCTGCACGCCCTCAACCGGCGGCTGCGCGACTTCGAGCAGGCGGGCGCACAGGTCATCGGCTGCTCGACCGACTCGAAGTACAGCCACCAGGCGTGGATGGAGCGCCCGCGCACGCGCGGCGGCATCGACAAGCTGGGCTACCCGCTGCTGGAAGACCCCTCGCTGCGCGTCAGCCGCGCCTACGGCATCCTCGACGAGCGCGCCGGAATGGCGCTCCGCGGTACCTTCATCATCGACGACGAGGGTATCGTGCGCGCCTACTCGGTCTACCCCGCCGACACCGGCCGCAACATTGACGAAATCGTGCGGCTGCTGCAGGCACTCCAGACCGGCAAGTCCTGCCCCGCCAGCTGGCGCCCCGGCCGGAAAACCCTCTGACAGCAATGAGCTTCGCGCACACCTCCATCACCGTCCGTGACATGGAGGTGAGCATTGCCTTCTACGAGCGCTGGCTCGGGATGCGGCTCGAAAGACGGCACCCCATCGAGAGCAACCGCGCCGATATCGCCTTCCTCAAGGACACCGATACCGACGCCCTCCTGGAGCTGACCTGGTGGTGGGACAAGCAGGACTGGACCGAGGGCGACGAGCTGGACCACCTCGCGTTCCATGTCCCCGACGTGGCGGCGCTCGTCGCGGATGCCTGCAAGGCAGGCGTCGTAATCGCCAAGGAACCCTACTCGCTCCCCGGCGCGACCACGACGCTGGCGTTCCTCAAGGATCCCAATGGCATCTGGATTGAGTTGATTGAGAGGACGGGAAAGGATTAAGCGCTGGCAGAATTAAGGCGTGAAGTGCGGTTCAAAGAAGAATATGGTAATTCACCACATAATTCCACAAGCCATGATTGGCAGCAGCCGCCGGGAAAACCTGGAACTGCTTTGCCGGGACTGCAACCGGAGGAAGGGTGTCGATTGAAGGTCGATTAACCTACTCGTCCATCTCTTCCAGCTTCTTCTTCAGCTCGTCCATCCCGTCACCGCTCGCATTGCCTGCCGCACCACCATCTTCACCCGGCTCTTCCTCCTCGCCCTCCGGCAACTCGCCTTTCTCGTCTAGGCTCGCGAGCAGGTCATCAATGGAGACCGGCTGTGCCTCGAGGGCCTCGCTGCCATCTGTACCGGCGCTGCCCGCACCGCAGCTCGCTTCCCGTACCGCTGCCACCAGTCCCTCGCTGCCCAGCAGCTCGCCACACTTCGGGCACGCCTTCCAGTCATCCTCGACTGACGTGTCGCAGTTGGGGCAGCTGCCGGTCGGGAGTGGATGCAGCTCGCGGCCTTCGGGCTGGCGGTTAGCGAGTACCTGTGTCTCTTCGAACTCGCCCTCGAGCAGCCTGCCTTCGCCGGGGGCGAGCTCGCCCAGCGCATCCGGGGTCGTTTCCTCCAGCAGATCGTCAAGGAGCTCGCGCTCGCCAGGGAGCACTTCGTCGGTCAGCTGCCGGTCGGAGCCGTCGATAATTTCCTCCGGTGCCTCGATTTCCTCCAGCACCGGGAACTGCGCTCGCTTCTCCTTGCGCCCCTGACTCACCTGCGCCATGCGCGCTGTGTCCCACAGTGCGCTCAGTAGTGCGGCGACCATGAAGAGCGGCCCCGAGAGCGGGACGAACGCCAGCGGGAAGATTGCCGCCACCGCCAGCCAGCGGTAGACGCCGAAACGGAGCCGGTACTCGCGGTTGCGCCGCAGCAGTAGCCAGCTGAAGCCGATGAGCAGCGCGTAGGCGCCCAGCATCAGGTAGGGGTTGCTGTGCTGCCCAGCCGGGACGACCACGATGACCGTCGTCTGCGCGTCGTAGCGCTCGCCGACCCCCAGCAACTCGGTCGGGTCAAGGTAGAGTTCTTCGGTGCTGAAGGTGACGCCGAAGCTCGGCATTGCCAGCGTCGCGCCCGGTTGCAGCCAGCGCAGGTGGTTGAAGTGGACGCCATTGGCGCTGAAGGTGGTGCTGCCGCGCGCGGTGAGCGTCACCTCGTAGCCGCTGAAGGCCGGCTCCTCGCCGCCCACCAGCCGTGGGTTGTCGTAGAGGCAGTAGAGCGGCCTCAGCTCGAGCGGCAGCGCCGGGTCGAGCATCACCGCCAGCACGATGCGGAAGCCGTTGGGGTAGAGTTCGACCGTGTTGAGCGCCACTTCGTTCGAGTAGAGTTCGCTCCCCTCGAGGGTCTCCCACGCGAGGTGACCGAAGAGCAATTGCCCCGCCAGCAATTGCGCCGAGAAGCCGCTCGAGTCGTTCGCGAGCGCGCGCGCTACGCGGTTCAGCGCCGGCACACCGAAGGCAGGCCGCGCCAGTTCGTCAGCGCCGCCCGGTAGGCGGTCCCCCGCCAAGCCACCGCCGGTTGCCACCCGCAGCTCGACCACCAGCTTACGGTCAGTTTCGAAGTTCGCTTCGAGCCACACTTCGGGCATCAGTCCCTCGCTGGCAACCGGCGTAGCCGGGAGCAGGAGCAGCAGTGCCAGCCATGCCATGCGCATTCGCATCACCCCGTGATGCTGGCGTGCCGGATATTAACCTTGCAGCCACCACACCGCGCCGCCAGCGACGCGCCGCCGCCAACCCTTTTAATCCCGCAGGAGTGGACCGGCTCCCCATCGGGGAAGCAGCGTAGCGGGGTGGGGTAGCTAGGAAATCCCGTCGGGCTCATAACCCGGAGATCGATGGTTCAAATCCATCCCCCGCTACCACTTTTACTGCGATCGATATCAACCAACCAATGCACCGCACCTTCGAACACACTGCTGACATCGGCCTCGCCATCGAGGCGGAGTCGCTCGACGCGGCCTTCGGCGAGGCGGCGCTGGCGCTGGCTGAGGTTGTTACCGGCGGTGCGCTACCGCCCGCCCAGGAGGAGCGCACGCTCGCGGTGGAAGCCGGGACGCGCGAGCAGCTGCTGGTGCGCTTCCTGTCGCGGCTGCTGGTCGAGTTCGACGGCGACGGATTCTTGCCGGGCGCAGCCGAGGTCACGCTTGCGGACGGGCGGCTGGCGGCGACGCTGTGCGGCGCCGCCTGGGACGCGGAGCGCGACGGCTACGGCGTCGAGGTGAAGGCGATTTCGTACCATGAATTGCAGGTCGAGCCGGGGCCGCCAGCACAGTTGCGCGTCATCCTCGACTTGTAGAAGCTGCTCTCGCTTTTCGTGGTGATTGATTCAGATGGCGTTTGCTCATCTCCTCAGGGAAAAAACGCTTCAGTTACTATCTAGGGTTATTTATCTCCCCCTCAATAAGCAGTTCCGGTTCGCCATTTGCAGCAGTCATGAGTAAAGACGACTTTGATAGCAGGAACGCCTTTAGGGAACGCAACGGGCTGACGAACGGCAACGGGCTGACGAACGGCAACGGGCTGACGAACGGTGGGGTTTTCATCAACGGCGGCGGTCTTACGCAAGGCGTTGGAACGGGCGGTTACGCACGGATTCCACTCACGTATACGCAGACTGGAAGCAATGCGTCCATATATCGTGACAATTGTCGTAATTCTACTGCTGCTCTCGCTTTTTGCCTATCTTGTCCTCTGGAAGACGCAGGAATATGAAGGGTTAATCAACATCGATGGAGATATGGAGGACTGGGACGGTGTTACACGCACTGCTGACGCCCTTGGCGACACCGGTAACGCCAATATTGACCTAATTGAAAACGCCTTCCAGATTGATGCGGTTTTCCTCTCGTTACTGACCACCACGGCTGAGCCAATCTTCACCTCGCAGGAGGGCCATACACTGCGTGTCCTGATTGACAGCGATGAAAATGCCATGACGGGTTATGCCCTGCCCGGTATCGGTGCAGACCACCTCATTGAGGTATACGGCCGATCCCAGACTACACTGTCTTCATCTGGCCTCACCAACGTGACCGTGCTCTACACTTTCGATGACTCGCGCGATCGCCATGACTGGAATGGTTTCACTGCCCTGACATGGCTGGAGGCTCGAACCGACAGCACCGGCACCTCGGTTGAGATGCAGGTACCCCTCTTCGACCTTGGAATGAGCAGGAGCGCCGACGCCCGCCTCCTGTGGCAGACCGGCGACAGCATGGGCAACGATGATCTGGGAGACAACATAGTCTCCCTGCAATCAGGTAATATCGCCTTGGACAGCGCAATCTCGAATGCCCGGCAGGTCGCGAACTCACAGAGGACCGGTCCCGTCATCTCCATCGATGGCCAGTTTGACGACTGGACTCCTATTTCGAAACAGTCAGATGGCAGTGGCGACGCGGGAAACCCCAATGTTGACCTGTCCGAATATGCTACTATCCAGCAGTCCGGCCTGACCTCCTTTTACCTCAAGGTCGAGGGCGATGTCCTGGCGGGCGTCGCGATTCCGGAACTCGAAAGCCATTCCCGCCCTTCAGGCGATCTTACCGGAGAACCAGAACAGGTCAGCGGCAACCAGCAGTCCACACTACTCCCGGTAGACACTAGCATTGATGCCATCCGGTTATTCTTCGATACCGATGACGACCTCTTCACCGGTTACCAAGGACTGGAAGTCCAGATGGGTGCCGATATGATGATTGAGATTACCGGCCATTTAGGGGTAATCGGCCAGCGTGTCATTAAGGCCTATACTGGCGATGGCGATGATTTTACCTGGGGCAGCGCCACCTCGATCGATGCAGCTACGGCGGGAAGCGAGATTGAACTCGAAGCCTACATCCCCGGGAGCGACAGTTCATACTACATCCACTTGACCAGCTGGGATGCTGGGGAGGACTCTGCTGGATTTAGTCAACAGGAAGATAAGTCCGGGAGCCGAGGCACCCCCAGTATACCTGCTTGGAATAGCGGAGATTGGGAAATATTAGGAGCCGATAATAATGATGCTTCAACAAATGCAGCAGATATATTCAATACAGCCAGTGGTAGCAGATTTGATAATCTAATGTACAACTATGATGGGTCTGAATTTATGTATTTTCAATTTTTCTTAGAGGCAGACCCTACAGCAGATGATGTGACATATGCCATCCTTATGAATGATGGTAGTAGTGATTCAAACTTCGATTTTCTTATAGCATCCTATAGTGAATCCTGTGCCAGAGTTTATACTTGGAGTTCTTCATTTGGCGGTAGATGGGTTGGAGATGCGGAAAAGTGTGATAGTAACTATTTTGTTTATTCAACAACCGATAATCAAGAAAGAGTTGCCTTGGCCATAAGTATATCTGATAGTTTTACACCAGTGGACGGGGCTGACATCTTCAAGGCAGTTACTTCAAACACTGCAGGGGATATGTTTGATTCTAGTTCAAATTGGAAAACGACTAGAAACCCAACTCCAGGTGCTAGTGAAGGCGATTACACTACCCCTGCCGCAATCCCGGAATTCTCGACACTGCTGGCACCCGTGCTTTCAGTCCTTTTGGTGGTTGGGCTGAATTATCGGCGCCAGAGGAATACGTTGGCCTCCCGTCCCGCGCAAACCTAAATCAGCCGCAGCGCTCGCCTGTCGTGGCGGAAGCAGTAGCGTACCTCAATAACAGGCGCGTCAGCGTCGCGTGGAACGGCGAGCGGCTGGTGACCGGCCGCGCCGACGAACCGCTAGAGTTCGATGGCGAGGGGTCGCTGCTGGTGTGGGACCTGCGCGGCATCCTGAAGAACCGCCCCGCGCCGGGACTGCTGCCACTGAACCCGAAGCGCGAGACGCTGGTCGACTCGGGGATGGCATGGGGTGAGGACGTCATCGACGCTATCATGGCCGACCGCGGCAGCGTCATCGTCCCGCTGCGGTCGCTGCGCGGCTGGGGCGAGCTGGACGAGGCGCTGGCGTACGCCGAGCTGGAGCTGGTGAGCCTTGACTGGGCCGAAGAGCCTGTCGCCGCGCACACCGATTTCCAGGGTGACATCGTCGAGTTGCTGCGCCAGCTGTTGCGCCGCAATGTCCCACGTGTGATGGTCAACAGCCTCGACGGCAGCTTCCCCTTCATCCCGGCCGGGCTCGCCGGCAGCGTGCGGCTCGACGTCGTGATGCTCACCGACGGCCATCCGCCAAACTGGACTGGCGAGGTGTTTCGCCTTGGTTAAGCCGGAACTAGTCGCCGCCGCCTTCCACTCACGCAACGCCGAAAAGCTGCGCCGCGAGGAGCTGGTGCAGGAGCTGGCGTTCAGTCTGCACCTGATGTCGCCCACCGCTGCCGCCGCCGCCATCGAGGCGGCGCTTGCGAGCGGGCTGCTCGAGCCGGTGGGCGAACAGCTGCGGCTAGTCGGGGAGGGCGACGCGCCGGCCGAAGAACCGGTGCCCGCTGTCGCACCACCGCCCGCCGACGATACGCCCGACCTGTTCCATCGCGTCGTCGCCGCGGTCGCGGAGGCGACCGGCGACTCACAGCGCGAGGTCATCCGCAAGGTGAACCGGGGGCAGAAAACGCATTACGGAATCCGCTCCACGACCGAGGCGCTACTGCTGGCGGCCGACGCGGGCGTCAACGTCGCGCCGTTCTTGGACGAGGCGCGGCAAGGGCTGGCGCGCGACTGATGCTCCACGTCGGCATCGATGACACCGATTCGCTCGACGGTGGCTGCACGACATGGGTCGCCTTGCGGGTTATCGAGGAGCTGCAGCCAGATTTCGACCTCATCGGGCCGCCGCGGCTGGTGCGGCTCAACCCCGACGTCCTGTGGAAGACGCGCGGCAACGGTGCCGTCGCGCTCGCCTTCGGCCGCGGTGCGGGGGAGCAAATACAGGTCGGTGAACTGCCGGGTGGGCCAGTATTCGCGCACGCGGAAGCGCCGCCGACCGCGCTGGATGCCGAAGCGCTGCTCGAGCGCGTGCTCGCTATCGTGCGCGCGGAGGCGCGACCGTCGGCGCAGCCGGGCGTCATCGTCAGCGAGGCGCGACCGCCCGAGGGGCTTTACTGGCAGGGCGTGCGCGGAATTGTGCGCGACACGCAGCTGCGCGAAGCGCTGGAAGGCTCCGCACACGCCGGCCTGAATGGCGGCCGCGGATTGGCGGGCGCCGCGTGCGCACTGGCGTGGTCGCCCCGCAGTGGCGGCGTCGCCCTGCGCTATACTTGGGAGCTACTCGGCTACCGCGAGCGCGACCGCTGGGGCACGCCGCGCAAGATTTCCGCCGAGTCGGTCACCGCGGTTGCCGCGGTCGAAAAAACATTCGGCTGCCGCGACCCCGATGGGAGCCCGGCGATGGTGCCGCACTCGCCCTGCCCCGTGCTGTGGGGCTTGCGCGGGCTCGAGCCCGCGCCGCTCACCGCGGGCTTCGCTGCACTCGGTCCCGAGCAGCCAGAGCGCTGGCTGCTGTGGCAGACCAATCAGGCCACTGACGATCACTACGCGACGACGCTGCCGGCCGAGGGCGGAGCGAGCGTGCGGCTCACCGGCGCCGTCGCTGGGCCGCCACGGTCACACCGAGGCGGCCACCGCTTCTTCCGCTTCGCGCACGAAGGTGGCGAACTCGAGTGTGCCGCCTTCGAGCCGTCGGGCGACTTCCGGCATGTTGTTGACCAGCTTGCGCCGGGCGACGAGCTGGAGGTGTGCGGCAGCGTCAAGGCAGGGGTGCTGAAACTGGAGAAGCTGCGCGTCATCGCGCTCGCGCCCCGGCAGCGCAAGCCGCCTAACCCCGCCTGCCCCGAATGCGGCGCACGCACCCACTCGGCCGGCCGCGACGCGGGCTACCGCTGTCGCCCTTGCGGCACCCGGGTGCCGGCACCGACGCCGGAACCGGTCGCGCCCGCGCTCGCGCCGGGCTGGTATGATCCACCCACGTCGGCGCGTCGGCACCTGGTGCGGCCGGCACGGTTGATGGAGACGGCTTCTAGCTCTCGACGACCCATATTTAAAACGGAGGAGAGATGAAGGAGCGGCTGCCGCACCTCGCGCTGGGGGTTGCGATGGTCGCGATTTCGCTTTCGGCTATATTCATCCGCTGGAGCGAAAGCAGCCCGCTCGTGGCCGCCGCGCACCGCCAGGCGTTCGCGATGCTGCTGTTCCTGCCGCCGCTGCTCTGGAATCGCGCTGCCGGGCTGCGCCGGCTGACGCGCCGCGAGCTGGCGAGCATGGCCATTATCGGGCTGCTGCTCGGCGCGCACTTCGGCTTTTTCTTCGCCGCGGTAAAGGCGACTTCGGTCGCCGCGGCGGTGCTGCTGGCGACCTGCCATCCCGTCTTTGTCGCCGCCATCGGGGCGGTGGTGCTGGGCGAGACGCTCTCCCGGCAGGCGCAGCACGGGCTGGCGCTGGCGCTGGCCGGGATGCTGCTGCTGCTCGGCGGAGACCTGCTGCAGGACCCTGGGACGCTGCACGGCAACGTGCTCGCGCTGGTCTCGGGGCTGCTCGCCGGTGCCTACTATCTTGGCGGCCGCTCGCTGCGGCAGACGGTCGGGCTGGCCGACTACGCGCTCGTGGTCTACGCCTTCAGCGCGCTGGCGCTGTGGAGCGCGGTCTTCGCCGCCGGCGACACGTGGCAGGGGCTGCCGCAGCGCGAATACCTACTTTTTGGGCTGATGGCGCTGGTGCCGACGCTTCTCGGGCACACGCTCCAGAACTGGGCGCTCGGCTACCTGCCGGCGTTTGTCGTGACCGTGACGCTGCTGGCGGAGCCGGTCGGCTCTGGCCTTCTGGCGCTCGCGATTTTCGGCGAACAGCCCGGCTGGCCCGAGCTGCTGGGAGGCGCGGCGGTGCTGGCAGGCATCTGGGCGGTCGCTACTCCCTCGAAATTATCTGCTGCTTGAGCGTTGCGAACTCTGCTTTGGTCAGGATGCCCGAATCGCGCAGCGCCCCCAGTTCCTTCAGCCGCGCTAGCTTCGGGTCGGCCGCTTCCGGCGCGGGCTCTGCTGCTGGCTCCGGCTTCGGCTGCGACGGCGGCAGCGCAGCGCCCAGTTTGCCGACCAGTTTCTCGGCCGAGGCGGCCTTAGTCTTGCCGATGGCGCCTTCGTCAATCAGCTCCCGTAGGATGCGCGCGGCGACCGCCCCTTCGTCGCCGCTGGCCAGCTTCTTCAGCTGCCGCTCCTCGGCGGTCGCCTTGCGCTTGTGGGCTGCCTTGAGAGGTCGCTTGCGGAGCGGTTTGCCGCGGACGCGTTTCACGGTCTTCCCCTTCGTGAACTTCTGCATTAGCTTCGGACCGTCCTTGGCAGGCTGGATGGGTGAGCCGCACTTGAAGCACTTCTCGACCGCATCGGCAACGGGGGCTCCACAGGTGCCGCAGTTCTTCATGGGGTGCAACCCAGCTTTTGGCTACATTTAATCTTATATGCTCTGTGAAACAATCTGGGATGATGGCCCGCTTCACTCTGATGCGCAACGAGGAGATGAAACTCAAGGCGCAGCCACACCCGCTCTCGTTCCTACACCTCTATTTCGTCTTCCTGCTGTTGCTGGTGTGGGGCTTCGTCATCCACCGCTTCTTCAGCCAGGACTGGTTCAGCCAGGTACCGTTCTACAGTTTCCTGATTGGTATTTCAGTAATTAACGAAGTGGTCGCTGCATCTATTATCTGGTCACTGGCGCTGCTAGCCATCGGCTTCGCGGCGCGCTACCTGTTCCTCGATAACGGCGGCCGTGACATCTTCCGGCTTTACGGAGGGCTGGCGCTGTTCGGCATCGGGGTGATGGTGCTACACTTCTGGAAAATCGGCGAGGCCGAAGGCGACACGATGGCGTTCGGTACATGGTTCATCCCGCTGCTGACGTTGCTGGTCGGCGGGGGCGGGATGGTGATTGTCGACCAGTATCGCCGCAGCTTCACCTATTACCTGACCGACATCCGCGTCGCGATGCACCAGGATTTCCTCGGGCTGAGCAAGCACGAGCGGCAGGTGCGCTACAACCACATCGAGGACATCAAGCTCATGCAGTCGTTGTTCGGCCGCATCTTCGGCTTCGGCACCGTCGTGCCGGTAACCGGATCCGGCCTCGGCACCGGCACCGACGAGGCGCTGATGATTGCCGCGGTGGGTGGTGAAGCGAAAGGCTTCGCCGCCGGTCTGGCGGGCGGTAGCCGCCGCTCGGCGCGCCGCGCGACGCAGGACCCGCGCGACTCGCTCTACGGCGTCCCCGACCCGGGACGCGTGCGCGACCTGATTACGCAGAACATCCAGGACGATACCGGCGTCGAGCACCTGAAGCGCATCGAGGAACTGCTCGGGAAAGACTAAGCGGCGCGCAACGTGACGCCCGCCTCGGCCAGCATATCCTTCGCGAGCGTGAAGTCTCCGGCCCAGCGCTCGGGCACTTCGGCGCTGGCGGGATAGACTGCTTCGCTGACGCCCGCCTGTATCAGCGACCGCGCGCAGCGGGTGCAGGGTGGCCACGTGACGTAGACGGTGCACCCCTTGAGCGAGATGCCGATGCGCGCCGCGTGCATGATGGCGTTCTCTTCGGCGTGGCAGATTAGTGGATATTTCAGCTCGCGGTCCTCCAGCCGCTCCCGGGTATCGGCGATGCCGCGCGGCAGCCCGTTGAAGCCGGTGCTGCGCACCTCCCTGTCGGGGCCGACGATGACGCACCCCACCTGCGTCGAGGGGTCCTTGCTCCAGCCGGCGATGTGCGCCGCCAGCCCGAGGAAACGTCCGTCCCAGTCAGCCATCTTCGCCGACAGCGGCGCGGCGCTGTTATACCTGTGCCCGGCGCGTCACGTCGACTTGCGGGCAAATGCCTTCGGCGAAGCAGCCGGAGCAGCGCGGCCGGCGCGCGTCGCAGACCCGCCGACCGTGCCAGATTAGCCGGTTGGACCACTCAATCCAGTCGCCCTGTGGCAGCAGCGCCATCAGATCGCGCTCGACCGCCTCCGGACTGTTGCCGTGCGACAGCCCGAGTCGCCGCGTCAGCCTGTGGACGTGTGTGTCGACGACGACGCCCTCCACCAGCCCCCACGCGACGCCCAGCACGACCGAGGCGGTCTTGCGCCCGACGCCCGGCAGCGCCACCAGCTCGGTCAGCGTGCGCGGCACCTCGCCGCCGTGGCGCTCGACGATGGCGTTGCAGGCGCCGATGATGTGCCGCGCCTTGGCGTTGAAGAAGCCGGTCGAGTGGATAACTTCGCCCAGTTCGGCGAAGTCGGCGGCGGCGAACGCCGCCGCATCGGGATACTTGCGGAACAGCGGCGGCGTGACCATGTTCACCCGCTCGTCGGTGCACTGCGCCGAGAGGATGGTGGCGACTAGCAGTTGCAACGGGTCGCGGTGGAGCAGTGCGCACTCCGCCTGTGGGTATTCGCGCCGCAGCCCCGCGAGCACGGTTTGCGCTCGCGCCGCGCGCTGTTTCGGCGACTCGCGGCCGTGCAGTTTCACCACGGTCAGCGGTTGAAGCGCGGCTTCCGCTTCTCGAGGAAGGCGGCGACGCCCTCTTTCCCGTCGGGGGAGTTGAAGCACTCGGCGAACAGTTTCTGCTCGTTCCGCAGCCCCTCCGCCAGTGGCAGCCCGCTGCGCGTTGCGCGCTTGATTCGCTCGGCGGCGAACGCCGGTTTCGAAGCGATTTGCTCCGCCAGCTCGACCGTGCGCGCCTCTAGTTCCTCCGCCGGCCAGACGAAATTGACGATGCCGTAGCGCTCCGCTTCCTCGGCCGGAATCATGCGGCCGGTGAGCATCAGCTCCAGCGCACGTCCTTCGCCCGCGAGCCGCGGCAGCCGCTGGGTGCCGCTCGCACCGGGGAGGATGCCGAGGTTGATTTCCGGCTGCCCGAAGCGCGAGCGGTCGCTCGCCACCCGCAGGTCGCACGCCATCGCCAGTTCCATTCCGCCGCCGAGGCAGAAGCCGTCAACCATCGCGATAATCGGCGTCGGGCAACTTGCGGCGACGTCAGTCATGCGCCACTCGTCACGCATTCGCTCCGGGTCGAGCTCGCCGCTGGCGGCAAACTCGCCGAGGTCGGCGCCGGCGATGAACGATTTCTCGCCCGTGCCGCCGAGGATAATCGCGCGCACTTCGGGGTCAGCACCGAACTGCTCGAAGGCCGCGGCGATTGCGCTGCGTGCCGCCGTGTTCATCGCGTTGAGCTGCTCGGGCCGGTTGACCGTGACGCGGCCAATATTTCCCTCGCGCGAGACTATGACCTCCTTGCCCATACGCTGCGGAGCGGGACGCCGGTTAAGTCGGTTCGCGCGCCGCGTCAGGCGGCCGGCAACGGCTCCGCCCCGTCGGCGAGCCCCTCGACCACGCGCGCCTTCGGCAACAGCGTCTGCACCGCGCTGGCGATGTCGGGATGTAGCGGTGGTTTCAGCGCCCAGAAACGGCCGTCGCGCAGCGGTGCCTGTGGGTAAGCCGCCAGAAACTCGAACGTGCCCGCGTCCCACGCCGCCGGACCGCGGTGAAGCTGCCGCTCGGGCAGCTCCACTGCGGCGGTCTCGAGCACGATGAACCCCTCGTTGCCGAGCGAGCAGTGGCTGCCGAGCACGCCGAACGGCTCGAGCGCGCGCACTAGCTTGCGCCCCTGCCGCTGTATGTGCGGCAGCGCGGTCTCCTCGACGCCGCCGGGGTGCGGCAGCACGACCGTCGTGACGCAGCCGAGTGGCTTGCGCTCTGCCGTCCCAACGACGAACGCGTCCGCGATCGGCTCCGCCAGAAATCGTCGCGCCGCCAGCACCGCGCGCGCCAGCCCGTCGCGCATCACGCCGGCGGCGACGTTGCGGCCGGGGTCGACGGGGTCGGGGAGTGTGATTTCCGCCTCCGGTGCTCCCGGCACCGCGCCTAGCGCGACCGGCGGCCGCCAGCCGGCGACTTCCTCCACGAAGGCGGGGAAGTCGCCGGCGCGATGTACCAGCACCTCGACCAGGTAACCCGAGAAACCGCCGACGGCCGCTGCCGCCCCGTAGGCGCCTGCGACTGCGAGAAAGCGCTTCGCGAGCCGCACATCGTTGTGCTGCGCGTCGGTGAGATTATCGTGTACCCACGAGGTGTGGAACACCGTGCGGTCGACCGCCGACGCTGGCTGCGACGGGTCGCTGATGGCGAAGCAGGGGACCGCGTCGACGCTGTGCCCCTCGACCGATCCGCGCAGGTAGGGGTGCTGTGCGTAGAGCTCCTCGCCGTCGGGCAGCACCGCGCGCGCCAGCGCCAGCCCTTCCGTCTTCAGGTCCGCGCCTTCCGGGAAGCGCAGGAACAGGTCGATATCGGCGCCCGGCAGCCAGGTCCCCTTCGCGACCGAGCCGACCAGCAGCGGCTCGACGCCGTCCGGCGCCGCCTTGCGGGCGCGCGCCAGCAGCGAGTCGCAGAGCGCCGCGACGGCCGCCTGCTCCGCGTCAGACGGGACCAGCGTGGCGAGTGCCTCTTCCAGTAGCTCCTGCATGGCGCGCCAGCAGGCCGGGTGATTAGGGTTATTGCTCGCGCCGGCGCCATGCCTTGCGCCGTTTGCGCTCCGCAAGGCGCCGGATGGTCGCCTCGGTCTCGCGCACCGGGATGATGAGCGGCAGCACCGCGATGACGCTGCCGAGCAGCAGCATCCCCAGCGCGGCGGCGAAGCGCTCTTGTATCAGCCCCTCCAGGAAGACCGCGACGCAGCCGGTGGCGAGTATCATCGTCGCCCAGGTCAGCCGCCGATAGCCGTTCTCGCTGATGCCCCACTCGGGAGCGTCAATCGGCGTCTCGATGACAATCTCGGCTGGCGGCGGCTCGACCGCCGGCGGCGGCCAGGCGCGCAGCACGACCCAGGTCAGCAGCGTGCCGAGCAGGATGAATGACGCCTGCCCGAAGCCGGGGTCGCCGGCGCGGGTGGCGAGCCCGGCGAGCCCCAGCACCAGCAGCCAGACCACGGCCACGATGCCGTAGCGCAGCCTCAGTTTGTCGGACGGCAGTGAGTCTCGCCACACCGTCGTTATCCCAAACACAGCAAGTGCCGTTAGATAGGCCAAGTACTCAACTGGCACGCTCTGTGTCAGCAGTGCGTCGAGCAGCGCTAACATCCCACAAATACCGAAGCTGGCGCGCAACAGGTTATCTGACGCAGTCGGGCTCACGCCCGCGCTTCCATGGTGATTGCTTCGACGGGGCAGGCGAAGACGCAGAGCGTGCAGCCGGTGCAGGTATCTTCGACAATCAGCGCTTTCTTCGATTCGAACGCGTCGGTGCGTGTTTCGAGTTCCCACCCAATCATGTCAATTGACGCGAAGTTGCAGAAATAGACGCACTGCGTGCAGCCGATGCACTTGTCGTTGTGCACCAGCGCGATGAATTCCTTGCCGCGCGAGAGCGAGTCGAGCGTCTCCTTGCGGATTTCCTTGAAGAGCGGCTTCGCCTTCGCCATGCCGGTATCGGGCAGATTGGCGTCCGCCAGCGATTCCTTCATGCGCTGGAGCCACACATCGGGCTTCGGCTCCCACACCGGTGCTGCGATTGCCGGTTCAGCCGCAACGGTAGCGGCGGCTTCGGCCGAGGCTTCGCCTTCGGTGGCGACCGCTTCCGTGATTGCCGGGGCGGCCGCGGCGTCCGCGCCCGCCATCGCCGCCTCGACGTCGCCCGGGTCGGTAATCAGCACCGCGTCGACCGGGCAGACCTCCTCGCAGGCGCGGCAGACAATGCAGTCCGGCTCGCGTGGCATGAACGGCTTGCGCTCCGACGCGGCGTGGCCGGGAGAATCAATCCACTCGTAGACGTCGACCGGGCAGGCGTCGATGCACGCCCCGTCGGCGATGCACATGTCGAAATCGACGCCGACGACGGTGCCCCAGATGCCGAGCTTGCCCGAGTCGAGTCCGCCGTAGGTGCCGTCCTGTGTCCAGATTTGCACCGGCTCGCTGTCACCCGCGTGCGTTGCGGCCTGCTTCCAGGCGGAGAGGTATTGTCGGTCGATGCCAGCAGCCATCAGGCGGCTTCCTCAACAAGGCAGGCGGAGAGGAACTGCATCAGGTCCAGCATCTCGAACGAGTGGTTGTGTTCGCCGGGGTCCATGCGCTCCTCGTTGAGCAGACATTGCATATGCATGTAGCACTTGGGACAGCCGCCAAGCATCACCTGGATTTCGGCGTCGGTGCCTTGGTCCAGCCGCTTCTTGCGCACCGCCTTGGTCGCGTCGTTGCAATACATCATCGACGAGACGCCGCAGCAGAGCGCCTTCTCGCGGCTGTTCTCCAGTTCAACCATCTCGGCGCCGTCCACCAATTGGATAAGGTCGCGCGGCGCGTCGTATTCACCCATCATGCGGCCGAGCCGGCACGGGTCGTGGAAGGTGACGCGCACCGGTTCGGGTGACTTGAACTTGAGACCGCGCCCGCGCAGCGTCTGCGTGATGTGCTCGACCTGGATGCCTTGACCGGGCAGGTCGTAGTCGACCGCGAAGGTGCGGTAGCCTTCGGCGCAGGTGACGACGAGGGTGCGGATACCGCTCTCCTGCATGCGGCGCAGGTTGTGCGCCTTCAGCTCGTCAAAGACCTCGAGCTGTCCTTGCCAGAGCTGGTCGTGCCCGCAGCACTTGAACGAGTTCATGTCGAGAATCAGAGGGTCGATGCCGGCGGCGTTCATCAGTTTGATAGCCGCCGCCGCAATCGAGGCGTGGTCGGCATCGCCTTTGTTCAGGTGCGAGAACTTGACTTCGACGTCCATGAAGTCGACGCAGCCGGGGAAGTAGCCGTATTCGTGCTGCCGCTCGGGCTGCCACGGCGCTTCGTCGGGCGTGTCGACGTCGTTGATTATCATGCGCTCGAAGAGCGGGTGCGGGATGGTGCGGGCGTAGGGTTCGGTGCGACTCATGTTGCGGCTCCTTGCAGCGCAATTGCGCGCTGCTCGAGGACGTAATCCACGTATTCGATGTTCTGCGGGCAGATGGCGGTGCACATCCCGCAGGTGATGCACGACCATTTCGCGACGCCGTCGTGCTCGTTCTGGAAAGTATTGAAAATGATGTTCAGCTCCTCCTCGCCCTCGTTGGTGCGCACCGGACAGATGTCGTCGCAGAGGCCGCACTGGTAGCAGCGGTTGAGCTTGAACTCGTAGATGCGCTGCATGCGGCGACTGGTAATCCCGTCGCGATAGAGCTCGAACCGCTCCTCATCGCTCAGCGGCCGCGCCCCTTCGGCACGGCGCCGGTCGAGCCAGAGATAGGTCAGCCCGGCGCACGCCAGCGGCCCCCACAGCGTCACCCTTGCCAGCACGGAGGTCGTGACGGCGGGGTAGTAGAGCACGATGTTGGCGTTGATGGAATATATTGAGAGCATCACGACGAAGGCGAGCCCCCAGACGCCAATCGCGGCGCGCACGGGGTCCTCGATGGGGCGGCGCGCGTGGCCGGAGTTGAGGACGTCCATCATCCCCTCCTTCGGCCCGGGGTCAATCAGGTAGCCCAGCGCGCGGTCGATGAATGGCACCGCGACGACCATGCCGATAATCATCCCCTGCACCAGCGTTCCCCAGACCTTGGCAGTCATCAGGAAGAAGTGGTGACCCAGGATGGTGAACTCGATGTCCCACGCCACCTTCAGGCAGCCGAACGCCCAGAGCAGGTACCAGTCCGGCAGCGGCGGCGGGAAGGCGGTCGAGGCGGCGGGGTCGGCCGCCCGGTGCAACGGCGGCGGAATGAACGCCGACAGGAAGAAGAGGATGGAGGTGACGTAGAGCGTCAGCACGCTGTCGCGCACCAGTTCGTGCGGGTAGAGCGGCTCGCCTTTGACGTGCGACGCCTCGAGCACCGAGTGCGCCTGCCGCGGCGTTTCTCGCGTGAACTCGGTCCTGCGCCCGATGCGCTCGGCAGCGTCCTCCGCCTGCCGCCCTTGCTGGTATTCGCTAATCAGGTTCTCGGTGTCGTCGCCCATCAGTGCGGCTCCGCCTCCCCCTGTATCCAGACCAGCGCCATGTGCAGCACCATCAGCGCGATTCCCACTGCGGGCAGCACGAAGACGTGCAGCCAGTACATCCGCAGCACGGTCGTGCCGGTAAGCTGCGTCCCGCCGAAGACGATTTGCGCCATCAGCGGCCCCATGGCCGGAATCGAGGTCGCCATTTCGAGCCCGATTGACCCGGCAGCAAAGCCCAGTTCGTCCCACGGCAACAGGTAGCCGGTATAGCCAAAGAAAATAGTCACCATCAGCAGGATGGACCCCAGAATCCAGTTCAGCTCGCGCGGGTTGCGATACGCCCCCACGAAGTAGACCCGCATCATATGCAGGAACACCGCTGCGACCATGAAGTGCGCCGCCCAGTGGTGCACCGCACGCATGATGTAGCCAAAGCTCACCTCGGTCATGATGAGTTCCATAGACTCGTACGCTCCGGAGGTCATCTCGCCGTCAGCGCCCTCGACGAAATCGCCGTCAGGGACGTAGTAGAAACCGAGATAGATGCCGGTAATGGTCAGGATGATGAACGCCAGGAACGAAAGCCCGCCGAGGCAGTAGAAGGGGTACCAGTACCAGACCGCCTTGACGTTGTACCGCTCGGTGTGCGACTGCGGGAAGGTGCGTCCACTCGCCGGCAGCAGCGTGAAGACCACCGAGTAGTATTCGCGCCGCGCTAGGCTGGCGTAGCGCCGCAGCGCAAATCGCTCGTCGAGCCAGGCCCAGGTCGACAGCAGCACCTGCGGCAGCGCCCCGGTTGCCCAGAGGAAGGCGAAGCCGACCACTGCGCCGACCAGCGAGAGGAAAATCAGCAGGAAGGTGTAGTCGCGCATGAACTCCTCCAGCAGCGGCGTCTCGGCGCGGGCGCTCCCGGCCAGCGCGAGCAGCGCGAGGGCGGTTGCAGCCGCTATTGTCGTTCTCATCCCTGTCCGCAGTATTTCAGCCACTCCAGTTTATCAGTTCGCCCTACAAGCTCGCCGTCGCGTTCGATGATTGGCACAATCGGCAGCCCGTACGGCGCCGGCCCCTCGACCAGCTCGGCGACCATTACCTTGCGTCCCAGCTCGTCGGTAGCCTCGACAATCGAGAGCGGGTCGAAGAGGCTCAAGTGGCACGGGCAGAGGAACATGTTCACGTAGGTGTCGCCGCTGAGGCTGCTGAGTTCCTCTTTTTCCATAAAGACTGGTTTGCAGCAGAGGTGCGGGCACTTGTAGGTGTGGTACGCCATCATTACCGCGTTGCCCCCATCGTCGGAGATACCCCATTCAATCATTGCCTCCTCGGCTGGCAGCTTGATTAGCGTTAGCACGATTTCGCAGGTTCCCAGCCCCTCCTCCAGTTCCTTCGGCGCCCAGGTCACCATCGCCGCCTGGTTCAACGCAAAGTCCTCTTTGCGTGCCACCTTGCCAGCCAGCGGTTCGTACCACGTGCCCGGCTCCCGTTCCTTGAAGAGCAGAGTGTCGTACGCCTCGTCCGAGTTGCAACGGACAACGGGTGGCGGCAGCAGCGTCATCAACGCCGGCACCGAGAGTGCGCCGCCCATGCCGCTCCCGGCAAGCGCGAGGGCGCCTTTCAGGAAATTGCGCCGTGTGACCGGCATCTATCGCTCCAGCCGCGGTACGACCTTGTCGCGACGGCGCTTGGTTTCGAGTACGTCGGGCAGGAAGCTGCGGCGGTAGAGGTCGAGCATCAGCCCGAACGTCAGCATCGCCATACCGATGATGAATGATAGGAAAGTCTGGTCCCATCCCTCAATCAGCCCGAAGATGAAGAGTGCGTCGTAGAGCAGCTGCACCACCATCAGCAGCATGATAATCGCGAAAATCGAGAGCTGTTCCGGCGCCGGCGTCTCGTGCCGGATTGCACCGAGCTGCTCGTCACCGCGGGTGCCGAGCAGCTTCTGCGCGTCCGCCTGCGTCAGCTCGCCGCTGGCGACCTGCTCGAGGATTTCGTTAACCTCGGTAATTGGCACTCCCCCCTCGTAGTACGATGTACGCCAGCAGCACGAAGACCAGCGTCACGGCGATGCCAATCAGGCCAATCCAGTACTGTTTCAGGCTGACTCCCAGCTCGTGGATGCCCTTCTCGTCCTCCAGCGCCTGTGGGGTCCCGAGCGAGACCGCCACGAGCCGGGTCCAGCCGTCGCCGGCGTCGTTGCCGTTCTCGCCGTTGACGACGTTGAAGTAGACGGTCAGCACCGCGTCGCCCGTCCCTTCGTCGGGTGCGGTCCACGTCACAGTCCAGTTGCGCCGGTCGTCCGAGTCGGCGTTGTGCGAGAGCAGGCGGCCGCTATCGCCGGTCCAGAAACCATCGCCGCTGGCGAAGCTGCCGTTGGTGACGCGCAGCAGGAAGCCGCCCGCCGCCGCCGGGTCGGCAGCGTCGGTGACGCTGGAATCGGCAATCGTGAGCGTTAGGTTGTAGACTGTTCCGGGCCCGTAGCGCGCCGGGAAGCCCTCGAGCGCCCACATCCCGGTTTCGCTCTGCTCGAGGTTGTGGCAGCTGCAGCCCTCCACCATCACGCCGGCAGCCCAGTCATCGCCGCCGGTGTCGCCGCCTCCGGAATACCCGACCACGCTTCCGCCCGTCAGGAGTGCGGCTGAAAGCAATGCGAAAATCAGTCCGAAATTACGTCTTTTTCGAAGAGCCACCGTAACCTCCGGTCAGGTCGCCTGCGAGGATGGCTTACCCTATATAATGATATTGAGAAGCGTTGCAGCGCTGGTGACTGAAAGGTTGCGTGGCGCAGCAGCCGCTTTTAGCACGCGCTGGCTGCACCGCCATGGGCCGGCCTCTCCCCCGGGTTGCGGGCGCACTCCTCGTGGCGGTGACACTGCTGCTACGCTGGCCCCTGACGCCTCGCCCGACCGGCAGCGACAGTTTCGAGTATTTCGTCCAGGTTGCGTCGCTGCGCGATGCGGGTGCGATGGAATGGCTGCTCCACCCGGCCGCCTATTTCGGCCTCTACCCCGGCACCTCGCCGGCTGGTCACCTGGCGCTGACCGGCGCCTTCGAGGAAACCACGGGGCTCGGCTTCGAGGGGTCGGCGCTGCTGCTCTCGCTCGCGATTTCGCTGCTCGGCGTCGCCGGGATGTGGCTGCTGGCGGGCGAGCTGGGTGTCTCGCCCGCAGCGCGCTGGCTGGCGGCGCTCTCGTTTGCGGTCGCGCCGCGCTTCATCACTTTCGCGCTCTGGCGGCTTTCGCTGCGCTACCTGATGGTGGTGCTGCTGCCGCTCTTCCTCTGGGCGCTGCTGCGCAGCCAGCATCGTCGCTACGGCCGCCATCCGGCACGGCTCATCGCGCTGGGGCTGGCGCTGGGGCTGGCGCTGCCGGCGGTCCACCGTATGGGGCTGCTGCTGCCGGGCTTCCTGCTGGCGTTCGCGCTGGCGGCGGCGCTCAGCCGCTGGCAGGCGGGCGCGCTCGACCGCGAGCGCGCAGCGCGTCAGGGGGTCGCCTTCTGCACCGGGCTTGGCCTCTACCTCGCTTACCTCACCTACCTCGGCGGCACGCTCTACGCCCCGTCTGAGGGGCTGTTCAGCGTCTACCTTTTCGAGGGCGAAACGCTGCCGGTGCGGTTCGCCAACCTCGCGGTGCATTATGGACTACTCGGTGGGCCATTGCTGCTGTTGGCACTGCTCGGCGTGGGCGGCACGCTCCAGCAGGGGCGCCCGACGCTGGCGACATGGCTAGCGCTGACGTGGCTGGCGCTCGGCGCCTACGTTATCCTCGACCGGATTTACCTCGTCTACCTGCTGCTGCTCGGGATGTTGCTACTGGTCGGACCGGGCGCCGAGATGCTGCTGCGTGAGCTGCCATCCCGTCGTGGCCGGGCGGCGCTGGTGGCGGCGCTATTCGTGCTGTCGGGAGTCTCGGGCGCGGTCGACCTGCGCGGACGCATCGACCACATGGAGCGGCCGGAGACTAGCTACAGCTACCACGTGCGCGAGCCGACCATCGCCGCCGCATTCTGGGGCAGCGCGCACGCCGATGGCGAATTTTTCGAGGCGAACGACATCAAGCGCACCCGACGGGTCGATGCCTACTCCGGGCTAATCGCGACGCGCGACGCCGATGGGCTGGCGCAGGGCGTCATCGACCCGGCCGCGATGGAGCTGGAATACCTTGGCTGGCGCGTGCTCTTTACGGAGCAGAACGACAATCTCTGGACGTGGGAAAACCGGAACGAGTTCAACGAGAACATCTCGGCTGACCGTAGCCTCTCGCTGGTGAACCTCGCCTTCCCGGAGGCGACCGGCAGCGCCAGCATTCCCGAATCCATCATCATCAGCACCCATTACCGCTGGATTGACTGGTTCTGCTATCGTGTCTACGCTGACGACGAGCTCGCTTTCTACTGGAGTTACGGCTACGCGGTGTGAGTCTTTTAATAGAGGGTTAACTGCCGCCCACATTCCAGCTATGGCACGAATCTACGCTCGACGGAAAGGCCGTTCCGGCTCCAGCGCGCTGCCCCGCAGCGAGCACCCTGCCTGGGCTCCCGAACCGAAAGAGGTCGAGGAGATGGTGGGCAAGCTCTCGAAAGAGGGATTTTCGACGGCCGAAATTGGTCTCCAGCTGCGCGATTCGCACGGCATCCCGAGCGTCAAGCTGGCAACCGGCAAGGCAGTCGCGGCTATGGTGCGCGACGCCGGCCTGGCACCCGACCTCCCCGAGGATTTGTCGAACCTGATGCGCAAGGCGGTGCGACTGGGCGAGCATCTGGAGTCCAACCGCAAGGACGTCCACAACCGGCGGGCGCTGCAGCTCACCGAGTCGAAGATACTGCGGCTGGTGCGCTACTACAAGCGCAGCAGCGTATTGCCGGACGACTGGAAATACACGCTCGCCAACGCCAAGCTGCTGGTCGGGTGAACCCCGCCGCGGCGATGCCGCAGCCGCTGGCGGAAGCGGCACAACCATTGGCAGATCGCCTGCGGGAAATCGAGCAGCCGGTGCGCATCATCGGCCATTACGACTGCGACGGGCTGACTTCGTCGGCTATCTTGGTTCAGACGCTGCTGCGGCTCGGGAAGCGTTTCCACCTCAGCAATGTCCTCTCGCTGGCGCCCGGTGTCATCGAGCGGCTGAACCGCGAGGCGCCCGCGCTGGTGCTCTTCACCGACCTCGGGTCGGGCTACATGGACCTGCTGGCGCAGCTCGAGGCGCCCGCGCTGGTGGTTGACCACCACCTGCCGCAGGGTGAGGTTCCCGGCAACGTCCTAGAGCTGAATGCCCACAAGGCAGGGGTTGACGGCAATCGCGAGGCGTCCGCCGCGAGTGTCGCCTTCGCGCTGGCGCTAACGCTGGACGAGGCGAACCGTGACCTTGCCCCCATCGCGCTGGCGGGAGCCTGCGGCGACCGCCAGATGACCGGTGGATGGAAGGGTTGGAACCTCGAAATCGCCAATATGGCTACTGAAGATAATTATTTAAAAGAAAAGCAGCAACTTCCGCTCCACGGCGCGAGCCTGGCCGAGGCGCTGGAGGGGTCGCTCGAGCCGTACCTTGTCGGCGTCTCCGGGCAGCCCACTGCGGCGGAAGAGGCGCTGCGCGAAATCGGCCTCGACCCCACCGCGGCGTCGGATGGCCTTGCGGGCGAGGAGGCGGCGCGGCTGGCAGACTGGCTGGCGCTGAAGCTGCTCGAGCAGGGCGCCGGGAGCGAGCAGTGCAAGCAGCTTTTCGCGCCCAGCTATCAGTTGCCGGGATGGGGCTGCACCGTCTCTGAGCTGGCGTCGCTGGTCGATGCCAGCGGCCGGCAGGATGACACCTCGACCGGGATTGCGCTGCTGCTCGGCTCGACGGCGGCGCGTAGCCGTGCGGGGGCGCATGAGCTGGCTCAGCGCAAGCAACTGCTCGCGCTGCTCAGCGCGGCGAAGTTCGAGCGGCGCAACGCCATCCAGCACTTTAGCACCAGCGAGCCGGCGCTGAAAGGCACGATTTGCGGGCTGGCGCTGGGCTACTTCCTCGACCGCTCGCTGCCCGCCATCGGCCTTTCGCCACGCGACGGCGAGCTGATTGTCTCTTCGCGCGCGACGCCCGAGCTCATCGAACGCGGGCTCAACCTGGCTGAGGTCATGTCGCAGTCCGCCGGCAAGTGCGGTGGCATCGGCGGCGGCCACGCCATCGCGGCGGGCGCGACTGTCCCCCTCGACGCAGAAGAGCAATTCCTCGCCGCAGCCGACGAGCAGGTCGCCGCGCAGCTAGGGCTCTAATACCGCGGCAGCTGACCCCGCATGGCGAACTGGCGGCTGCTGCTGGCGCAGGGAAAAACGCACCTTGTAAACCTCAATGCCGAGAAACAGGAGTTGCCCGGACTGGGCAGTTTCCACTCGGCGGTGCTGCGCGCCGCCCCCCTCGGTGAGGAGTTCGACCTAGTCGGCACCCCGGCGCGGCTGTTCGAGCCGACGCTGCCCGACCTCGAGGCGAATCTGTCGCGCGGCCCGCAGGTAATCCTGCCGCGCGACCTGGCGTGGATAACGTGGGCGCTTGCCTTGGAGCCGGGTGACAGCGTGGTCGAGGCGGGTGGCGGCTCGGGCGGGCTGACGCTGGCGCTGGCGCGTGCGGTCGCCCCCGACGGGCGAGTCGCGAGCTTCGAGCCGCGGCCGGCGCATCGACAGGTGCTCGAGCGCAACTTGCAACGCAGCCCGCACGCGGCGCTGATCGAGGTAATCCCGGAATCGCTGACGCCCGAAACTGATCCCCGCGAATGCCACGCTGTTGCGCTGGACCTGCCGCAACCGTGGGAGCTGGTCGGCTGGGCCGCCGCGTCGCTCGCGCCCGGCGGGCGGCTGGTGGCATACCTCCCGACGACCCCGCAGGTGGCGCAGCTTCTGAGGACGCTCGAAGGGTGGGGCGAGCTGCGCGTTCTGGAAAACCTGCAGCGCGACTGGGAGCCGAAACCGCAATCATTGCGACCGCAACACCGCATGCTGGGGCACACCGGTTTCATCGTCAGCGCGCGCCATTTCGGGTGAAACCTTAACCCACCGGCCCGACTGGCGCAGCAATGGTTGAGAAGCTGATAATCATCGGGTCCGGGCCGGCCGGCTACACCGCCGGGCTCTACGCGTCGCGGGCGATGCTCGAGCCGCTGCTTTTCGCCGGTTACGCCAGCGGCGGGCAGCTGATGCTCACCAGCGACGTCGAGAATTACCCCGGCTACCCCGAAGGCATTCAGGGACCGGAGATGATGATGCAGCTGCGCGCGCAGGCGGAGCGGTTCGGCACCCGCATCCTCGACCGCAACGTCGACTCCGTCGACCTCTCGCACCGACCGTTCGGGGTCACCAGCGGCGATAAGTCCTGGCAGGCGGAGGCGCTGATTATCGCCACTGGCGCCGAGGCCATCTGGCTCGGTGTCGAGAACGAGGAAGTGCACAAGGGGCGCGGGATTTCGACCTGCGCCACCTGCGACGGCGCCTTCTTTCGCGACAAGGAAGTCATGGTTGTCGGTGGCGGCGACTCGGCTATGGAGGAGGCGACTTTCCTGACCCGTTTCTGCCCCAAGGTGACGATTGTCCACCGCCGTGAGGGGCTACGCGCGTCGCAGATTATGGGGCTACGCGCCCGCGACAATCCGCGTATCGCCTGGAAGCTGAACCACACGGTCACCGGCTGGCTCGGCGCGGAGGGCGACTTCCGCGGCGCGCGACTGCGCTCGACCGCTGACGACAGCGAGGAGGATTTCACCTGCGAAGGGGCGTTCATCGCCATCGGCCACAAGCCGATTACCAGCTTCCTGGACAGGCAGCTTGAGACCGACGCTTCGGGCTACCTGCTCTGGAAGCAGCACTCGATGACTTCCGTGAAGGGCGTATTCGCGGCGGGCGACGTCGTCGACACGCGCTACCGGCAGGCGGTGACTGCGGCCGGAATGGGCTGCATGGCGGCGATAGACGCCGAGCGCTGGCTCGAGGCGCAGTAGCGACTTTTATAGCGCTGTTCGGCACGCACGCTTTTTAGTCCCCCACCGCGTGGTGAAGGCGTGAAGCGTCAGCTCCTGCCTCGCGACGAGGATGGTGTAAGCCAGGTTATTGGTACCATCCTGATTATGGTAATGATGGTCACCATCGTAGGTACTATGCTGGCGTGGGGTATCCCGCAAATCCAGAACAACGAGGCGTGGGCGCAGTATGCGACGACGCGCTCCAACCTGCTCAACTTGGACGCTGACATGGACCAGGTGCTGCTGCAGGGTGAGGGCGCCTCGCGCACCTCGACCGTCTCGCTCGGCTCGGGTAGTTTCACGCTGAAGAAGGCGCAGGAAGACCTGCTGCTCTGTTGGAGCACCGTTTCTTGGGCGCAGCTTTCGGCGCGTAACGTGGAAGCGGGCGCCACAATCCTGCGCGTCGAGGACCTGACCGAAACCGTGGCGACGCTGACGGTCACCATCACTTATCCCAACGGGACGGTATGGAGCGGTGACACCGACGGCAACCGGCTGGGACCGCTGCCGCCCATCGTGGCGGGCGTGACCGGTACCGCTGCTGCCGCCAACGGTACCGCCATTGGCGAGTTCCGCTACTACATGCAGGATGTCCTCTCCTACAAGTACCGCTCGACGGCAGGGCAGTTCCAGATGCGATTGTTCAACGGTGCGGTACTGTCGCATGAGCCGGGTGGCGGGTACTACTTCGAGGACCGCCCGCTGGTGCGCGGCAGCGGAAACGTGGATGCGCTGTCGATATACCTAGTTTCGTACAACAACAGCGGCTCGCAGATGAGCAGTATGACTGGCCCCTCCAACTTCGACTTCTCGCTGCGCAACCAGGGCGGCAGCGATTCCGGGAGTATTGAGGCTTACAGCCTGCGTATCGTCGTGGATGGCGATGCACAGTATGGAACCTACGGCTTCTTCCAGTCCCAGTGGGGATTCAGCCGTGACCTGCAGAATGACGAGGTCTACCTGACACAGACGACCTCGCTAGACCTACGCCTGATGGAGAGGACGGTGCATGTATCGTTTGGATTGCGCTGAGTCAGGCGCGCAGGAAATAGGGTTCATCTACACCTCGTTGCTGGCAGTACTGCTGCTGTCGGCGGTGACCATGGCGGTCGCCGACGTGCTGAAGGGCAACCACACCTTCACGGCACAGGAAGAGGTGGAACAGGTGGGCGTGCGACTGCAGCAACTGGTTGAGGAGCTGCTCGCGATGGTCCGTGCTTATCCCGGAATTGACGCCACTCTGAATATTCCCGCCGCCACCGAGGAGCACGGCGTGCTCTACACGGTAATCGGCACCGAGACCGGCCTGAAAGTGGTCAGCAAGGCTCCTGTGGGGGGTCGATACACAGCGGATTTTCCGCTTGCGCCAGCCACGGCTATAGAGGGGAAAGTGTACTCTAGCACTTCTTATATAGTCGTGCAGTATGACGCAACATCCCAAGTGGTCACCCTGACCGCAGGATAGACGAGTAAGGATGGGAGCTGCCGGCGACTCAATTGACACAGAATCAGCCCCTCTCGGTATGCTATCGCCGACTGAGGAAACGGTCGACGAGAGCCAGCTTTCATGGCGTGAAAAACGGCGCTTGCGCAAGGAGCGCAAGCAGCAGGATCAGTCCCGCAAGGCGGCCGAGAAGGCGGGCGTCATCCATGACCTCGTCATGGACGACATCGAGTTGGGCGAGGATTTCGAGGAACTTGATACCTACCCCGTAAGGCCCCCCTTCTCCTACGTCCGCATCCTGTTCGACAAGCGTGATTACTCTCGCTTCTACTATGTCGTCGAACCAAAAGCGTCCGAACAGGAGAAACAGGACCTGCAGACCATCCAGGATGTGCTCCAGCGGGCGCTGAATATCAGCCGCGAAACCCTCGAAGAGGGGCAGGACGAGTTCCTGCATCAGGCGGTTGACGACATCCTCGACGCATACCGGCTTCCGAGTCGCAAGAGCAACCGCGAGAAAATCCACTACTACATCGAGCGTGACTTGGTGGGCTACGGCCTGATTGATACCATGATGCACGACCCGAATATCGAGGACGTTTCTTGCGACGGCCCCGGCGTCGAGGTGTTCGTCTACCACCGGCGCTTCGAGTCGCTGCGGACCAATGTCCTCTGGACGGACGAGTTTGAGCTGGAGCGATACATCATCCGCATGGCACAGCGCTGCGGTAAGCACATCTCGATTGCTGAACCACTGCTCGACGCGACACTGATGGATGGTTCGCGTATCGTCATGACGCTGGGCCGTGAGGTCTCCACGAAAGGTTCGACCTTTACCATCCGGCGTTTCCGTGACGAACCGTTCACGCCGGTGGACCTACTCGAGTTCAAGACCTTTTCCTCAATGCAGATTGCCTTCTTCTGGCTCGCGATGCAGTACGGCATGTCGATGCTGTTTGTCGGTGGTACTGCTTCCGGCAAGACCACTTCCCTCAATGCCTGCTCACTCTTCCTGCCGTGGCAGCACAAAATTGTGAGTATTGAGGAGACGCGTGAGCTGAACCTGCCGCATCCCAACTGGATTCCTGGCTGTACCCGTGAGGGTTTCGGTGGTGAGTCCGCTATGGCGGGCGCCAAGGCGGCAGGAGTGGTCGACATGTACGACCTGCTGCGGGCAGCGTTGCGTGAGCGGCCGGAATACATCATTGTGGGAGAAATCCGTGGTGCAGAGGCGTACGTGCTGTTCCAGGCCATGGCGACTGGGCACACTACCTATTCCACCTTCCACGCCGATTCAATCCAGAGCCTGGTGCACCGGCTTGAGAATAAGCCGATTGAGATTCCGCGCGTGCTGATTCCGTCGCTTGACGCGATTTCAATCCAGATTCAGACCCGCGTCGGTGGGAAGCGCGTGCGGCGCAACAAGAACATCGTCGAAATTATCGGCATTGACCCCCATTCGCACGAGCTGCTGACCAACGAGGCATTCCGCTGGGACAACGCCACCGATGAGTTTGTCTTCACCGGCAAGTCCTACGTGCTTGAGAAAATCATGTTGAAGGCCAACCTGAACCGCGTCGAAATCATGGACGAAATCAAGCGGCGACAGCTGGTCATCGAGTGGTGCCTCAAGAAGAGCATCCGTGACTACCGCGACTTCGCCCGGGTGGTGGCCGAGTACTACGTCCACCCCGAGGACGTGATGCGCCGGGTCTATGCTGACCTGCAGGTGGGCGGTCGCAAGCGCCGCCGCAAGGTGAAGGAGCGTGACCTTGACCTGAGCGGTGCTGGCGCAGCCGATGAGGGTGTCGATATCACCGAGTTCCCGGCCGGGGTGCAGGAGAAGTTCCAGAATCGGTTCGCTAAGGAGGCGGCGGCTCGCGCGAAGGCCGATACTCGGGCGGCTGATACTGACGACGAGGCCAAGCGCGCCAAGCTCGAGGCGAAGGAAGCGACTCGCCGCGCCAAGTCAGACGCCTATCTCGAGCGTGATATGCTGAAGGCGCAGGCGCGCTATGCTCCGCTACGGCAGCTTACACCCGCTGCGACGCAGCTTGGTATCGGTGACGTATCCAGTCTCTCAGTACGTGAGGCGGGACGACTGTTGAAGTCGTGCAACCGCGAGCTAACGAAGCGTGCCAAGGCCGAAGCCAAGCAGGTCAAGCTTTCCTCCAGTCCAGACAAGCAGGCTAAGGAAGCGGCTAAGGAAGAGGCCCGGCAGGCCAATGCGCTGACCAATCTACAGAGCAATCTGGCGAAGCGCGTTGAGCACTCGGCCAATCCGCGCTGGTGGCACCGGTGGTTCTAAGCGGCCTGCAGTCACTCAGCCTGCTCCTTTTCGGCTGGCTGGGTCGCTTGCTGACCAAGAATTCCTTCGGGCTCAAGCAACAGCTCGTGAAGGCGCGCATTCCGCTGCTGCCCGAAGGCTACGTTGCCCACGCCGCAATGCAGGTTTTCGCTACTTTCATCGCTGGGCTGGCGCTGGTGTTTGCTTTCATCGTCGTCGGCGTTCCATTCCTAGCGCAAATGACTGGTCCAGACGGTGAGCCGATCATCGTCTCGGAATTCATACAGGCTATCCTAGCACTGGTGCTGGTTATCGTACTGCCGCTGCTGATAGCGATGGTGAACTGGCTCGAGCCCGGGCTGAGAGTTGGCTCGCGCGCCACGGACATGGACCGCAAGCTGCCCTTCGCCGCCAGCTACACAGCAGCGATGGCGGCGGCTAATGCAACGCCGGCGATGATTTTCAAATCGCTCGCTCGTAGTGAGGATATTTACGGTGAGATTTCGAAGGATGCGGCTTGGGTTTACCACTCTGTTGAGTTCATGGCTCGTGACTTGGTGACGACGCTCAAGGAGGCCGTCGAACGGTCGCCCTCGGAACGATTTGCCGAGTTCTTGCAGGGAATTGTCGGCACGCTTACCTCGGGCGGTAACCTGAAGCTCTACTTCCTGAACCGGGCAGAATACTACGCGCAGGCCAACCGGGTGCATGTCAAGAGTGTCATCCAGCAGATGGCACTCTTTGCGGAAGCGTATGTGGTGATGGCGGTGGCACTTCCAATTTTCGCGATGATTATGGCCGTGATCACCTTCTGGGTTTCCGGGTCCGGGATGAAACTGGAGGAAGAGCACCTCTACATGATGGTCTTCCTGATGTTCCCGATAATCCAGATTTTCTTCGCCTATATTTTCCTCGCACTGAGCAATGAGGTCGCAATTGATTAATGGCAAGTAATCTCGAGAAACGGGTCTACCGCGATGAGCGGACCGGCAAGAAGCGGCGCTGGATGACCTACCGCATGGCGCTGAAGTGGATCGAGGTGAAGGAGGGCAAGACTGACATTACGATCTATGTCGTCGTCTTCCTCTCGCTGATGATGGGCGGCGCGTTCATCGCGCTGGGGCAGTTGAATCACCAGGCCGACCTGACAACGGTCGTCACCGATTTCGACGGTGATTCGCAGTTCGACAATCCGGAGGCCATGAACGATGGCCCCTTCACGATTACGCCCTACATGTATGGCCTCCCCTCGATTGCCAAGAACGAGAGTCGTGACGCTGACCCGTTGATTAACGGTATTGACGAGGATGTAGAAGCTACAACCTGGTATCGATACTATCCTGAAATTTCGACCCTTGACTACTACATTTTTGCACTGATTGCGCTGATGCTGCCTTATGGCATCTGGGGCTGGCGTGAGGACAAGCTCCGGACGCGGGTTGAGGAGAAATTCCCCGACTTCCTGCGCGACCTTGCCGAGTACTGGAAGGGCGGTCTCAGCATGACCGTCGCTATCCAGACGCTGGCGCGGGGCGAATATGGCAACCTCAACGACGAAGTACACAAGATGTCAACCCAGATTTCGTGGGGTATCTCCTTCAGTGAAGTGCTGGGGATGTTTACCGAACGGGTCCGGTCGCCCATCGTGTCGCGGGCGGTCCGCATGGTCGATGAGGCCAACCGCGCGGGAGGCCGCATTTCGGACATCCTGCTCGCCGCCTCTTATGACGCCAGGGAAATCAAGGCGCTCGAGACCGAGCGAGCGCAGGAAGTTACCAGCTATATGATGGTGGTATACGTTTCGTTTATGGTCTACCTGATTATTATCCTCGTCTTGGCCAGCACTTTCGTCCCGGCGATTGCCGATTCCGCCTCTGCCACCGGCGGAGAGGGTATGTCCATCGGTAACCTGCAGGTGCGCAACCTGAACGAAGTCTGGATTTCGACCATATTCCTCTACAGCATAATTGTCCAGAGCATTGGCAACGGCATGGCGGCCGGTTTCATGGCCACTGGCAAGCTCTACTCGGCGTTCAACCGTTCCTCGATGTTGCTCTTTATCGGCTGGCTGGTCTTCGAAGTGATGGGAATCGCCACATCTGTCATCAGTCCTGGTACTATCGGCTGAAATGAAGTTACCCGGCCGCGCGGCGCAGATGCACGTGCTGGAGGTCCTGCTGCTCGCGACGCTCTTCACCTCGGCGGTCAACGTCGCGGTTATCAGCTTGCCAGCCAGCGACGCGACCCGGGTTGGCGACGACAATCTGCGCCATCAGGGGATGCAGTTGTTGCAGGTACTTGATGAGTGGCAGACTGACGCAGGTGAGTCGACGCTCGCGACTTGGCTCAGCGAGGATAATAGCAGCGCGCTGCTGTCGTACTTGGACGGCGGACTGCCGGTGGCGGCGAGCTATCGCCTGACGGGGGCGCATGGTGGGAGTAGTGAGACGCTGGTCGAGCGCGGCACGCCAGAAGGGACGGTTAGCATCGCCTTTCGGCTGGTCTGGGTTGGCTCTGAGCTGTGGGAGCTTGAGCTGAGCCTCTGGTATGGCCCGCGGGGGACAGCATGAACAACCGCGGCCAGATGTTGATGATAGCTGGCCTGCTGATGACGCTGACGGTGCTCACCATCTCGATTTCGGTTTCCCACTCGGCCAATCTGGGCCGTTACCAGGGTGAGCGGCACGACCCGGCACCGCTACTGACAATGCTCGACGCACACCTGCCACCGGCACTAGACGCCGAGCTGGATGGCGGCGCGACTGCCGAGGCGGCGTTCGCTGCGGCAGCAGGGGAGTTCGAGAACAGTTTCGCGGCGCATGGCTATGCGCTGGCCCTGAAGCTGGATTCAAGCAGCACTGATGGTAGCACGACCACCTTCAGCTATACAATCCTGCTCAGCGACGGCCTGCTGGATATCGAGTTCGAACGGACCGCAACGGTCTAGTCGCTGGAGAAAAAGCCGCGAATAACGCCGCCCAGTGAGAGTAGCGCCGCCAGGAATATGCCGCCCGTAATCAGCAGGTAGCCCAGCATGAGCTGCCCCTGCTGCGCGTCCATGTCGGCAGCTACCAGCCCATCGCCCATTGCTTGCAGGCTGGTGAACCCGAAGTAGAAGCCAACCACTACCAGCAAGCCAGAAACAGCGGCAAGGATAACGCCCACATTGGGGCCGTCGCTCTCGTCCGTGGGTGCCGGGGCGGTAAATTCAGGGTATTCTCCATCCTCTTCGGACATGCCCCCGAGGGGCTCTGGCCAGTTATAAACTTATGCTGCGTGCTCGAGCGCTGCGCGCACCAGCCCCAGGTGCAGTGGCGAAGGCGCGTCGGGACGCGACTTGAACTCGGGGTGGAACTGAGATGCCAGGAAGTAGGGGTGCCCCTCCAGTTCCAGCACCTCCATGCGGCGGCCCGAGGTGTCGCGGCCGGTGAATCGCATTCCTGCTGCCTCGATGCGCTCGATGTAGTCGGGATTGATTTCGAAGCGATGGCGGTGACGTTCCTGGATTGAGTCGCTGCCGTAAAGCTTGCTCGCGACACCCTCGTCGAGCGCCACGTCGTGGTCGCCCAGCCGCATCGTGGCGCCCATCTCGGTCACCTCGCGTTGCTCTGGCAGCAGGTCCACGACATGGTGGGGCGAATCCGGGTCCAGCTCGCTGGAATTCGCCCCCTTAAGGTCGAGGACGTTTCGGCAGAATTCAATGACCGCTAGCTGGAAGCCGAAGCAGACGCCGAGATAGGGCACGCGATTCTCGCGTGCCCATTGCGCCGCCATAATTTTGCCTTCGGCACCGCGGTTACCAAATCCGCCCGGCACGACGACGCCGTTGACGCCTTCCAGTGCCGCGGCGTTTCCCGCCTCCTCCAGGTCAGGCGCCTCGAGCCAGCGGATGCGGACGCGGCAATCCTCCAGTGCGCCGGTGTAGCGCAGCGTCTCCTCGTGCGAAATATAGGAATCCTTGAGGTCGGTATACTTGCCAATCAGCGCAATTTCCACTTCGCGCGTGCCGTTGCTGATGCGCTCGGTGAAGTTCTGCCATTGCGTCATGTCGGGCTCACGCCGCTTCAGCCCTAGTCGCTCCTCGATGAGCTGCGGAATCTGCTGGTCGACGAAGTGTATCGGGACATCATAGATTGATTCGGCGTCGGGTGCTGAAACCACGTTCTCGGGTGGAATGTCAGCGAAAAAGGCAATCTTGGCCGCGATATCGGGCTCGAGTGGGTCGGTCGAGCGGCCGACGATTACGTCTGGCCGGATGCCGAGCCCCTGCAGCTCCTTGACCGAGTGCTGCGTCGGCTTGGTCTTCTGCTCGCCGACAGCGCCAATCACCGGCACCAGCGTGGTGTGGATGAACATCACGTTTTCGTGCCTCTCCTCGCGGTGCAGCTGCCGCACCGCNTCCATGAAAGGCATCGACTCGATGTCGCCCACCGTGCCGCCGAGCTCGACCAGGCAGATTTCGGCCGAGGCGCTCTCGGCCGCGTCACGCATCGCGTCGACGATTTCGCGCACGACGTGCGGTATAATCTGGACGGTCTGNCCCAGATAGTCGCCACGGCGTTCCTTCTCGATTACGGAGCGAAATACCTTTCCGGTCGTGATGTTGTGCACCGCAGTGAGGTTACAGTTGAGGAACCGCTCGTAGTTGCCAAGGTCCAGATCGACCTCGGAACCGTCGGTCATGACGAANACTTCGCCGTGCTCGTAAGGATTCATGGTCCCTGCGTCGCAGTTCAGGTAGGGGTCCATCTTGACCGCGGTAACGCGGTATCCGGCCCGCTGCAGCAGCACGCCAATCGAGGAGGCGGTTACGCCCTTTCCCAGTCCGGAAAGGACACCGCCAGTCACAATGATATACTTCATGACTCAACGGGCCACGCGATTGGCGCCCCCGGTTTAAGGCCGACGGCGCAGTTTTACCCCTCTACCGCTGCGGGCNCGTGGAACTGCACCGCCACTCGGAGCACCTGGTCTGGTTCGATCTGCAGCCGGATGGTGTTCCCGACTTCATCACTATTTATATATGGCTCGACGAGAAAAACGCCATAATTGAGACCGGNCCCGCCTGCGCGCTTGAGCANCTCATGGNGGGCATCGCAGCGGCCGGTCTCACGCCGGGAGAGATTGACTGGGTGCTGCCGACGCATATCCACCTCGATCACTTCGGCGGCGGTGGCCACCTGCTGCGCGAGCTGCCGAACGCGCGAGCGCTGGTTCACCCGAAAGCGCTGAAGCACGTGCTCGACCCGCAACGGCTCTGGGAGGGCAGCCGNGCCTTCCTTGGGCCGATTGCCGAACTGTACGGCGAGCCGCTCCCCATCCCACGGAACCGNGTCGCCGCCGTCGAGGACGGCGGCGTTATCGACCTNGGCACGACGCAGTTCAGGGCGCTGCACACGCCGGGCCATGCGCCGCACCACGTCGCGTGGGTCGCCGACCTCGAAGTCTTCGTTGGCGACGCGCTCGGCCTCTGGTATCCTGAGCTGAATTGCNGTTTCCCGGTCACGCCGCCGCGCTACGACCATGCGCTTGCCCTGAAGTCGCTTGACGNGCTGGCGGCGCTTGATGCGGAGTGGNTGTACTACACCCACTTCGGCCCGCGNCCAGCCGGGAACGGCGCAGCCATCANGCAAGTGCGCGAGGAGTTCGAGGCGTGGNTGGCGCTAGTCNNCGACGGTGTCGCCGCTGGCGAGGACGCGGCCGCGACGACGGCGCGGCTGCTGGCGGAGCGACCCCGGTTNGCGCAGACTGAGCNGGGAATGGGGCCGCACCAGGCCGGCACGCACCTCGGTTCGGTGCGCGGCATGCGCGGGTGGCTNGATGCGCAGTCATAATATTGAGGTAATTCCGGAGCCATTTCCGCACGCNGTCGTCCGTGACTTCCTCGACCTCGACGCTGTCGCGGNCGAGCTGGAGTGGCTGGCCGGGCAGGAATTCGAGCCGGGCGAGGCCGACTTGTTCAGCTACTCCTCGACGCGCGAGCTGGGCGCAGCCTCGCAATTGGCGGNGCTGCGCAGAGCGCTGGGCGANCCCGCCTGGCGTTCCNGGGNGGCGGCGGCGTTCGACACGCCCCCGNTGTGCAGCCTCGACCTCGCCGCCTACGTCTACGCGCAGGGCGATTACCTGCTGCCGCACGACGACCGTGTCGAAGGGCGGCAGGTTGCTTGGTCGCTGCACCTGACGCGCGGGCTACGCGAGCAGGACGGTGGCGCGTTGGAGCTGTTCGACGCGGCTGGCGACGTCGCCGGCCGCGTCGTGAAGCGCATCATCCCCGAGTTCAACTCGCTGGTNCTGTTCCGCGTCTCGCCGCGGTCGTGGCACCAGGTCGCCGAGGTAGTCGGCGACGTGCAGCGGCTGACGGTGACGGGGTGGTATCATGGCTGAATTCCCCATCGCCTCTGCGTGGCGCGACCCAGCGGCGCTCGCCGCGCTCAGCGAGCAACTTGCGCGCGAGCGTGTCGTGCAGCTCTCCGGCGTCCTCGCCGAACTCCCGGAGCTGCCGCCTGCCGGGCAGCTCGAGCGCGAGGAGCGGCCTGGCTTCGTGGTCCGCGCGACCGGGCCGCCGCTACTCGCCGACTTCTGGCGCTCTCCCGCGCTGGCCGAGTGGCTGGCGCAGGCGACCGACGCGCGCTGGGAGTTGCGCGGCTGCCGCCACGAACGCTACGGTGCGGGCGACTATTCGCTGCTGCACGACGCGGAGGGAGAGGGCGAGCGGCTGCTGCTCGCCCTTGACCTGACGCAGCGACCACAGGCGCTATTCGGTGGCTTCCACATCTTTAGCTTCGCCGATGGGGCGCAGGCGACCTGCGAGCGCGAGACCGGCGCGCTGCTGCTGGCGCGGCTCGGCGCCGGCGACCTGGATTGCGTACGCTACGTCAGCCAGCTCTCGCAGGGAGCGGTACGATTAGAGTGCGCACACTTCGAGCTAAGCTGAAGTTGTAAAAATGGGGTCTGCCGGGCGACGCTACTAGCACAGCTAGCGCCGCTCACGGCAGGGGTGGGGCGGCTGTGGGCCGCCCCTGTTTGGCTGTTCAGCCCGTCAGGTCTATGACAGCGGGGTGTCGTAGCCGATGGTGTCGCCGGTGGGCTCGAACTTGAGACGGAACTTGTAGTCGTCTACCGAGTTCGTGTTCTCGAGATCTGAGCCGGATTCACCGGGGTGGACCTCGAACTTGTCGCCCGGGCTCAGCTTGCCATCGAAGTCGTTGTCGACGAAGATGACGCCCTTGCCCTCACCGGCATAATAGCCGTAGACTGCCGNTACCAGACCATCACTGACAGTGTTGCCCTGGATGTCCAGCAGGTACCAGTGGACCGAGTTCACCGAGACTTGCGGGTTCAGCTTGATCATTTCTACGATCCAGACGTTCCCTGAGGTCTTGGTTGCCATGGTGCTGCCGGTCGGCGCGTTCTTAGTGGTGCCACCCAGGAAGCTGGAGGCCCACACATATAGCACAGCGGCTAGCACGACCGTAATTGCGACCATCAGGATGACCGCAATCACAGGTGAAACCGCCTGCTCATCGTTCACAATTCTGCGTTTCATAGTTATGTCCTCTGCCCGAAGGCAGGTATCAGGGACGTTTGTCGGCCGATATATACGTTGCGCCCGCGCCCTCGACGATAGCCGCTTCAGTCGCGCCGCAGTATGAATGCCGCAGCCAGTGCCAGGATTCCTGTCAGCGCGACGCCGCCCCACGCCAGTTGCAGCGCCCATTCGGGCGTCGCCTCCTCGTCCTCGGCGTGGATTGGTGGCGGCCGCACGACCGTTTCGTAGCTTGCCCAGGTAGAGTCATCCTCGCCGGCGAAAGTGACGCTGAATTCCGCCTCGCCCTCGCCCAGCTCGTGTGCGTCGGCGGGTGCCTGCCAGAAGAAGCTCCAGCCGTCGTCCGAGGCGCCGAATTGCAGATCATGCGCCTCACCTTCGCCGAACTCATTAACGGCGGAGAGCGAGCCGTTGTTGGTCGTGATTGTGACCCCTGTCACCGCGCCGGGGTCGCTCACCGTGAGCGTGATTTCGTACACCTCGCCGAGGGCGTAGTCGAGCGGCAGTCCGTCGACGCGGTAGGTTGCCTCGCCGTGGGTCGCCGTGGCGACGAGCAACAGCACCAGCGTGCCGTAGAGAATTCGCATCATCCGTCGATTTAGTTCCCCTATTTAATGTTCAGCGGGCGAGCCCGCGCTGCTCGAGCCCCGCCAGCAGCAGCCGCACTTCAGCTTCGCGCAGTCCCAGCGCGGCGGCAGCCCCCTCGATGGTGTAGTTGGGGTTTTGCAGCATGTGGTGCAGCAGTCGCCGCTCGTCGTAGCTGCAGTCCGCTTTGCGGCTACAGCGCCCCACCTCGCTGTTCAGCTCGCCGATTAGCGCCAGCAGCTGCTGCCGTTCCTGTTCGTGGTCTCGCAGTGAGTGCCGTAAATCCTCGCCGACGCGCGCCAGCAGGTCCATGCGGGCGCTCGGCTCCATGCTACGCGCCTCGGAGATGGCGCTGCGGATGCGCAACTGCTCGGTGCTCAGCTCGGCGTCCTCGGCCATCGGCGCCGCCTGCTCGCGAAAAGTCGTGGGGCCGACGTCGATATGCAGCGAAACCGAACGCGAAGCGCGGTAGACGCGCCGGTTGGGCCCACGGTCGCTCGGCTCGTCGCGCGAGGCGACCATGCCATGCTCCTCGAGGATGTGCAGGTGCTTGACTACCGCCTGCTGGCTGACATCGATTTCGCGCGATAATTGCAGCGGGTAGAGCCGCTCGCGGGAGAGTAGCTGCAGGATGCGCCGACGCGTCGGATTTTCGAGCAGGTAGAACAGGTCATCGATTTCCTCCAGCGACATATCAACCTCCGGTTGTCTACCGCATGTTGTAATGCGCTTTATAAGATTGCGTCAGCGCTCAGGAAGGGGGCGGCCCGACCTGCCCACAGCCGGGGCAGTGTAGCGTCTCCCCCTCGTCGGGAGTGAAGATGGTATCGCACCCGCTGCAAAGAAGTCCCTCGTCGGCAGCGGTGAAGGGCGACGCGACACTCGTCAGCACCGGCGCGACGGCCACGGGCGGCGGCCGGGTGAACCACCAGGCCGCCGCTCCACCGCCCAGCACCAGCGCCGCGCCCGCCAGCAGCGTCATCAGCGGCAGCNCCGCTTCATCGTCGCCGTCCGTNGGTGGCTGCACCGCTGGTGTCAGGTCGACCGTCGCCTCGACCGCGGGCGAGAGCAGCCCCCTGCGGTCGACGGCCACGACGCGGTAAATCCAGAGTTGTTCGCCCGGCGGCTGGTCGACGTGCGTCAGGTACCCCTCGCTGNNGGCNAGNGTCGNGAGCAGGTCGCCGGTNGCGTTGGGCGAATCCTTGCGGNTGATGCGATACTCGACCACGTCGTCCGAGGCAGAATAGAGGAACCGNANCTGCGCGCTCCCGTCGGGCGCCAGCGTCAGCTGGAAGCTGCGCGGGGCGGAGGGCGGGGTGCGGTCAACCAGCGTCGCAGTATCGTAGCCGCTCCAGGCGATGGTAATAGATTCCCCCTCGGTCGGCAGGTAGCCGCTCGCGCCATTCCCGAACTGGATGGTCGCAGTCGCCGCGTCGTANTANNANTGGNTGCTGAGNACCATNCCCNGNNCNTNGCTNCGNGCCAGNTCCGTCAGGCCAGCGTGCACGGTGAGCTGCGGGTCGCCCTGCAGGATGATAGCGGGGAGCAGCAGTGGAAACGACTGGCCCGGGTTTCCGTCGCCGCTGTAAGTTGCGCTGAGGGAGTCGCGGTCGGCGACATTGCCCGCCGCGTCGACCGGTGTGTAGCGGAAGTAGTAGGCGTAGCCGTCGACGACGTCGAAATCGTGCGACTGCGTCGAGTTCCAGCTGCCGAGCTCCTGCCACGCCCAGATGGCGGTCAGCAGCTGCTCCTCGGCAATCCGCGCATAGCTCAGGTTGTAGCTGCTGGCGTTATCCTGCGATGGCAGCAACGTCACCGCTAGCGCGCCGGTCAGCGGCTCCAGCGGCGCGAGCCTCCCCGTCGGGGCTGCGGTGTCGATGACCATGCTGATTTGGGGCGTGTCGGGCACGCCACGGTTGCCCGCGTCATCGCTCGCGATGACGCGGAAGGCGTGGCTGCCGTCGGCCGTGACGTAGTAGTCGTAGCGCGTCGCGAGCGAGTCGGCCAGCAGCGTTTCCCACGCTCCGCCGTCAAACGAATGTTGCAGGTCGTAGCCCGCAAGGTCGCTGGCGCTGCTCTCCCAGCTCAGCTCGAGGTAGTTGGTGCTGAGCAGCGCGCCAGCTGGGTCGCTGGAAACGGCGACCGTTGGCGGGGTTGTGTCGACCAGCGTCTCGGTGTCATTGCGTCCCGTCTTGTCCTCCAACAGCCCGTCATCGTCGAGGCCGGTTGCCCGGAACTGGAAGCTGCGACCGTCCTCGCCCAGCGAGAAGGTTCCGCTCCCGCTGCCGAGCGGATTGTCCTCGTCCTCGGCCGTGAAGACCTGCCACACTTGCCACTCCTCCCAGCTGCCGCTGCCGTTGTCGCGCCGGTATTCGACGGTCACCACCAAGGTGTCGTTGCCGAGCACATCGTCGAGGCGATACCATTCGGCTACTTCCCACCCTACCTGGAACGAGGTCGAGTTGACGAGTGGATCTGTTATAGCCTCCGTAACAGGACGCAGTGTGTCAGGCACGATATAGAGCATTGCAGTCAGCTCAATCCATTTAGTGAGTTGTTCGGTCGAGTTGCGCGAAATTACAGTAACATTGAAACCGCCACGCGCGTCTTCCTCGATAAGGTCGCGCATGGTGACATTAATGTAACCTATTGCACCTTCTCCAACAACGCTGTGCATTTCAGTAGTGGTGTAGTTAAGGATTGTAAAGTTGTAGGTGTCGTTTAGTGTGACTACCATCTCATAGGTATCTCCGATGTTTCCTAGATTGGTAATCCAGACTTCAAAGGTGTAGTTAGTGTCGTCCGGAATCTGCTTGTTGCTAATGGGGGCCGAGAGCGAGAAATTATAGGTCGGCAGTATCTCCATTTCCAGTTCTAGTGGTAGCGGAACGAAATCCCAGGCTGCGGATTGGGAGAAAACAGCCACGACTTCCTCATCAAACCACTGGGTGTTTCCAGTTTCCCGGACTACTGATGCCAGGATATTTTCGCCTTCCTGCAAGAGTTCGGGTCCAAACAGGGTTTCATCGTTCCAGTAATTCGCGGTGTGGCCCTGACCCTGCCGCATGTCATTGAACACTATCTGGCTGTTCAGGTAGTAGGTTCCGTAGTTGTTTGCCGCAGTATTCAGGCTCAGGCTGCCCCCTTCGTAAGCCGAAATATTATCGATAGTGAATATATGGCGGAAGTAGGCGTAACTGTTGCCTTGCCAGACCGTGTTGTTGTCTACATTGCCTATGTCGGTATCTCCGAAGGGTGCCGGGTCAAGGGTCCAGTTGTCATCATAGTCGAAGTCTAGTTCGGTCCAGCTAATATCGCATTCATAATCTGGGTCGTCGGGTTCATCATTGTCCGTGCAATAGTAGAGTCGCGTGTTACTGCTATTGGAATGGGCCCACCACCATTCTGTCTCGTTATCCCGGCCACTCAGGACTACGTTCTCTCTGAATTCACTATAGTACTGAGACCTGGCACTCATGAACACGGAGTAATTCCCAGCCAATGTCTCTCTGTCCGGAACTATTTCAAGAGTCGCATTCCCGCTCCCTCCGGGTTGCAGGTGAAGTACGTTGGGCGTAAGGGTCCAATCCCAATTGTAGAAAATACCTGAGGCTGAGAGGGTGAAATTGTCTTCCACGTCGCCTTCGTTAGTGACAGTTAGATTGTACCTGAAAATCTCTGTAGCATTTCCTACAACATGGTTTGATTCCACAGCAATATTGTACGCATAGAACCCAATGTGTATTGTGCGATTCAGGGTATTGTTGTCCTCATCGCTTTCTCCAACATCTTGCCCAGCATCAGCAAAAGCCACAAGATTAAAGTCTCCGAGCGCCTCCGGAGTCCAGTAGAACACACTTTCAGCCGTAGCATTAGGTGCCAGTTCCGTTATGGTAGCATTCCCCAGCTCCTCACCCTCGACCGCCAGCGTGACGTTGAAGTTCTCAGCGGTTTCGTTTCCTACGTTGGAAGTAATCACCCTCAGCCACACGTCATCACCGAGGATAATCGGTTTTTCCCTCCAGGACTGGACGTTGACCACGAACTCGACATCAAGCCACTGATTAGGGTCCCCACCCCAAGTGCTGTCTCTTCCTAGTATGGCAAGTACGTTGTCACCTTCGACTAGCCAATCTTGATTAGGCCCTGACTGGGAGCCTCCGTTATAGGTTAGTTCATTGTTCCAGTATGCAGTGTCGCCTTGGTAACAATTATTATTGTTTTGGTAAGAATAGCAGTCTCGAATAAGGTTCCCGTTCAGGTAGGCGACATAGTAGTTATTGTAGGCCAGGTTCAGGGTAGCACTGATTGCATCATACTCATTACTGTAAGTAAAGTGATGGCGAATTACGATGTGGTCATTCAGATCCTCCTCTGTTTGCCATATCGTGCCCGGACTGGCACCGGCCTGGTCATTATTGCCGAAGGGTGCTGCCCCCGAATCCCAGAGTGCGTCGTCAAAATTCTTCGCATACCAGTTCTCAGGGATACACGATTGCTCGTCGCAGTCGTCATCGTCATCATCGTAAAAATTATACTTGTATACTGTGTCAGCATCCCGCCCGCTCTGGACGATGGTAACAGGATCTCCCGTCACAAAATCATTAGTGTAATCTAGGGAAGTAATTATCAGGTCCGCCCCTTCGCTGGAAGCATTGGAGGCAGCCAGTGAAAGCAGGAATGCAAACACCAGTACGGTGAACGAATATCTGGGGGTCTTACGCATGAAACTCATCATCCCGGGAGCGCGGCAGAGCGCACGGGTCTATAAGTGATTGTAACGCAGGCTGT